>JBFWQE010000025.1:0-47478 GCA_050249615.1 Vicinamibacterales bacterium
ACCACGAAGTTACGAAGATCACGAAGACAGCACGAAGCTAGCCTCGAGACCCAAGACTTCAAGACCCAAGACTTCACACCCAGGCCCCAAGCCCCAAGCCCCAAGCCCCAAGTCCCAAGCCCCTAGAGAATCCTCCGCAGGTAGTGTCCTACCCCGCGAGCCTGGCTCCATTGCCGCGGGTACCCCAGCGACACCTCTTCGAAGCGGACGCCGTCCAGGGTCCTCGAGGCGCGCATGTGCAGGTGGCCGTATATGACGGCCTCCACGTTGAAGCGCTGGTGCCAGTCCTCGGTATGCCTGGTGCCGCACCAGATGCTGAAGCGTGGGATGCGCGGGAGCACGGCCAGGTCGCGCCTGAGGGGGAAGTGGTTCGCCAGCACCAGGCGAGCGTGCCGCGGCAGCGCGTCGAGCCGCGCGTGCGCCTCCGCCACCCGCGCATGGCACCACGCTGCGCGGCTGGCATGGGGCGCGGGGGCCAGCAGGTCCTCGTCGGCCGATCGCAGGTTGGCCTCGCGTGCCCAGCGCACGGCCGCATCCGGGTCCATGCCGTCCGGCGCGAACGAGTAGTCGTACAGCAGGAAGAGCGGGACGATCGCGCGGATCGGGCCGTCGCCCGGCCACACCGGGTACGGATCCTCGGGCGTCAGCACCCCGTGCCGGCGGCAGAGCGTCACCAGGCGCTCGTAGTGTCCGACACCGCGCCGATCGGGGGCAAGGTCCCTCGGCGTCCACAGGTCGTGATTGCCGGGGACCCAGATGACCTGCCGGAAGCGTGACGTCAGCGCCCGAAGCGCGAGATCGAGCTGGGCGGGCGTGTCGCCCGCATCGCCGGCCAGGATGAGCCAGTCGTCCGGATAGCTGCCCAGGGCCTCGAGGCCCGCGCGATTCTCCTTGAACCCGACGTGAAGATCGGCGATCGCCCAGAGCTTCACGCGTCCACCTGCGGCACCACGTCCTCGATGCGCACGTCGAGGTCGGTGCCCGAGCGCCGCACGGCCACCGCCAGGCGATGTCGGCCCGTTGGCCACGCCTGCGCGAACTGCCAGGTCTGCGCGTCATCGTCGATCTCCGGATCGAAGGCGATGCTGGGCGGGCCGGGAGAGGCGAGGCGGAAGGCGAAGCGCCTCAGCGGCAGCGCCAGGCCCATCCCGCGCGCCTTGATGTAGGCCTCCTTGAGCGTCCAGTAGTCGAAGAAGACGCGCGCCTGGTCGCGCTCGGGCAGCGCGCGCAGCGCGGCCACCTCCGCCGGCGCGAAGAACCGGTCCGCGACGTCATGGGTGAGCGCGCGGTCGATGCACTCGACGTCGACGCCCACATCGCGTGTCCGCGCCATGGCGAAGGCGACCAGCCCTCGCGTGTGGGACACGTTGAATCCGAAGGTGGACACGCCCTCCCGTGCCACCAGTTCCGGCCGCCCGTGCGCGTTGGTGACGAACGCCCACCGCCGCGGATCGCCACCCAGGTAGCGCGAGAGTTGGATGCGCGCCAGGGCGCGGCCAATCACGAAGCGCTCGCGGTCGGCGTCGAAGTGGAATCGCGATTCGCGCTCCCGCTCGGCCGGGCCGAGCAGGGCACGGTAGCGGTCGAGCCGCGCGCGCACCTCGGGCGCGTCCTGACGGACGGTGAGCACCTGCACGGCGTGATTGGGGAAGGGTTCGACCATGGAAGGGCGGGTACGCCATCATTATCGTATGGCACGCATGCGCGGCCTGATCGCGCTCCTGGTCGCCCTGGCGGGGGCGCCGTTGGCCCTCCCGCCTGGAGGGCTTCGCGCGCAAGCCCCTCCGCTTCCGGATCGAGACTCGTTCCTCGCCGAGGTGCAGAAGCGGCTGGCGAGCAACGACATCATCCAGAGCCGCTATTCGTACCGGCAGAGGTCCACTGAGCTGAACCTCAACCCGTTCGGCCGCATTGGAACCGGGCCGGTGCTGGTGCAGGAGGTGTACCCGCACCCGGACGACAAGTTGACCTACCGACGCCTGGTCGAACGCGACGGCCGTCCGCTCAGCGCCGCGGAGATTGCGGAGCAGGACCGCGCATATCTCGAGAGACTGGATGCGTGGAACCGGCGGACCGCGCGCGAGGGGGAGTCGGCCCGCCGGTTGCGCCTGCAACGGGCGCGCGAGGGGCGCGAGCGGGACGAGGCACGGGCCCGCGAGGCGCTCGAGATGTTCGACTTCGCCATCGCGGGCCGCGACACCTGGGAAGGGCAGCCCGCCATCGTCATCAGTTTCACGCCGAGGCCCGACGCGCAGCCGAGAACGCGCGAAGGGCGGATAGCCAGGGCGTTCGAGGGCCGAGCGTGGGTCCACGAGCACGAGTACGAAGTGATGAACGTCGAGGCCACCGCCATCGACGACGTGTCGTTCGGCTTCGGCATCATCGCGAAGCTCCACGCGGGCTCCACCGCGAAGTTCGTCAGGCGTCGCATCGACGGGCGATGGCTGCCCGTGGAGTCCCGCTTCGATGGCACCGGACGCGCGCTCCTCGTGCGCAAGGTCGTGATCAACTTCTGGCGTGAGTACTCCGACTACCGGCCGTTCGAGCCGGATGAACTGCCCGCGAGGCTCGGCCTGGGTCGTTGACGCCGGACCATCAGGTAGCCGGCGCCGGCGGCCAGCGCGATTGCGAGGGCCACCGCCAGCGTTGCGCCATTCTGCCGAACCAGTTCCAGGCCTCGTTCGCCGTAGCGCATCGCCAGGTAGGCCTGGCCGAAGTAGCGGGCGCCCCTGCCGAGGAGGACCGCCAGGGCGAAGCGCCACGGCGCGACGGCCGCCACGCCGGCCATCAACACGAAGATCTTGAACGGCGTCGGCGGCGGCAGCAGTGATGGCACGATCACGGCCAGCAGGCCCCAGCGCTGGTAGATGCGGATCCCGCGGTCCACGCGCGCGGAGCTGAACCGCCGGCGCAGGAAGACCTCCCCCCCTTTGCGCCCCATCGCGTAGAGCAGGAAGCACCCCGTCAGCGAGCCCAGCGTGGTCATGCTCGCGTAGTAGGGCATCCAATCGGGATGCCGCATGCTGAGATAGATCACCAGCGCGTCGTTCACCTCGGGCAGCGACAGGAACGACGAATCGAGGACCGCGATGATGTAGAGCCCCAGGCCTCCGAGCTGATCGACCCAGGCCTGGAACGTCGCCAGCATCAGGCGAGGTTCTCCGGGATCAGGCGCTCGACGATGACGACGTCCCGCCAGGCCCCGTCCAGCTTGCCGTGACGCTGGTAGATGCCGACTTCGCGGAAGCCCATCGAGGCCATCAACCGACGGCTGGGCGTGTTCTCGACGAAGATGCGGGAGATGAGCTTCCAGAAGCCGGCTCGCGCGGCGGCGCCGATGAGGGCCTGCATGGCCACGCGGCCAGCGCCGTGCCCGCGGCTCGCGCGCTCGACGTACACCGAGTACTCGGCGATCCCCGCGTAGCAGTCCCTCGCGCGATAGGTGGACGTGGAGGCGAAGGCCACGATATGCCGGTCTTCGTTCTCGACCACGACGATCGGGTGGCGGCCATCGAACCAGGCCGCGACGTCTTCGGCCGTGCGCGGGCGCGTCTCGAACGTGCCGAGCCGATCGTCGATGCCCTCGTTGTAAATGCGCGTGATCTCGGGCGCGTCCGCGGGGGACGCCGGGCGGGCGGCGAGGGGCATGGCAGTCGCCTCGATCATAACAGTCCCGTCGCGATCCGCTCCCGGTTCCCGGCTCCCGGCTCCCGACGTGATCCATAATCCGCCATGCTCAGGGAAGCGGCAGCGGAGTTCCTCGGCACGTTCATCCTCATCATGTTCGGCGCCGGCGTGGTCGCGCAGGCGGTGCTCAGCCAGAACGCCAACGGCTCGTACTTCGCGATCAACGTCGGCTGGGGCCTCGGCGTCATGCTGGGCGTCTACACCGCGGCCGGCGTGTCGGGGGCGCACCTGAACCCCGCGGTGTCGGTGGCGCTGGCGGTCCGGCGCGGGTTTCCGTGGGCGAAGGTGCCGGTCTTCGCCCTCGCGCAGACGGCCGGTGCGTTTGCCGCGGCGGCCGTCGTCTTCCTGACCTACCGCGAGGCGTTCGAGGCCTACGACGGCGGGGTCCGCCAGGTGCAGGGGGCGCTGGGGACGGCGGGCATCTTCGCCACCTATCCGCAGCCGTTCCTCTCGCTGGCCGGCGGGCTCGTGGACCAGATCGTCGGCACGGCGCTGCTGATGGTGGGCGTGCTGGCAATGACCGATCAACGCAACTCCGCGCCGCCCGGTTGGCTGGCGGCGCCGCTCATCGGCGCGCTGGTCGTCGCCATCGGCGTCGCCTTCGGCTTCAACGCCGGCTACGCCATCAACCCGGCGCGCGACCTCGGGCCGCGCCTGTTCACGGCCGTCGCCGGGTGGGGCGGCGGGGTGTTCTCCGCCGGCAACGGCTGGTGGTGGGTGCCCATCGCCGGGCCGGTGGCGGGCGGCGTCCTGGGCGCCATCGCCTACGACCTGTGCATCGGGCGCGCGCTGCCGCCGCCGGAGATTCGCTCGTGAGCCGCTACATCCTCGCCCTCGACCAGGGCACGACGTCGAGCCGCAGCATCGTCGTCGATCGCGGCGGACGCGTCGTCGCGATGGCGCAGCAGGAGTTTCCCCAGATTTTCCCGGGGCCCGGCCATGTCGAGCACGACCCCGAGGCCATCTGGTCGTCGCAGCTGCAGACCGCGCGCGATGCGTTGTCGAAGGCGGGCATCGCCGCCACGGATCTGGCCGCCATCGGCGTCACCAATCAGCGCGAGACCACGGTTCTCTGGGACAAGGCCACCGGCAGGCCTGTCGCCAACGCCATCGTCTGGCAGAGCCGCGTCACCGCTCCCATCTGCGATCGGTTGAAGGCCGAGGGCCACGAGCCGACGTTCCGGCGCAAGACGGGCCTTGTCGTGGACGCGTATTTCTCGGGCACGAAGATCAAGCACCTGCTGGACTCGTTCGACGGATTGCGCGCGCGGGCGGCCCGCGGCGACGTGCTCTTCGGGACGGTGGACAGTTTCCTCCTCTGGCGGCTCACCGGCGGGCGCCGGCACGTGACCGACGCGAGCAACGCCAGCCGGACGCTGCTCTTCAACATCCACACCCAGGACTGGGACGACGAGCTGTTGCGCCTGCTGGACGTGCCGCGGGCGATGCTGCCCGAGGTGTGCGCCTCGAGCGAGGTGTACGGGGAGACCGTGCCCGAGTTGCTCGGCGCCAGCGTGCCGGTGGCCGGCATCGCGGGCGATCAGCAGGCGGCGCTCTTCGGCCAGGCGTGCTTCGAGCCCGGCGCGGCGAAGAACACGTACGGCACCGGCTGCTTCATGCTCCTCAACACGGGCGCCACGCCCGTGCCGTCGGAGAAGGGCCTGGTCACCACCATCGGCTGGCGCATCGGGCGCGAGACCGTGTACGCGCTCGAGGGATCGGTGTTCATCGCCGGCGCCGCGGTGCAGTGGCTGCGGGACGGCCTGCGCGCCATTCGCGCGTCCGCGGATGTCGAGGCGCTGATGGCCGAGGTGCCCGACACCGACGGCGTGTACCTCGTGCCCGCGTTCGTCGGCCTGGGGGCGCCCTACTGGGATCCGCGGGCCCGCGGGGTCATCGTCGGGCTCACGCGCAACACGAAGATGGCGCACATCGCGCGTGCCGCCGTCGACGCCATGGCCTACCAGACGCGCGACGTGCTCGAGGTCATGCAGGAGGAAGCCGGCCTGCCGTTGTCGACGCTCAAGGTGGACGGCGGGGCCGCGGCCAACGCGGGCCTCCTGCAGTTCCAGGCCGACCTGCTGAACGTGCCCGTGCGGCGGCCGGTGGTGGGGGAGACGACAGCCCTCGGCGCGGCGTACCTCGCGGGCCTCGCGGTGGGCTACTGGAATGGCCTGGACGACGTGCGTCGCAACTGGGCGCTGGATCGGGAGTTCCGGCCGTCGATGGCGGCGGCGGAGCGGGAACGGCTGTATGCCGGCTGGAAGAAGGCGGTCGGCCGCTCGCTTGGCTGGGAGGATTGACCCGTTCGGCCCTTACTGGGGGAAGAGCAGGTCCCGGGCCCACTCGTTGCGCCCGGCCGCGTGATACACGAGCGCGCGGAGGAGCCCGGGCATGAAGGCGGCTGACGGGATGAACGCCACGAACCCGAGCCCGCGTTCCGGATCCACGCACCACGCGCCCAGCTGGTGGGCATCCGGTTGCACGACCTCGTTGGCGTTCAGCCGCTGGGCGATCGCCGCGTCCGGCTCGACGGGGATGAGGAGCCGCAGCTGCAGGCCCGACCCGAGCGCCGGGTGCACGACGCTCGCGTCCAGCTCGAGGCGCGCCGGCTGGCCGGTGGCAAACGCCAGGTCGGCGACGAGCCGATCGGGCTCGCTCGCCGCCATGAGCCAGGGACGGGGCTCCACGTGCACCAGCTGCGCCAGCGCCTCGGTCGTGAAGGGCGACGCGTCCTGCCCGCGCTGCTGGTAGATCTCCACCACGCCCAGCATCTCGTCCGGCTGCGCGCGGAGGCCGGCCGTGGGATGGGCGCTCTCGTCCACGCGGGCTCCGAAGGCCTTTGCGAGTTCCGCGGCTTCGGCATGGGCATCCGCCACCTGCAGGGCCATCGCGTGGAGCGCCAGGGTGCGCGCCATCGGCCAGTTGTCGTCGGTAAGGGCCACCGACGCGTGCAGGCGAATCTTCTGCGCCTCGACGTCGGCGACGTACGCGCTGAGCGTGGCGAGGCGATTGAGCGACGCCAGGCGCTGCCACGTGATCCCGGCGGTGGGCACGTCAGCGAGCAGGTCGGTCTCGACGTGCAGGGTGGTGACGGTGACCCGGTGTATCGTGCGCGGAGGCGCGAGCGTGACGCGCTGCGCCAGCGCGCCGGCCCACCACGCGAAGCCGCGGCCGCGGCCCTCGAACCATTCGTGGTCGATCTGCAGGCGGTCGATGAGGAAATTGATGAGTCCGGCTTCGGTCTCGGGCGTCACGAGGTCACGCTCACGCCCACATGGTACAGGGCGATGGCGACGGCCGTGCTGACGTTGAGCGAGTCCACCCGTCCGCTCATCGGGATGGTCACGCGCACGTCGGCGGCGGCCAGGGCGGCCTCCGACAGCCCGCTGCCCTCGGCGCCGGCGACGAGGGCGACACGCTTCGCACCGAGCGTCAGCCGCGGCAGCGGCAGTGCATCGGTCTCCGGTGTGAGGGCGATGACCTTGAGCCCGGCATCGCGGAGCAGCGCCAGCGCGCCGGGCCACGGCTCCGCCCGCGCGAAGGGCACCTCGAGCGTCGTTCCCATCGACGTGCGCACGGCCTTCCGGTAGAGCGGGTCGCCGCATGCAGGTCCAAGCACCACCAGCTCGGCGCCAAGCGCCGCGGCGCCGCGGAAGACGCCGCCGATGTTGTCCGGGTTGTTCACACCCTCCAGCACGACCACGCGCGATACGGAGTCGACCATCTCGCGCGTCAGCGCGGGAATCTCCGGCCGCCGCGCGAGGGCGAGGCAGCCGCGGTGGATGTTGAACCCGACGACGCCGTCCATGACGGACTGCGGGACGACGAAGACGGGCACATCGGGATGAGCCGAGACGACCGGCTCGAGCTGCGCGAACGCGGCCGGGGACAGCAGCACGGATTGCGCGGCGCCCCTCCATCGGCCCGGCCTGGCCGAGGCCTCGAGCAGCCGCGGCACTACCAGCCGCCCTTCGGCGACGAAGAGGTTCCGCGCCTCGAGCGCATGGGGATCGGCGACCAGCCGGTAGGCCTGGACTCGCGGATCAGCGAGATCCGCAACGGGAATCACCCCTGCCACTCATTCCTCTGCACCACCGGCATCTGCAGCGCGCGCTCGCGGTCCAGGTCCAGCGACCCGACGTGCAGCGACAGCGGCGACTGTACCCACTTGTAGATGGACTGCGAGAACAGGCGGGCGAAGCGCGACGCCCATGCCTGCAGGCGTTCGCCCTCTTCCGATGGGAAGAGGCTCACCAGGGCCGCCGCCATCTCGCCGGGCGACATCTTCTCGCCGGCGTAGAGGTGGAGGCACGCGTCGAGCACGGGGAAGGGCATCAGCTCCTGCTCGGCCTGCTGCGCGTCGGCCAGCTCGGGCCCCGGCTCGGTGGCGAGCGTGGCACTGATGCCGGTGAAGCCGAACCGCGCGTGCAGCCGCTGCAGGAGCGCGATCACGACGGTCTTCGGCACGTTGGCGATGACCGAGAGCGCGCCCTCGAGATCGCCGCCCATCGTGGTATAGCCGACGGCCTTTTCGCTCATGTCGCCGGTCTGCAGGAAAAGGGCGCCGGAACTGTTGGCCCAGTTCCACATGCGCTGCCCGCGGAGGCGCGCCTGGACGTTCTGCCGCGTGATCTCGGTTGGCGTCGCCCCGCCCAGCATCTGCGAGGTGGCCTCCATCTCGCGGTCCGTGGCCTCGTCGATGGGCACGGTCTGGACCGTGACGCCCAGTTCGCGCGCCAGGCGCTCGGCCGCCTCGCGCGTGTCCGCCTGCGAGTGACGGCTCGGCATGTAGAAGGCGTGGATGGGGACCCCGTCGCCCAGCAGCTGCGCCGCCCGCCACGCGACCATCAGCGTGAGCATCGAGTCGCGCCCGCCCGAGAGCGCGATGCCGAGCGACCGGAACGCGCCGGTCTTCTCGTAGTAGCTCTTGACGCCGAGCGCCAGCGCCTCGAACAGATCGTCGAGCGCGCGATCCCGCGGGTCGGGCTCCGGCGCGCGGCTGGCCGGCAGGAAGAAGCTGCCGCCGTCGGGGGGCGGGTAATCCAGCCGAGAACGATCCGCGGTCTCACCCTGGCCCTCGAGCACCGGGACGAGCCGCCGGCCGAGGCTGTATTCGTGGCAGTCGGTCCGCCAGGTCGTGTTCTCGACCCGCAAGCGGTGGGTGCGGTCCAGATCCACGACCGCGGACCACCAGCCCTCCAGGAAGCGCGGCGCGTCGAGCACGCGGCGCCCGTTCTGGAAGATGAATCCACCGCCATCGTAGACGAGCCCGTCCTGCCCGCCGACCGCATTGGCGTACATCAGCGTGGCCTCCGCGTCGGCCGCGCGTGTCGCCAGCATCTCGCGGCGCGTGGCGTCGATGCCCATGCGGTACGGGGACGCCGACACGTTCACGACGATCTCGGCGCCGGAGTAGCACCGCCGCCGCATCGGCCCGTCGGGCGACCAGGCGTCCTCGCAGACCTCGACGGCCACCGTCCCGAAATCGAAGGCGAACACGTAGTCCCCAAGGGGCACGCCGTCCGCCTCGAGCGCCAGGCCGGGCCCCCCGCGCGAGAACGTCCGCGCCTCGTAGAAGACATTGTAGGTGGGCAGCTTCTCCTTGGGCACGAGTCCCAGGATCCGCCCGCGATGGACGACGGCTGCGCAGTTGAAGATCTGGCCGCCGACGGCCACGGCCAGGCCAACCACGAACACCGTGGGAAGCTCCGCGGTGTCGGACGCGAAGCCCTCCAGGGACCGACGCTGGCCGTCGAGAAAGGCGCGCCACTGGACCAGATCCTCGGGCGGGTAGCCCCCAATCGCCTGCTCGGGAAAGGCCGCCAGCGTCACGTCCTCGGCGGCCATGGCGCGGGCCAGCTGGACGAGCCGTGTCCGGTTGGAGGCGACGGCGCCCACGGTGGGGCTGACGCTCGCGACTGCGAGCCTGATGAGCCGCATCGTGTCAAGGGTACATCACGCGGCATGCACATCCGTGCAGTCGGACCGACTGGCTCGCCGCGCGCGTCCAACCGGCATGGACTTCCTCAGGCAGTGGGCGGCTGGACTGGTGGCCTTCGTCGTACTCGACTTCGCCTGGCTCGGCATCGTCGCCAACGGGTTCTACCGCCGAGAGCTGGGCCCGATCCTCCGGATGAGCGGCGACCGGATGGACCCGCGCCTCGCGCCCGCGGTTCTCTTCTACGCGCTGTTCGTCCTGGGGCTCGTGGTCTTCGCGCTGCCGCGCGCGCGGGCCGGCTCGCTGGCCGAGACGATGGCGTGGACGGGGCTGTTCGGCCTGATCGCCTACAGCGTGTACGACCTGACCAACTACGCCACGCTGCAGGCGTTTCCGCTGCGCGTCGTCGTGGTGGATATGGCCTGGGGCGCCGTGCTCTCGGCGCTCACGGGCGCGGCGATGTGGCTCGTGCGCCCGGCGTGAAGCGGCGCCGGCGCTCGCCGAGCAGGACGGAGGGGCGCCGCCGGCGGCGCGCCAGCCCGAAGCGGAGGACCGCCTTCTCCTCGATGTGGGCCATGGCCTCGTCCACCGAGTCGGTCACGCACATCAGGTCCAGGTCGTGCGGCGCAATCGTGCCAGCCTCGATCATCCGCTGCGACATGTCGAGAAACGGCGTCCAGTAGTCGCGGCCCATCAGGACCACCGGGAACTGCTCGATCTTGCCGGTCTGGATGAGCGTCAACGCCTCGGTGAGCTCGTCGAGCGTCCCGAACCCGCCGGGCAGCACCACGAACGCGTACGAGTACTTCAGCAGGAGGACCTTGCGCACGAAGAAATAGTGGCAGGTCACCATGTCGTCGAGATACGGGTTCGGCGCCTGCTCGAACGGCAGCTCGATGTTGCAGCCGACCGACCGGCCTCCGGCCTCCTTCGCGCCGCGGTTGGCGCCTTCCATGACGCCGGGGCCGCCGCCGGTCATCACCGTGAACCCCATCCGGACCAGGGCGCGGCCGACCTGCCGGGCTTCCTCGTAGTACGGATCGTCCTGCTTGAACCGCGCGGTTCCGAAGACCGTGACGCACGGACCCACGAAGTGCAGCGTGCGGAAGCCGCGCAGGAAGTCGCGGCCCGCGCGCACCAGCATGAGCAGCTCGCGCGTGCGCGACTGCGGCCCTTCGAGGAACACCTCTTCGTCGCGCCAGCGCCGGGAGGAGGGGAGTGGAGGCAGTTCAGGCGCGTCGCCGGGCGGTTCCTGTGTCATGCGTGCGGGCACGGCCGGCGGCGCCCGGCTCCCACCGTGGCTGCCGAGCGTCGGCCTTGGTGTAGAGTCTACTCCCATGCACGTGCGCGCGCTCCTGATCCGAATGATCGCGGTGTGTCTGGCGGCCGCGATGGCCCCGCCCGCCAGCGCCCAGACGACGGTTTCGGGCACGGTGGTCGACGTTTCGGGCCTGGCGGTCGCCGGCGCGGAGATCACCGTGCGGAGCGCCGACGGCCGCACGGGCACCACCACGGCGGGGCCTGATGGCCGGTTCACGGTGCAGGGGCCCGTGGCCAGCCTGCGCGCGACCGCGCCGGGCTTCGCGCCAACCGACGTGGACGAGGTGTCGAGCGACATGCAGGTGGTGCTTCGGCCTGCGACCTTTGCTGACTCGGTGGTCGTGACCGCGACCCGCGGCGCCGAGCGCCTGCCGAGCGCCGCGCCCGCAACCGTGGTGACCTCCGCCGAGCTCAGCAACTCCGCCGCCGGCGCCCTGGACGATGTCCTGCGATCCACGCCCGGGTTCAGCCTGTTCCGCCGCTCGTCGTCGCGGGTGGCCAACCCCACGACGCAGGGCGTGACGCTGCGCGGCGTCTCGGGCTCCGGGGCCAGCCGCACACTGGTGCTGGCCGACGGCGTGCCGCTGAACGATCCGTTCGGCAGCTGGGTGTACTGGAACCGCGTCCCGCAGGCGGCCGTGGACCGCGTGGAGGTGGTCCGCGGTGCGACGGGCGATCTCTACGGCGCGGACGCGCTGGGCGGCGTCGTGCAGGTGCTCACCTTCGCGCCGAACCGCACACGCGCGCGCGCCACGATTGAAGGCGGCTCCTTCGACACCTATCGCGGGTCGCTCTTTGGCGGCGTCGAGAACAACGGGTGGGCGGCGTCCGGCGCGTTCGAGGCCACCTCCACCGACGGCGCCTACACCGTGGCCTCCGAGGCGCGCGGCCCCATCGACACGCGCGCGGACAGCGACTACAAGACGGGCTTCCTCACCGTGGGCCGCCAGGCCAACACCTGGAATGCCTGGATCAAGGGCGCGGCCTACTCGGAGGATCGCGGCAACGGCACGCCGGAGCAGGTGAATTCCACCGACTGGAAGCAGGTATCGGGCACCGCGGGCGGCTCGCTGGCGGGCGGTGTGTGGCAGGCCCAGGCGTCAGGCAGTTCCCAGGACTACTACCAGACCTTCACGGCGGTGTTCGCGGGGCGCGCTGGAGAGCGGCTGACGACCGCGCAGACCACCGACACGAGCTATGCCTCGGCGGGCGGGCAGTGGACCCGACCGATGGGTCGCACCACGATCGTGGCCGGGACGGAGTTCCACCGCACCGAGTCCACGGTGGAGGAGTTCCGTTATCCGTCGGCCACCGTGCAGACCGGCCCGTTCTTCGCGGGCGGCACCGAGCGCTCGGCGGCACTGTACACGCGCGCGAGCGTGCCCGTGGCCGACAACCTGACGGTCGATCTTGGCGGCCGTGTGGACTGGTGGCGCTCCGAGCCGACCGACGCGACGCTGCCCGACAAGTCGGTCACCTTCTTCAGCCCGCGCGCCTCGGTCGCCTGGCGTCAGGGACGGTACGCGCTTCAAGGCGCGGTGTACCGCGCCAACCGCCCGCCGACCCTGAACGAGCTGCATCGCGGCTTCCGCGTCGGCAACGCGGTGACGAACCCGAATCCGCTGCTCGATCCCGAGACGCTGACCGGCGTCGAGGGCGGCGTGCTGGCCACCTTCGATCGGGTGACGACACGCGTGACGGCGTTCTACAACTCGCTCGACGGGGCCATCGCCAACATCACGCTGTCGAGCACGCCCGCGCTCATCACCCGCGAGCGCCGCAACTCCGACGAGATTCGCGCGGGGGGCGTGGAGCTCGAAGCCGACGCGCGCCTGAGCTCGACCTTCAGCCTGAACGGCCAGGTCGTGTTCACGTCGAGCCATTTCCGCGGCTCGGTGGCCGCGCCGGACATCGAGGGCAATCGGGTCCCGCAGGTGCCCGTGGTGCAGGGCGGGATCGGCCTCACGTGGACCGATCCGCGCATCGTCACCGCCGCTGTGCAGGCCCGCTTCAGCGGCGTGCAGTACGACGACGACCAGAACGACTTCGAGCTGGGCTCGTTCGGTGTCGTCGACCTGCAGCTGAGCCGCGCGATCACCCGCGGCGTCGTCGGGTTCATGGCGGTCGAGAACCTGTTCGACGAAGAGTACGACGCCGGCCGGACACCGATTCGCCTGGTGGGGTGGCCCCGGTCCGTGCGGCTGGGGCTGCGCGTGGCCTTACGCTGAACACAGGACGCAGAAGGCGCGGATTGCGCAGATGACGCCGAGCTTTCCGCGGGGTGTCGAGGGCTCCGAGGTCCATCCGGGCACGACATCGGTGCCGCTGCGCGTGGGCGAGGTTCATGCCGCAGGCTCGTGGCCGGTTTCCGCGAGCCCGTGACCTGAACGCCCTCTGCGCTATCTGCCTTATCTGCGCCATCTGCGCCATCTGCGTCATCTGCGTCATCTGCGTTCATCTGCGCCATCTGCGTTCATCTGCGTTCATCTGCGTTCATGGCCAATCAGCGTCGCACCATCCGCGCCATCAACGTCGAGACGCGCCCGCTGGTTGAGGCCGTGGCCGCCGCCCTGCACGCGAGCATCCCCGACCATCCCATCTCGAAGAGCGATGCGCGCCGCGTGGTGATGGCGGGCGCGGTGCGGGTGAACGGGCAGAAGTGGTCCGTGCCCTCCGCGCCCGTGCCCCAGGGCGCGAGGCTCGAGATCGCCATCGACCTGTCGCGATTGCCGGGGCCGCGCAGGAAGGCAGCGCCAATCCCCGAGCCGAGACTGCTCTTCGAAGACGCGCACATCGTCGCCGTCGACAAGCCCGAGGCGCTGCCCACCCACGCCACGGCCGATCCGAACCGCCCGGATCTCGTGACGCTGGTCGCGCGCAGGCTTGGCGTGAGCCCAGGCGCGCTTGGCGTGCACCAGCGGCTGGATGCGGGGACGTCGGGCGTCGTGATCTTCGCGCGCACCCCGGAGGCGAACGCGGGCCTGGCCAGGCAGTTCGAAGCGCGTGGGGTGGACAAGGTCTACCTGGCCGTGGTCGACGCGCGCCGGCGGCCCGACCTCGCCCCTGGTGAGGCCTGGGTCGAGCGGGCGCCGCTGGCGACGGACGGCCGTGGCAGGCGTGCGCGGGTGGTGGCGGTCCCCGAGGGAGGCCAGCCCGCCGAGACCGCGTTCCGCGTGCGGGCGAGAGACGGGGAACGCGTGCTCATCGAGGCGCGTCCCAAGACGGGGCGGAAGCACCAGATACGCGCGCACCTGGCGGCAGCACGATTGCGGATCGTCGGCGACGAGCGATACGGATGGAGCGGGCCTCCTTGCCGGATGATGCTGCACGCCTGGCGGCTGGCGCTCGCGCACCCCGTGAGCGGCGCGCCGTTCACAATCGAGGCGCCGGTGCCGCCGGGATTCCGGTTCGCGGGTGACGAGGCATGATCGACACGCCGCACGCCATCGTCCTGTTCGACGGGACCTGCGGGTTCTGCGAGGGCTCGGTCCGCTTCATCGCGAAGCGCGACGCCGGCGGGTACTTCCGCTTCGCGCCGTCCCAGTGGCCGAGAGCCCAGCAGCTGCTCGCGGCGCGAGGCTTGTCACGCGAGTCGGCCCGGAGCCTCGTCCTCATCGAAGGGGACCAGGTGTACCTGCGTTCGACCGCCTCGCTACGGATCGCCGCGAGGCTCCCGTGGCCCTGGCGCGCGGCGCGGGTGCTGTTGTGGGTGCCCGAACCGCTTCGCGACGCGGGCTATCGTGTCGTGGCCGCACTCCGGCACCGCCTGGCCGGCACCTCCAACGCGTGCGAGTTGCCCCCGAAGGAGATCAGGGACCGGCTCGTCAGTTGAGCAGGTCCCCGAAGGTCTTCCGCAGCTTCTCCACCTTGGGCAGAGCGGTGAACAGGATGTAGGGCTGGCCCGGGTTCTTGTTCGCGTAGTCCTGGTGATACGGTTCGGCCTCGAAGAACTCAGTGAGCGGCTCCAGGGTCGTGACAATGGGCAGGCCGAAGACACCGGCGTCGGAGAGCTGCTTGATGTACGCGGCGGCGACCTCGCGCTGCGCAGGCGACTGGTAGAAGATGGCGGACCGATACTGGCGCCCGCGGTCATTTCCCTGCCGGTCCAGCTGTGTCGGGTCGTGAGCCACCCCGAAGAAAACCTGCAGCAGGCGGCCGAGCGAGATGCGCGCCGGATCGTATCGCACCTCCACCGCCTCGGCGTGGTTGGTGGTGCCGCTGCACACGGCCTGGTAATTGGCCGTTTCGCGCGTCCCGCCCGCGTAGCCCGAGCGCACCCCCAGCACGCCCTGGAGCGGCTGGAACACGGCCTCGACGCACCAGAAGCAGCCGCCGGCCAGCACGATCGTGGCCGGCGAGGCGTCGCCGTCCATCACCGGATCGAACGCAGGAGCGGGGATCGTCGTCATCGCTCCATTAGAACCCGAGAACCCGAGAACCCGAGAACCAAGGAGTCCCCATGCGCCGCATCGTCTACAGCGTGGCCGCCAGCCTCGATGGCTTCATCGCCGGTCCGCAGGGTGAGTACGACTGGATCCCGATGGACCCCGACATCGACTTCACCGCCCTGTTCGCGGCGTACGACACGGCGTTGATGGGGCGCCGCAGCTACGAGGTGGCCGTCAAGACGGGCTGGTCGATGCCTGGTATCACGCCGCTGGTCGTCTCGCGCACGCTCGAATCGGCGCCTCCGGGCGTCTCGCTGATCCGTGATGTCGCCCGCGAGGTCCCCGCACTCAAGGCCGCGCCAGGGAAGGACATCTGGCTGTGGGGCGGGGGCGAGCTGTTCCGGTCCCTGCTCGACCTGGGACTGGTGGATCAAGTGGAAGTGGCGGTCGTGCCGGCGCTGGTGAGCCAGGGCGTGGCGCTGCTGGCGCCCGCCGCACGGCGCGCCATGCTCGAGCTGAAGGATCACCGCCTCTACCCGAAGTCGGGCATCGTGATGCTGCGCTACGCCGTTCAGCCCCCGGGCGTGGCGGCCTCGATGCCGTATCATGGCCGCGGAGGACTCGATTGATGCGGAATGCTTGCTGGTTGCTGATGACGGCGTTGAGCGTGGCCCCTGCGGCGGCCCAGGGCGTGCCGAAGGACGCGCAGATCGCGCAGGCAGTGCTGGCGGCGCCGGAGGATCGCCGTGCGGGCGCGGCGGTCATGGGATTCGAGGGCGGGAAGCTCGTGAGCCTGCGCCCCGGGACCAACGACATGGTCTGCCTGGCGGACAATCCGGCCATGGAGGGATTCAGCGTTGCCTGCTACCACAAGGACCTCGAGCCCTTCATGGCCCGCGGCCGCGAACTCACGGCGCAGGGCATCACCGAGGACAAGGTTCGCGACCAGACGCGCTACGACGAGATCAAGGCGGGGAAGCTCCCGATGCCGAAGGAACCCCGGGCGCTGTACGTGATGACGGGCAAGGCCGTCGATGCCACCGGGAAGGTGGAGGGGGCGTACACGCGCTGGGTGCTGTATGTGCCGTTTGCCACCGGCGAGCAGCTGGGGTTGCCGACCCGCCCGGCGGGGCCCGGAGCGCCGTGGCTGATGGACCCGGGGACCGGCGGCGCGCACATCATGATCAGCCCACCTCGGCCATAAGGCCGGAAGTCCTGTCCGGTGAATGACATCCGATGACAAATCGGTACAACATTCAATCCACACTTACGCCGGAGAGGTCCCATAATTAGGGCGACTGGGGCGGTGCAGGGCCACTTGGCCCACGGCCTGTCCCGGCGTCGGGGGAGCCGCATGAAAAAGGTTCTGATGGCAGGACTGGCGATGGCCGTGTGTGGGGCCGCGCTGGTCGCGCAAGGTTCGCCGGGTCGATCGACAGCCCAGGCGCCGGCACCCACGCCCGCCCGCCCGCAGGCGGCCCCGGCCGCGGCCCAGGCACCGGCGGCCCCCAGGCCCGCGGCCTCCCATGCCGCGTCCAATTCTTCCTCCGCGGAGGATCAGTCTGCCCTGGTCAAGCAGTACTGCGCCACCTGCCACAGCGAGCGCGGGAAGGCGGGCGGCCTGTCGCTGGCGGGCTTCGACGCCGCGAAGGCGGACGAGCATGCCGAAGTCTCCGAGAAGATCATCCGCAAGCTGCGCGCGGGCATGATGCCCCCGGCCGGCGCGCGCCGTCCCGATGCCGAGACACTGGACAAGCTGGCGACGGCCCTCGAGACGCGCATCGACACGGTGGCGTCGCTTCATCCCAACCCGGGCCGCCGGCCGTTCCAGCGGCTGAACCGCGTCGAGTACGCGGCCGCCGTCCGCGACCTGCTCGCCGTGGAGGTGGACGTCACGGCGTTCTTGCCGCCCGACACCATCAGCAAGGGCTTCGACAACGTGGCCGACGTGCAGACCTTCTCGCCGGCGCTGATGGACGGCTACCTGCGGGCGGCCAGCCAGATCAGCCGCCTCGCGGTGGGGGACCGCAACGCGAGCGGCACCTCGGTCACCTACAAGATCGGCCGCACGGCCTCGCAGATGCGCCACGTGGAGGGCGCGCCGATCGGCACGCGCGGCGGCATCTCGGTCGTGCACACGTTCCCGGCCGACGGCGACTACGTCTTCAAGATGAACCTGCACAACGAGCCGCTCGGCGGGCTCGCGGGCCGCACGTCGATGACCGTGCTGGACCTGAAGGAAGTCGTCGAGGTTTCGATCAACGGCGAGCGCGTGGCGCTGCTGCCGCTCAACACCCGGATGAGCGAGACCGATTCGGCGAACAGCCTCGACATCTCGACGCCGCCCATCCACGTGAAAGCCGGCCCGCAGCGCGTGTCCGCGGCGTTCATCCAGAACATCGAGGGGCCGGTGGACGACCTGCTGACGCCGCTCGAGAACACGCTGGCCGACGTCAGCATCACCTTCGGCGTCACCATGTTGCCGCACCTGCGCGACTTCAGCGTCGTCGGGCCGACGCGCGTGACGGGCGTGTCCGAGACGCCGAGCCGCGCGAAGATCTTCACGTGCCGGCCCACGTCGGCGGCCGAAGAGGAATCCTGCGCGCTGTCGATCGTCAAGCGGCTCACGGCACAGGCCTACCGCGGCGAGCCATCGGCCGAGGATCTGCAGGACGCGATGATGTTCTACGAGCGGGGCCGCGAGAACGGGGGCTTCGAGGGTGGCGTGCGGATGGCCCTGCAGTCCATCCTGATGAGCCCGCGCTTCCTGTTCCGCCTCGAGCCGATGCCCGCGGCCTCGACCATGCGGGCCTACCGGGTGTCGGATACCGACCTGGCGTCACGGCTTTCGTTCTTCCTCTGGGGGACGGCGCCCGATGCCGAGCTGCTGCGCGCCGCCAGCCAGGGCGGCCTGCGCACGCAGGCGGGCTTCACGCGCCAGGTGCGGCGCATGCTGGCCGATTCGCGCAGCCGCGCCCTGTCGGATCGCTTCGCCGCCCAGTGGCTCCGCCTGCAGGATCTCGAGAAGATCATTCCCGACTACCTCACCTTCCCGCAGTACGACGAGACCCTGGCCGACGCGATGGAGGAGGAGACCAAGCTCCTCTTCGACAGCATCGTGCGCGAGGATCGGAGCGTGCTGGACCTGCTCACCGCGGACTACACGTTCGTCAACGAGCGGCTGGCGAAGCACTATGGCCTGCCCAACGTCGCGGGCAACGACTTCCAGCGCGTGACCGTGCCGGACTACCGCCGGGGCCTGCTGGGCCAGGGCAGCATCCTGACGCTCACCTCGGTGGCGGACCGCACCTCGCCCGTCCAGCGCGGCAAGTGGGTGATGGAAGTGCTGCTCGGCTCGCCGCCGCCGGCCCCGCCGCCCAACGTCCCGTCGCTGGACGACTCGGTGAAGGCCAACGCGGGCGGCAAGATGCTCTCCACGCGCGAGCGCATGGAGGAGCACCGCAAGAACCCGTCGTGCAACTCCTGCCACCGCGTCATCGATCCGCTGGGGCTGGCGCTCGACAATTTCGACGCCACGGGCGCCTGGCGCATCAAGGACAACGAGGTGCCGGTCGACTCCGAGGGCGAGCTCTACGACGGCAGCAAGGTGGCCGGCCCGGCGGGGCTCCGGAACGCGCTGCTGAAGCACCAGGACGTGTTCCTCCTGAGCTTCACCGAGAACCTGCTCACCTACGCGCTCGGCCGCCGCGTGGAGTCCGCCGACATGCCGATGGTGCGGAGCATCGTGCGCGAGGCCCGCAGGCAGGACCTGAAGCTGTCCGCCTTCGTCATGGCCGTGGCCAACAGCCAGGCCTTCCGCATGGCGGCGCCCGATGCGCCCGCCCCGAAGAACGCCGACATGGACAAGGCCGCCCGTTAGCCGGTTTCGAGGAGACGCGATGATCATCACGAAGAAGCACATTTCCCGCCGGACGATGCTGAGGGGCATGGGCGTCACCATGGCCCTGCCGTTCCTCGAGGCGATGGTGCCCGCGGGCACGGCCTACGCGAAGGCCAATCCGAAGCGCGTGCGGCTGGCCGCCATCGAAATCGTGCACGGCGCGGCGGGGAGCACGGCCTTCGGCGCGAAGAAGTTCATGTGGGCGCCGGAGAAGGTGGGCCGTGGCTTCGACCTGTCGCCGAGCAGCCTGGCGCCGATGGAGCCGTTCCGCGACTACCTGACGATCGTCAGCAACACCGACGTGCGCAATGCCGAGGCGTTCACGGCGCCGGAGATCGGCGGCGATCACTTCCGGTCGAGCGCGGTGTTCCTCACGCAGTGCCACCCGAAGCAGACGCAGGGCTCCGACGTCTTCGTGGGCACGTCGCTGGACCAGATGTACGCGCAGAAGTTCGGCCAGGAGACGCCCATCCCGTCCATGCAGCTCTGCATCGAGAACGTGGACCAGGCGGGCGGCTGCTCCTACGGCTACTCGTGCGTCTACACCGACTCCATCAGCTGGGCGTCGCCCACGGACCCGTTGCCGATGATTCGCGACCCGCGCGTCGTGTTCGACCAGCTGTTCGGCGTGGGCGCCACGCCCGGCGAGCGGCGCGAGCGGCGTGCCGAGGACAAGAGCATTCTCGACTGGCTGGGTACGGCCGTCGCCCGCCTCAACAAGGACCTCGGCGCCTCGGACCGCGCGCGCCTGGCGGACTACCTCGACGACGTGCGGGAGATCGAGCGCCGCATCGAGCGCATCGAAGCCCAGAACCGGACCGGCGAGCCGCGCGAGCTGCCCGGCGCGCCCATCGGCGTGCCCGACTCGTTCGAGGAGCACGTCAAGCTGATGTTCGACTTGCAGGCCATTGCCTTCGCGTCGGACACGACCCGCGTCTTCGCGTTCAAGCTCGGGCGCGACGCCTCGAACCGCGTGTACGCGGAGAGCGGCTACAAGGCCGCGTTCCACTCGGCGTCACACCACCAGGACCGGGACGACCGCATCACCGAGTACGCGAAGATCAACAAGTACCACGTGAGCATGATCCCCTACTTCCTGGAGAAGCTGAAGAACACCCAGGACGGCGAGTCGAACCTGCTCGAGAACACGCTGGTCATCTACGGGTCGCCGATGGGCAATTCGAACGTGCACAACCACAAGCGGTGCCCCCTGTTCTTCGCGGGCCACGCGGGCGGCGCCCTCAAGGGCGGCGTCCACGTGAAGGCCGCCGACGGCACGCCGATGGCCAACGCGCTGCTCACCGCGGCGTACGCGCTGGGGCTGGACGACACCAAGGGCCTCGGCGACAGCACCGGCACGATGGACCTGAACAGCGCGCCCGAGACCACGGTCTCGCAGGCGTGAGGATTCGCCACATGGTGTGCACACGATTCGTGACGGGTGCGCTGGCCGGCGTCGCCGGCGCGCTGCTGTTGTCGGTCGCCCTGCAGGCGCAGGCCCCGCGCAGCGTGGCCGACGCGGCTCAGCGGGGAGACGGCGAGGGGGTGAAGACCCTCCTCAAGGAGGCCGCGGACGTCAACGCCGCGCAGGGCGACGGCATGACCGCCCTCCACTGGGCCGCCATGAACGGCGACGCCGAGATGGCGCAGATGCTCCTCGTCGCGGGCGCCAACGTCAAGGCCGTCACGCGGCTGGGCGCCTACACGCCGCTGTTCCTGGCCGCCCGCCAGGGGAGGGCCAACGTCATCCCGGTGCTGGTGAAGGCGGGCGCCGACCCGAAGCAGGCCACTGCCACCGGTACGACCCCGCTGATGGCGGCGGCGGCATCGGGCAGTGCCGATGCCGTGACGGCGCTCCTCGACGCGGGCGCCGACGTGAACGCGGTGGAGAATGTCCGGGGCCTGAATGCCCTGATGTTCGCGGCGTCGGCCAACCGCCACGAGGTCATCAAGGTGCTGGCCGGCCGCGGCGCGGATCTCAAGGCCGTGACGAAGGTCGTGGATCTCTCCGCCCTCACTCGCGACAGGCTGGGCTTCAACGGCGGCAATCCGCAGGTGCCCGGCCAGCCACCCCGCGAAGGACAGGCGGGCGCTCCCGCCGGGCAGGCCGCCGCGAGGCCGCCCGCGCAGGGCGCTCCCGCCGCGAACCGCCGCCCGCCACAGGTCCCAGGCGTGACCCGGCAGTTCCAGTTGAACGAGCTGGTGGCAGGGCAGGGGGGCTTCACCCCGCTGCTGTTCGCCGCGCGTGACGGCCACCTGGAATCGGTGCTCGCGCTCCTCGACGCGGGTGCCGGCATCAACCAGGTGGCGGTGAGCGACGGGAACAGCCCGCTGATGACGGCGCTCGTCAACGGCCACTTCGACCTTGCGAAGGTCCTCGTCGAGCGTGGCGCCGACGTGAACCTCGCTGCCGAGAACGGTGCGACGCCGCTCTATGCCGTGCTGAACGTCCAGTGGGCGCCCAAGGCGCTCTACCCGCAGCCGCAGGCCTACCGGCAGCAGAAGCTCGACTACCTGCAGATGATGAAGGTGCTCCTCGACAAGGGCGCCGACGTCAACGCGCGGCTCAAAAAGAAGGTCTGGTACTCCGGCTACAGCTTCGACCTGTCGGGCGTGGACGAGATTGGCGCGACACCGTTCTGGCGCGCGGCCTATGCGGCCGACGTCGAAGCGATGAAGCTGCTCGCCTCGTACGGCGCCGACCCCCACATCCCGACGATGAAGCCCGCCGGCCGGCCTCGCCTCGGCGATGGCGAGCAGCGCGAAACCCGGGACACGACCGGCCTGCCGCCCGTGCCGCTGGGTGGCCCGTCGGTGACGCCGCTCCAGGCGGCCGCGGGGGTGGGCTACGGCGAGGGATTCGCCGCCAACGCGCACCGCTTCGCGCCGACCGGCATGCTGGCCGCCGTGCAGTACCTCGTGGAGGTCCACGGGGCCGACGTCAACGCGGTGGACCACGAGGGCATGACGGCGCTGCACCATGCGGCCGCCCGCGGCGACAACGAGATGATCAAATACCTCGTTTCGAAGGGCGCCAACGTCAAGGCCGTGGATCGCGAGGGCCGGACGACCGTGGACATGGCCAACGGCCCCGTTCAGCGCATCCAGCCGTTCCCCGAGACCATCAAGCTGCTCGAGTCTCTGGGCGCGGTGAACAACCACAAGTGCGTGTCCTGCTAGGGCTCTAGGCCGGGATGGGCGGCCCGCGCCGCCCCCCGCCTTGTCCCGCCCGCCTCGCCGCTCTCCTCCCCCCTCTCTCCCGGCCTGTTCCGGAATCTCGCAGACCGGCGCCGGAGTCCCCGCCGGGAATCCGGCATGCCGCCCGGCCACCCCGTTCGGATCGCGGTTGAACGGGCGTTCGGCCGTGGTACGCGGTATGCACGGTCCGGCTCAGACAGAGTCGCATCGGAAGCGTCCCCGGACCGCACGCCGAAGGGCGTGGGAGGTAATCATGGGTCGACCGCTCACCATCTGGGAACATGCCAGGCTGCAGGGGCATTCCCGCCGTGACTTCCTGAAGTTCTGCGCCTGGCTCACCGCTGCCGCCGGGATGGAGTCCTCGGCCATCGCCCAGGTGGTCCAGGCCCTCGAAACCAAGCCCCGGCTGCCGGTGGTCTGGTTCCACTTCCAGGAGTGCACGTGCTGCAGCGAGTCGTTCATCCGCTCGTCGCACCCCATCGTCTCGGACATCATCCTCGACAAGCTCTCGCTCGATTACACGCAGACCCTGCAGGCGGCGGCCGGTGCGCAGGCCGAGAAGGCCCTGCACGACACCATGGCCAAGTACCCCGGCGAGTACCTGATGCTCGTCGAGGGGTCCATCCCGACCGCGGCGGACGGCGTCTACTGCACCATCGCCGGGCGCACGGCGCTCGACATCGTGAAGGAGGCTGCAGCCGGCGCGAAGGCGATCGTGGCGTGGGGGAGCTGCGCGTCGAACGGCTGCATCCAGGCGGCGAGCCCCAATCCGACCGGGGCGACGCCGGTGCACAAGATCATCACCGACAAGCCCATCATCAAGGTGCCAGGGTGCCCGCCCATCGGCGAGGTGATGGCCGGCACCATCGTCCACCTGCTTGCGTTCGGGACCATTCCCGAGCTCGACCGCGTGGGGCGCCCGAAGGCGTTCTACTCGCGCCGCGTGCACGACACCTGCTACCGCCGGCCCAACTACGACGCCGGCCTCTTCGTGGAATCCTGGGACGATGAGAACGCGAAGAAGGGCTACTGCCTGTACAAGATGGGATGCCGCGGGCCGACGACCTACAACGCCTGTGCCGTCACCAAGTGGAACAACGGCGTGAGCTTCCCGATTCAATCCGGCCACGGCTGCATCGGCTGCAGCGAGGAGAACTTCTGGGACAACGGGCCGTTCTACCAGCGGCTCACGAACCTCCCGGGGTTCCCCATCGAGGCCACCGCCGACAAGGTGGGCCTGGCGGTTGGCGCCGCCACTGCCGTGGGCCTGGGCGCGCATGCCGTGCTGACCTTCGTGCGGAAGCGCGACGTGATTGCCGGGCACGAGACCGCTGAACCGAAGGCACAGGAGTAGCCCGCCATGGCGAACCGCATTGTCGTTGATCCGGTCACCCGCATCGAGGGGCACCTGCGGATCGAGGTCGAGGTCCAGGACGGCAAGGTGGTGGACGCGTACTCGTCCGGCACCATGGTCCGGGGCTTCGAGCTCATCCTGAAGGGCCGCGACCCGCGCGACGCGTGGGCGTTCACCGAGCGGGCCTGCGGCGTCTGCACCACGGTGCACGCCCTGGCGTCGGTGCGCGCCGTGGAGGACGCCGTCGGCATCACGGTGCCGCCGAATGCCGACCTCATCCGCAACCTGATGTTCTGCGCACAGTACATGCAGGACCACGCGGTGCACTTCTATCACCTCCACGCGCTGGACTGGGTGGACGTGGTGAGCGCCCTCAAGGCCGATCCGAAGAAGACCTCGGAGCTGGCCCAGTCGCTGTCGAACTGGCCGAACAGCTCGCCCGGCTACTTCTCCGACCTGCAGAAGCGCCTGACCACGTTCGTCGAGAGCGGCCAGCTGGGCATCTTCGCGAACGGCTACTGGGGCCATCCCGCCTACAAGTTGCCGGCCGAGGTGAACCTCATCGGCGTCGCGCACTACCTCGAGGCCCTGGAGTGGCAGAAGGAGATCGTCAAGGTCCACACCGTCTTCGGCGGCAAGAATCCGCACCCGAACTACCTGGTGGGCGGTGTGCCCTGTTCCGTGAACATCAACGAGGTGAACGCCATCAACGCCGAGCGCCTGGCGATGGTGGGCAAGCTCTTCGACGACGCGCAGCGGTTCGTCGAGCAGGTGTACATCCCGGATCTGCTGGCCGTGGCCGGCTTCTACAAGGACTGGGGCGCCATCGGCGGCGGCCTGCAGAACTACATGTCGTTCGGCGACCTGCCGACGAAGGGCTTTGCGGACGTCTCCGGTTTCAAGTTCCCGCGCGGCGTGATCCTGAACCGGAACCTGAGCGAGGTCCTGCCCATCGACCCGAAGGATCCGATGGAGGTGCAGGAGTTCATCTCGCACTCCTGGTACGACTACACGGGCGGCGATGTCGGCAAGCACCCGTGGGACGGCGAGACGAAGTTCAACTACACGGGCCCGAAGCCGCCGTACGAGCAGCTGGAGGTGGAGCAGAAGTACTCGTGGCTGAAGACGCCGCGGTGGAAGGGCAACCCCATGGAAGTGGGCCCGCTGGCGCGGATGCTCGTGGCCTACGCCGCGGGCAACAAGGAAGTGCAGGACGCCGTCGGCGGCGTGTTGAAACAGCTGGACGTGCCGGTGGCGGCGCTGTTCTCGACGCTGGGCCGCACCGCGGCCCGCGGCATCGAGACGCTGCTCATCGCCCGCTGGGCGAAGCAGTTCTACCAGCAGCTGCTGGACAACATCAAGGCGGGCGACACGCGGACGGCCGACGTCTCGAGGTGGGAGCCGGCGACCTGGCCGGCGGAGGCGAAGGGCGTGGGCCTCAGCGAGGCGCCCCGCGGCGCGCTCTCGCACTGGATCGTGATCAAGAACGGCAAGATCGACAACTACCAGCTGGTCGTGCCGAGCACGTGGAACGCGTCGCCGCGTGACGCCAGGGGCCAGCTCTCGGCGTACGAGTCCTCGCTCGTGGGCACGCCCGTCGCCGACACCGAGCAGCCCCTGGAGATCCTCCGGACGATTCACTCGTTCGACCCGTGCATCGCGTGCGCCGTGCACATCCACGATCCGCACGGCAGGCACGTCCATCACCTGGACACGTTCTGATGCGAGGCGATCATGGCCACCACGACGACGTTCGAACGCGTCTACATCTGGGAGCGGCCGGTCCGCCTCTATCACTGGGTGACGGTGGCGAGCATGCTCGTGCTCGTCGCCACCGGCCTCGTCATCGGGCGCCCGCCGGCGTTCCTGACGGCCGGTGACGCCTCGGCCAGCCAGTGGTTCGGGACGGTCCGCTTCCTTCACTTCGCCGCCGCGTACGTCTTCCTGTTCGCGTTCATCATCCGGGTCTACTGGATGTTCGCGGGGAACGACTACGCGCGGTGGTACAACTTCTATCCCCTGACGCCGGCGCGGTTCCGCCGGTGGATCGCCGGCGTCGTGCAGGTCGTCAAGGTGGACCTCCTGCAGGTCCAGAAGGAGCCGGTGCAGGTGAGGGGGCACAATGCGATGGCCGCGGCCACCTACGGGCTCGTGTTCGTCGCGACGATCTTCCAGGTGGTGACCGGCTTCGCGCTGTACGCGCCGATGAGCGACGCGTGGCTGCCGCAGCTGTTCGCATGGGTGGTGCCCATGATGGGGGGCGACGCCAACGTCCGCATCTGGCATCACCTCGCCACGTGGTTCTTCATCGTCTTCTCGGCCATCCACATCTACCTGTCCATCTTCCACGACGTGGTGGAGGCCGAGGGCGAGATCTCCTCGATGGTGAGCGGCTCGAAGTACTTCCACCGGGGGCAGTGATAGGGCAGAAGGCAAGAAGGCAGCAGGCAGAAGGCAGAGGAGAGACGTGACGACTCCGACCCTTGTCCTCGGCATCGGGAACCTGTTGATGGGAGACGAGGGCGTGGGCGTCCACGCCCTCAGGGCCTTTGCGGGCGAGGCGTGGCCGGAGAACGTCACGCTCCTGGACGGCGGCACCGGGGGCTTTCATCTTCTCGAGTACCTGACCGACCATCCCCGCATCGTGATGATCGACGCCACCATGGACGGCGCGCCGGCGGGCACCGTCTCGGTGCTGCGGCCGCGCTATGCCTCGGACTTCCCGCGCGCGCTCACGGCCCACGACATCGGCCTGCGCGACCTCATCGAGTCGGCGGCGCTGCTCGGCCCCTTGCCCGACATCACCCTGGTCACGGTGTCGATCGAGGAGATTCGTTCGATGGTGACCCATCTGTCGGCGCCCGTCGAGGCGGCGATCCCGGTCGTGCGCGATCAGGTGGCACGGACGGTCCGGCAGGTGTGAGCGAGGCCTCGGCCACGTCTGCACTTGCACTTTGCGCGCGCCCGCGGCACCCTTGCAGCCTGTACCGTTGCACCCTGCACCGTGCACGCTTGCACCCCGAATTGAGGAGCCTCCCAGAATGTGCCTCGCGGTTCCCGGCAAGATTCTCGACATCGAAGGCGACGACCCGCTCCTGCGCTCGGGCCGGGTGGACTTCGCCGGCATCCAGAAGCGCGTGAACCTGAGCTACGTGCCCGAGGCGCGTGTCGGCGACTACGTGCTGGTGCACGTCGGGTTCGCGATCTCCACCGTGGACGAGGCCGAGGCCGCGCAGGTGCTCGACTACCTGCGAAAAATGGGCGACCTCAGCGAGCTGAAGGAGGGCGGCGACTCCTGACGTCGGCTTCCCGTATCTGCACGGCGCTGCCCGGCGGCCTGGCCCGCTATGTCAACGGCGAGTGCCACGGATTGTCAGCGCGAGGCTCTCTCACTGCGTAACCCAGTGCAAATCAAGAGGGATGTGGGCACTCCCGGCATGGCCCGAATCTTGATAGACCTGCGGGCAGAGGTTCTGTACTCGGCCGGCAAAGGGGGTCGGCGGGCATGCGCATACGTGACGTTCGAGGGTTTACCCTGATCGAACTGCTCATCGTCGTGGCGATCATCGGCATTCTGGGTGCCATCGCCGTTCCGGGGCTGCTTGGTGCCCGGCGCGCCGGCAACCAGGCGTCGGCCATCGCGTCCCTGCGGGCCATCAGCAGCTCGCAACGCGCCTACTCATCCACGTGCGCCCTGGGCGGGTTCGCCTCGGATCTCACGCAGCTGGCCGTGCCGCCCTCCGCCGGGGGCGCGGCCTTCATCAGTCCTGACCTCGGCATGGCCGCCTCGGTCGACAAGAGCGGGTACACCATCACGATGGCGCGCGGCACGGACGGCGCGCCCTGGCCCTTCGATGCCTGCAACGGCGTTGCCGGCGGCAGCCTGTCGACGACGTTCTACGCGACGGCGGTACCGATCGCTCCAGGGTCCACGGGAACGGTCCACTACTGGCTGGGCGTGGCGGGAACGATCTTCGGGGACACCGCACCCGTGCTCTCGACCGACGGCCTGGATCAGGCTCCCGGAGGGGCCCCCATCCAGTAGCGGCGCTCAGCGGAGGCGCTCGACGCGGAACGCATCGATACCCACGGCGAACCGCGGTGTGGCGAGCGCGTGGCGGCCGGCAATCGAGAACCGCAGCGTGTGCGGTCCCGCCTTCAGCTCGTGCTCCCCCATGGCCAGCGGATCGGCCGCCAGCACCTGCGGCGCGTACAAGTTCACCCGGTCCAGCGCCGCCGACTCGTCGAGGCTCACCTCCACCACGGCGTAGTCGGGTGACCGTGTGAAGCGCACCGTCACGCGATACCTGCCATCGGCCGGGACCGTGAAGGGCAGGCGCAGCTCCGCACCGGGCCGGCCTCCGGTCCATCGCAGCTGCCGGTCGCCTCGCCACCGGCCGAAGGTGAGCGCCTCGCCGGTTTGGACTTCCGTCGCGCCCGCCGTCACTGACGTCGTCAGCGTCTCGGCTTCAATCCACCCATCCGCGGCGGAGTGCCCCGTGGCGGGTGTTCCCGGCGTGGCCGTGTCCAGGCGATCCCACAGCCCTGCCTCGCGCAACTCGTCCAGGGTGAAGCTGTCGCGGAAGAGCTCGAAGACCGCACTCTGCGCCGGCTCCAGCCCCTGCTGCCGATCCAGCGCGTGGGCCCGCCGAACGATGGCCGGCAGGTGCCTGAGGCCCAGCGTGAGCGCCTGCCGCCCGATGTTCCGTCCGGGATCCGGCGACCGTGGACCCAGCCAGGCATCGTAGGTGTCGAGGTCGACCAGCAGATCGGCCGGGGCCGCGTCCGCCGACAGCGGGTGGTAGGGATCGTCGCCGTGGGCGAGCGCGCGTTCCTCGCTGAGGAAGAGGGCTGACGCGTGCGCGGCAGCGTCACTGCCCACCGATCGGGACCGCGCCGGGATGTTGGCCGCGCGCAGAACGCTGACCAGCAGGCCGACCGTCCCCTGGCATCCGGCCGTGTAGTGGCGGACGGCGTGGTAGCCGGGCAGCGTACGGAACGCTGTGCCCGCGTATCGCGTCCCCGCGAGCGCACGAGACACCGGCATGTCACCCGCGTAGCCCCAGTGATCGGCGAAGTTGTCCCGGGAGACGGGACCGGCGACGTGCGTCAGGCCGCGGGCCCACCCGAGGAGCGCGACGATGGTCTCGAGCCGGGTGGGGCGCAGCAGGCGCTGCTCCTGGAGGAATCGCCAGGCCACCTGCGGCGGCGCGGGCACTGCCCACCCGTGGTCGAACTCGGAGATCTCGTAGGCCTGCTGATCGGCATTCCACCAGAAGAGCGCCTGGGCACCGAGGAGGGCATCGAGCTCGTCGGGGTTCAGGTCCTCCAGCGACCACGGCACGCCACGCCCGGTTTCGAGTGCCAGGGTGTGCGCGACGGTGGAGAGGTACAGCTCGCGCGCAGCCGCTGGCGCAAACGCGGTGTGGAGCGCTGTCGGGTCGTCGCGCGGGTGCACCCGCCACGCATTGGGCGGCGGGTCGGGCACATCCGGCTGCAGCCGGCCGGCCCGGGCATCGTCATGGAGCGCCCAGAGGCGCTCGCGCATCCCGGGCGGCCAGGCCGAGTAGGGCAGCGGACGACCGGCGTCATTCCACACCAGGTGAAACCCGATCGAGGGCCTGGCGAGAAGCCATGTGTCGAGGGGGTGCGTGCCGGTGCGGGGCGCGTCCGGGTGGGAGACCGTGATGCGGCCGGCTATTTCGCCGGGCACGAGGGCAGAGACGGCCACGGCCCACTCCCGGCCGTCACGCAGGCGTTCCGGCGTGGCCGTGAAGGAGAACTCCACGCTGGCGTCACCCCTGGCGCTGTGCACGAGGCTCTGGCCTGCGTAGAGCGTGGCGTGAATCGGCCGTGCCTCCCCTTCGGCCTCCACCCGGACGGAAATGACGCCCGGCGACGAGACGGGGAAGCAGAGCTCCTGGCGCGAGGCGTGGCCGGTGGCGATCCTGAACGCACCCGACGTGATTTGATCGGCGTGCGCGACGTCGGCCGCCGCGGCGAGCGCAATCAGGAGGAGCGTGGCGCGAGCCTTCGCGTGGAACTTCCGGGAAGCCGTGGACGACACGAGCGATTCTCCTGTACGGTAGAGGCGATCGACCTGCGACGCATGATACCCACACTGGCCCGGTTGCGCCGCTTCGCGGTGACGGCGAGCCTTGTCGAATCGGCCTCGCTCCAGGAGGCCGTGAATCGCCTCGGGTTCGTCCAGGCGGATCCCATCCGGGCGCCGGCGCGCGCGCAGGACCTGACCCTCCGGCATCGCGTGCACGGGTACCGGGCCGGCGACCTCGAGCGCCGGTATGCCTCCCTCGACATCGAGGAGGACTTCTTCGTGAACTATGGCTTCGTCCCGCGGGCGGTGCATGCGCTCATGCACCCACGCGCGCGGCTCGCCCGGATGTCGCCATCCAGGAAGAAGAGCGTGGAGGACCTCCTCGCGTTCGTCCGCGCGCGTGGTGTCGTCCACCCGCGCGAGGTGGACGCGCACTTCGCGCGCGGCTCGGTGGTGAACTACTGGGGCGGCTCGTCGAGCGCCACCACGCACCTGCTGGACGACATGCACTATCGTGGGCTGCTCCGCGTCGTGAGGAGAGACGCGGGGATTCGCCTCTACGCGCCGCACCAGCGGGACGACGTCCCCGTCGGGGTGACCGCCGAGCGCCGCGCGAAGGTCGACGCGCTGATCGACGTGGCCGTGCGGAAGTACGCGCCGGTCCCGGCGCCGACACTGGCCTGGCTCGTGAACCGGCTACGGCTCGCCGTGCCGCAATGGCGCGTCGAGCTGAAGGAGGCGCTCGCAAGGGCGAAGCGGCGGCTCTCGCACGCCCGCGCGGAGGGCGTGGACTGGTACTGGCCGGCGGACGAGGGACTGCCCTCCGCCGGCCCGGCCGAGCAGGTTCGGCTGCTGGCGCCGTTCGATCCCGTGGTCTGGGATCGGCGGCGGTTCGAGCTGTTCTGGGGATGGGCCTACCGATTCGAGGCCTACACGCCCGCCTCCCGCCGCAGGTTCGGCTACTACGCGTTGCCGATGCTCTGGCGCGACCGCGTGATTGGCTGGGCGAACCTCGGCGTGGAGGATGGCAGGCTCGACGCGCAGTTCGGCTATGTCAGCGGGCACGCCCCCCGGACGCCGCAGTTCCGCCGTGAACTGGACGCCGAGATCGGGAAGATGGAGCGGTTCCTGCGCCTTCAGGATCGTGCGGGCCTGCAGCTTCGTGCCTGATTGACGGAACCGCCGAAGACGACTGGCGCTCCTGCCGCGCCACGAGCGGCGGCGGCAGGGGTGCGATCACCTCGAGGGCCTGTCCCGTCGCCGGGTGCGTGAACCCAAGCCGGTGCGCGTGCAGCACGTAGCCGCCATCGCCCGGCAGGCCCGGGTCCGGCACGCGAGGCGTGCCGCCCTCCGCGTAGAGCGGGTCGCCGGCGAGGGGATGGCCGGCGAACGCGAGGTGAATCCGGATCTGATGGGGCCGTCCGGTCGTGATGCGCACGTCGAACACGGTCTCGTCATCGCGGCGCTCGACGACTTGCGCGGTGCTGTGGGCGGGCCGCCCATGCACACTGGCGGCGAACACCGAGCCCAGGCGAGGATGCGGCACGGGCCCGATCGGCTGGCTGATCTCCTTCTCGGCCCAGGCCGGCACGCGGCATCCAAGGGCCCGGTAGTACTTCGTCACGCGGTGCTCGCGAAAGGCACGCCCGAGCGCGCTCGCGGCCGCCGTGGAGAGAGCAAAGAGCACCACGCCCGACGTGAAGCGACCCAGCCGGTGCACCGGGCGCGCCTGCGGGTGGCGGGCCCGCACCAGCGTCAGCAGCGTGTGCTCCAGGAACCCCCCGGCGGGCATTGTCGGAAGGCCCGCGGGTTTGCACACGGCGAGGATGCTGGCATCCTCGAACAGCACGTCGAAGTGCAGGGGCACGTCGGGCTCGCACCATGGCGGACGGTGCCAGCTGATGAGCTGGCCGGGTCGCAGTGCTTCGTCACCCCGGGCGTGACGCCCGTCCACTTCGACCTCGCCGCCCATGAGGCGGGCGGCCCACGCGTCGGCCGCTGAGTGCGCATAGGTATCGGCCAGGTAGGCGAGTACGGATCGCCCGGCCGCCTCCGGCCCGACCTGCACGCGATATGTCCAGCCGCGGTTTCGTGTCACGGTCGGTTTCCGCCGTGTCCAATTCGCCCCTGCTCGGGCTCGGCGCGAAGCAGGGCGACGGGCAGACTCTGCAGCGCGTGGGAGACGAGGATCCACTCGCCGTGCTCGCCGCGGATCGGGGTGACGGCCTGGCCGGTGAACTGATGGACCCAGCAGCGCCCGCGCCATCCGTCCGGCAGGCGCACGCGGGTGTCGGACCAGGCCGCGGCGGGCGGTCCCAGACGATCAGCACCTGAGGACAGGCCGGCCACCAGGCGGGGCACAATCGCCAGGAGCCGCTCGTCGGCATGGGCACGGCCGCAGGCCACGATGTTCTCGTCCCGCAGCCCCTCCACGGGTAGGCCGGCGTACTCGCCGTCGATGAACACGGCCGGACTTCCCCGTCGCAGCCGAAGGCCCGCCGCCGTGATGAAGAGCTTGAGGCGTCCGTCCGGCCAGTTCGCCAGCCAGTGAGCCAGCGCCTCTGGCGGCGCTTCCGCGGCGCTCGAGGAACGTGCAAGTGCGGCGTCCATGTCGGCCAGCCACGCGCGGCGCTGCGCATAGTCCACGGGGCGCCGGTTGTCGGGGTCCACCAGCGCGAGATCCCACAGCTCCGTGCCCTGGTAGAAATCCGGAACGCCGGGCGACACCAGCTTCAGCACGAGCTGGCCCAGCGAGTTGACGGCGCCGGCACGGGACACGCGGCGGGCGAACGGCACGAACGCTTCGAGGAATCGCGTGGCTCCCTCGCCCGTGAGCGTCTGATCCACGAACCCGAGCATCGCGGCCTCGTAGGCGGCGTTCGGGTTGATCCAGCTGGTGTGCCGCTTGGCCTCGCGGATTGCCTTCGTCATGTAGACGCGGAGACGCTCGGCGTACGTCGCGGGCGCGACGGCTGGGATGGGATCGGTGGCCAGCTCCGGCGGCCACGTCGCCAGGAGGGCCTGGTAGTAGTGGTACTCGTCGCTGCGATCCGGTGCCGGCTTGCGCGACACCCGCGTGTGGAACGAGCGAGTGATCTGCGCCCACGAGGCGACGGCATCCCGCCAGTCTCCCGGGATCTCCGACAGCACGTTCAGCCGGGCGCGGGCGTCCTCCCCGCGCTTGGTGTCGTGCGTGGCCGTAGCGTTCATCTCGAGCGGCCAGTGCCGGCGCCGGTGGGCATTGGCAGCGTGGAATTCGTCCACGGTGCGGCCGAACCGCTCGGGATCGCCGCCGACCTCGTTCAGCGACAGCAGGACGTTGTATCGATAGAAAGCGGTATCCTCGACGCCCTTGGCCTGCACGGGCGCGGTGTACTGCTGGAACTTCCTCGCCACGTCCACGCACGGTGCGAACGGGAGGGCATCGTGCGCGCCTGCGGCGCGCGCGCGCGCCGGGGTGGGCAGGAGCACCCGCTCGAGGAAGGCGAAGATCGTGGGCTCCGCGGCGGGGTTGCGTGCCTGGGCCGCGGCCAGTGCCGCAGCCACCGAGATCCGATCCGACGGGCTCGTGCCCCGCTCGGTGACGTAGGTGCGGTACACGGGGAAGCACGCCACCACCTCGCGAAGCGTGCGGCGAATGCTGGCCAGCGTGAAGTCCCGCGACCGGCGATGGCTCTCGGACAGGCGATTCACCGCGCTGGCGAGCACCTGGAACTCGCTCGAGAGCGCCGTCCCCACGATCAGCCGCTTGCTCTCGTACACGACATCGTCAAACGTGCCGGTGTCACCCGTGAGGCGCTCGAAGGCCCGCAGCATGCGGCGTTTGTGCCGCCCATCCACGAACAGGCCGTTGACCTCGTTGAGGAAGTTGTAGCCGGTGGTGCCGGCCACGGCCCATCCCTCCGGCAGGGTCTCGCGGCCCGAGAGGATCTTCTCGACGACCACGTAGAACGGGCGGCTGGCCTCGTCGGGCCCGTGCCTGGCCAGCAGCGCCTGCCGGATCGAGGCCCGCAGCCGCACGAGGTACGCGGCCGGGTCCGCGAGCCCGTCGATGTGATCGAGCCGGAGCCCGGTGACCTTGCCATCGGCGACGAGCTGCAGGACGAGCCCGTGGATGTGGTCGAAGACGCCGGGATCCTCGACCCTGAGGCCGGCCAGGTCGTTGACGTCGAAGAAGCGGCGGTAGTTGATCTCGTCGGCAGCGGTCCGCCAGAACGCCAGGCGGTAGGCCTGCTGCTCGAGCAGGTCGTGCAGGGCATCGAAGCTGCGCGGATCGCCCACCACGCCGTTCACCGACGTGATGGCCGCGTCGATGTGCAGGCGCACCGGCTCGGACTCGGCCACGAGCCGCACGAGCCGCTCCCGTGTCACTTCCTTCTCGCGCTGGCGCTCGGCGATGAGCGCCGTGTCGCGGACGGTGTAGGGGGGCAGGTTCCTGAGCGCGGTCAGGATGCTCAGGAACTCGCGCAGCTGACGATGGTCCTCGCCGAGCGCGGCGGTGAGCGCGTCGAGCCCCGACTCGAGGACGAGCGCGCCCCGGCGAGGGTTGATGGGCAGCTGGTGTTCCCGGTAGTGCAGCACCAGGGCGCCCTCGTGGTATCCGAGGCGCAACAGGCCCTCCTCGAGGGCCTCGCCGTAGGGCTCGCCGAGGATCGGCAGGAGCAGGCGGTTCTTCAACTCGGGCTTCAGCGGATCCCAGTCGATGTCGAACACGCGCGCGAACGGTGAGCTGGGCCCGTTCTCGAGCACGTCCCGCCACCAGCCGTTGGTGCGCGCATCGTTGCCCATGTGGTTGGGCACGAAATCGACGAGCAGCCCGAGGCCTTCGTGCGCGAGGGCCTCCGCCAGCTGGTCGAACCCGGCCCAGCCGCCAAGCTCCGGATTGAGTTCGTTGTGGTTGGTGATGTCGTAGCCGTGCGTGCTGCCCGACCTCGCCGTGAACGGCGGCGACACGTAGCAGTCCGTGACGCCGAGGGCCGCCAGGTAGGGCACCAGTTGGCGCGCCTCCAGGAACGTGAAGCCCGCATGGAGCTGCAGCCGGTAGGTGCTCACCGGGATGTGCGGATGGCGGTTCATCGCGTTCACGAGGCTACTCCGGCCAGGCCGCGCGGGCCAGCACGACGGCGGAGGGCCGATGGAAGCGAATGAGCGGGGCCGTGCCCGACAGGTCCAGGTCGGGAGCCATCGGGTCCACCGCGAATTCCGGGGATTCGCTGGAGAGCAGCGCGTGCCACGGGCCGCCGGCCGACGCGCCCCGCAGGACCGGCAGCGCCGCCAGGTCGAGTGTGCCGTGCCCCCTCAGGCACACCACGATCGCCAGGGTCGTGCCCGGCGCCGCCCGCAGCAGCATGAGGGCGTGGGGGCCGAGCGTCTCGACCGCCACCGGAGCGGTCGCGGCACCGAGGAGGGCGGGCTCCCGCTGGCGGAGGTCCAGCAGCGCCCGATGCAGCCGCGCCATGGCGGCGTGGGGCTCCTGTTCGAGCTCGACCCATCGGAGCTTCGACGCCTCGAAGGTGGAGGGCGACTGGGGGTCCGGGATCCGCTCGCGCGCGCCCGGATCCGAGAAGGCCGCGAACTTCGCGAACTCGTGCCGCCGCCCCTCGGTGACCAGCCGGCCGAGCTCCGCGTGGTGATCGGTGAAGTAGAGAAAGGGCGACGACGCCGCCCACTCCTGGCCCATGAACAGGAGCGGCGTCTGAGGCAGTGTCAGCAGCAGCACCGTCACGGCCCGCACGGCAGCGAGGTCCACCTGGTGGTGCAGGCGCTCTCCGAACGCGCGATTGCCGACCTGGTCGTGATTCTGGAGGCAGACGACGAGCCGGCGGGGCTCGATGTCCGAGGGGTCGGTGCCCCGCGCGTGGCCTGCGTACGCCGAATGCTGCCCGGTGTAGAACCACCCCTGCCTGATCGTCGTGACGATGTCGGCGACGGTCCCGGAGTAGTCCATGTAGTACCCGTCGTGGTCGCCCGCCAGCGCGCGGCGTACCTCGTGGTGGAAGTCGTCGGCCCACACCGCGTCGAGGCCGAACCCGCCGGCCTCCACAGGCCTGACCAGGCGAGCCATGTTGCGGTCGTCTTCCGCGATGATGGCCACGCGGCGGCCGCTGACCGAGCCATGGACGAGGGCCGAGAGCTCCGCGAGGAACGGCCGTGCGCTTTCGTCGCGCATGGCGTGCGTGGCATCGAGCCTGAGGCCGTCGACGTGGTACTCGTGGACCCAGTGCAGCGCGTTCTCGGCGAGGAAGGCCCGCACCTCCGTCGCGTGGGGGCCGTCGAGGTTGACGCTCTTGCCCCAGGGGCTCGGGTAGCGATCGGTGAAGTACCACGGGCTGAAGGCGAACAGATACGCCCCATCGGGGCCAACGTGGTTGTAGACCACGTCGAGGAGCACGGCGAGGCCGAGGCGATGCGCTGCGTCCACCAGGCCCCGCAGATCGTCGGGCGTGCCATAGCAGCGGGCCGGCGCGAACAGGGCCGCGCCGTCGTAGCCCCAGTTGCGCGAGCCGGGGAACTCGGCGACCGGCATCAGCTCGATGGCCGTCACGCCGAGGTCGCGGAGATACGGCAGGCGCTCGGCGACCGCGCGGAATGTCCCTTCGGCCGTGAAGGCGCCGACGTGGAGCTCGTAGATCACGAGGGCCTCGACGGCGATGCCCGGCCACCCACCGTCCGTCCACGCGAATGGCGTGGGGGCCACGACCTCCGACGGCCCATGCACACCCTCGGGCTGGAAGCGCGAGGCTGGGTCGGGAAACGGCCCCTCGTCGTCGAGGGCATAGCGATAACGCGCGCCTGCGCCCACGCCGGCAACGGTTCCACCGAAGTAGCCGTTGCCCTCGACTCCGAGAGGCACTCGAAGGGGGGTGTCGCCCGCGCGCTCGACCACGAGGGTGACCGATTGGCGGTCCGGCGCCCAGACGCGGAATCGAGTCCCGCCCTCACCAGGGACGGCACCCAGTGTCGGTCGCCAGGTCGGCTCAGGCATCGAGAATCCGCATCAGCCCGCGAGCGGGGATATGGGCCCAGTCCGGCCGGTTGTTCAGCTCGTAGTCGAGCTCGTAGAGCGCCTTCTCGAGCTCGAAGAACCGAAGCCACTGAAGACGGGCGGCGGGATCGGAGGGCAGGAAGACGGAACCCTCCATTCCCGGGGTGGAGAAATAGCCCTCGAGGAACACCGGCGCCATCGACAGGCTGTCGCGCATCGCGTCCACGCGATCGGGGGCGCCCTCGCAGGCGGCTGCGAGCGCGTATTCGAAGGATCGCAACATGCCCGCCACGTCCTTCAGGGCGCACTGCTTGCGGCGACGATCCTCGATCGGGCGCGCAGGCTCACCCTCGAAGTCGATCAGGATGAAGCCCGAGGGCGTCTTGAGCGTCTGGCCGAGGTGGTAGTCGCCGTGGATGCGGATGGCATGGAGAGTGGCGCCCGGGCCCGTGGCGACGGGAAGCAGGGGCGCGTCGGTCGCGGCCACGCGCGTCAGCGCCCGTGCGAGGCGAGCCGCCTCATCGTTGGTCAGCCTGGCATCACGAATGCGTCCCACGGCCGTGGCCGCGTGGTCCCTCACGGCTGCCACCCAGCCAATGATGTCCTGGGCGGCAATGGGAGCCGGTGCAAACGCCGGCACCGTCGAATCGGACGCCGACGCCCGGTGAAAGCCGGCCGTGATGGCGCCCAGCGCGAGCAGGTCGTCGCGCCTGGTGTCCCAGGAGCCCGGCCGATCGAGCTCGCCCAGGAGGCGGCGCTGCACGTATTGCCAGCCATCGCCGGAGTTCTGCACGAAGGCCTGCAGGACGCCGATCGCGCAAGTCGTGCCGTCCGGTCGCGCATACGCGACGGAACCATGCAGTGGCGCGAAACCGCGGAAGCTGGTCCAGTTCGTGAGGAAGCGGCACACCTCCACCTCGGGGTTCTCGCCGGGCTGGATCCGCCGGAACAGCTTGAACACCAGTGCGCGGCCGATGGCGAGCGACGTGTTGCTCTGGTCCGCGCCCACCGCACGCGTCTCCGGGGGCTCACGGAGGATCTCCACCGCGTGGGCCGTGACGTCGCCGAAGCGCAGCGCGCCGCCCTCCGCGGTGGGCACGTCCACGCGGGCCGCCAGCCGGCGCAACAGGATGCTCGCGCTGCCGGGGTTCGTGGAGACGTCCACGAAGAGCCGCCCCGTGGCCGTCTGTCCGGCCACCGGTGTGCCGTCGGCCGTGTCCCGGATGCCGAGCCAGAGGCAGTACTGCTCGGCCGGCGCATCGGTGTAGGCGACTTCGATGAACGCCAGGAAGTCCGGCGTCGCGGCCTCCTGCAGCCACACGTGGTCCAGGAGCGTCACGCCGGCGAGGGCGCGGCTCTTCCCGCCGAACCATCGCTGCGCCTGGAGGAAGGCGGGCAGTGCCGCCGTCACCTCAGAGATGGGAGACATCGTCGCCCTTCGGCTCCGGGCGTTCCCCGGGGAACTGTCGCTCGAGGAAACGGCGCGCCACGTTGCCTCCGCCGATGCCGAAGGCGATGGCGAGGCCGAGCATCACCGCACCGAACGCGATCGCAAAGGCCGTGAGCACGATCGTGCGTGCGACGGCGATGTGATCGAGCGCCATGGCGCCAGCCAGGATCAGGATGAGCCACCGCACCCCGCCGGCGAGCAGGCGCGGGGACGGGGCATGGGCGTTGACCGCCGTGAGCAGGGTGGCTCGCCAGAGGAAGTTGGCGGCCAGCAGGCCCACCACGAAAATGCCCAGCGCCACCACGAGGCGCGGGATGAACAGGACGAACGACGCCACCAGGCCCTGGAGCACCGTGAAGCCGAGGACGTCCACCCCCGACAGCAGGAACCCGATCCACACCAGCCAGAACACCACCTTGCTGACGAGGACGTCGGCCTGCGGCAGGTCCGCCGCCTTGAGCAGCGGCGCGAGGCCGGCCCGCTCGCAGGCAGCGTTGAACCGCAGCCAGCCGAGGATCCACCGCACCACGAGCCTGAGTACCGCGGCAATCACCCACCCCGCGAGGACGATGCTGATGGTGGTGACGACGCGCGGCAGGAAGAGCCTGATGGACTCGACGAAGTTCGCCCCCGCCTGGCTGACCGCGTTCGCAATCATCTGAGCCATGAATCACCTCGGAGTGGTGCGGGTCCAGCGCTGGACCAGGTACGGTTTGGCGCGCTCGAATTGCAGGGCCAGCGCCTCGAGGTCCGCCTCGATCGAGGCCGCGTCGGCCGCGGCGTGCTGGAGGACGAACGAGCCCGCGCGTGCCAGGTAGAGCGGCAGCAGCGCCTGGGTGATGTGTTCGCGCCGCATCACGCCCTCGTGGTGCGCCGCGAGGAACTGGTAGACCGTGGCGACCCACAGTTCGTCCGGGAACCGCAGGCGATCGGGACGTGCCCGGGAGGCCTCTTCCAGCGCGGTCTCCGTGTCCGGCGCGAGGATCGCGTCGAGCACGCTCCGCAGGTCTCGCAGGTTCGCGCCGAACGACTGGAGGAGGCGCTCGCCGTCGATGGGCGGGGACTCGCCCGGGGGAGGGGGGGCGGGACCGAGCGCCGGCAGCGGTTCGGAGCCCGCCCGCGGGATCCACGCGGACTCCTGCGCTTCGAGCAGCGCGAAGAGCGAGCCCACCACCTGCGCGAAGGTCTCGGCCAGGCCGGGCCGATTCGCACCCGGCGCGACCGCGCGCGGCCCCAGCGGCGCCTGGCAGCATCGATACCCGCCCGCCATGGCGTGGCCCGTCAGCCAGAGGTCGATGCCGTACTGCGCGAGGCTGGTCTCCCAGACCGACTGCTCGAGGCAGTCCGCCGCGAAGCGGCCTGAACAGCCGAACTCCGCGGCCTGGGGTTCCGCGATCTGGAGGCCATACGCGGCGCGCACGAGGGGCCGCACCAGCTGGCTGACCAGCGGGCCGTCCAGCGGATGGCGCGCGTAGATGGGCGCCACGAAGTCGAAATTCTGGTTCCGCACCGGCGTCACCAGCGCCTGGACCCACTCCGGCGCGACGCTCGTGACCTCGGGGTCGAGCACGGCCACGGCGCGCGCCTGCAGCAGGTCCGCGGCCGCAAAGATCTGCCTGAGCGCGCTGCCCTTGCCGGGCACTCCATGGTACGGCGCGCTGATGCGGTGCACCGTGCGGAGGCTGTGGCGCATCAGCAGCGTGTCGGCCTCGTCCATCGACAGGTCCCGCACGATGGCGCGCGTGCCGTCCTCGGACCCGCCGTCCGAGTTGATGAGCACCGTGCGGTCGCGCGGGAAGTAGCGCGCGAACGCGCGGTGCACGGCCTTGACCACGGCCGCGATCGTGGCGGCGTTGTTCAGCGTGGGGATGCCGACCAGGATGTCCACCTGGCCCACCGCCATCAGTTCCTGGACGAGCTCGTCTGGGAGGAGGCTGGGTTGTGCCACTCGTGGACCCTCCTACAACCGGCGGAGCTTGAACCAGAAGAACTCGTACGGCCCCAGCGTCAGCACGTAGGGACTGGTGCCGATCCGAGGGAACACGCTCTTCCCGAACATCTCGATCGGCAGGGCGCCGGCCTGTTCGCTGAGGTCCAGCTGGACGGCCTGGGCCGTGCTGGCCAGGTTGCAGACCACCAGCACCTGATCGCGATCGAGCGCGCGCAGGTAGGCCAGGACGCGGTGGTTCACCGGCTTCAGGAAGCTGATCGAGCCGCGGCTGAAGACCGGCGACGACTTGCGCGCCTGGATGAGCCGCCGTGTCCAGTTCAGCAGCGAGTGATCCGCGCGGCGCTGCGACTCCACGTTGACGGCCTGGTAGCCGTAGAGGGCGTTGGAGATGACCGGCTGCGCGAGCCGCTCGGGGTCCGCGCTGGAGAACCCGCCGTTCCAGCCGCCGTTCCACTGCATCGGCGTCCGGACGCCGTTGCGGTCGCCCAGGTAGATGTTGTCCCCCATCCCGATCTCGTCGCCGTAGTACAGGAACGGGCTGCCCGGCAGCGACATGAGCAGGCCGTTCATCAGCTCGATGCGCCGCCGGTCGCCCTCGAGCAGCGGCGCCAGGCGGCGGCGGATGCCGACGTTGATGCGCGCCACCGGATCGCGCGCGTACTCCTCGTACATGTAGTCGCGCTCGACCTCGGTGACCATCTCGAGCGTCAGCTCGTCGTGGTTCCGCAGGAAGATGCCCCACTGGCAGCTGTCCGGGATCGCCGGCGTCCGCTCGACGATCTCGACCAGCGGCTTCCGGTCCTCCAGCCTGAGCGCCATGAACATGCGCGGCATCAGCGGGAAGTGGAAGGCCATGTGGAACTCGTCGTTGTCCCCGAAGTAGTGGCGGACGTCCTCGGGCCACTGGTTGGCTTCGGCCAGCAGCAGCTTGTCGGGGTAGTGCTCGTCCAGCCGGCCCCGGAGGAACTTCAGCACGTCGTGGGTCTCGGGCAGGTTCTCGCACGAGGTACCTTCCCGCTCGATCAGGTAGGGCACGGCATCCACGCGGAACCCGTCCACGCCGATGTCGAGCCAGAACTTCATGACGTTCCAGATCTCCTCGCGCACGGCCGGGTTGTCGAAGTTCAGGTCCGGCTGGTGGCTGAAGAACCGGTGCCAGTAGTACTGCTTCGTGACCGGGTCCCACGCCCAGTTCGAGCGCTCGGTGTCCGTGAAGATGATGCGCACGCCCGGATACCGATCGTCGCTGTCGCTCCAGACGTACCAGTCGCGGCGCGGGTGGTCGCGCGCGCTGCGGGCCTCCTTGAACCACTGGTGCTGATCCGAGGTGTGGTTGAGGACCAGCTCGGTGATGACGCGCATGCCGCGCGCGTGCACGGCGTCCAGGAACGCGCGGAAGTCGTCCATCGACCCGTATCCCGGGTGGATGCTGCAGTAGTCCGCGATGTCGTAGCCATCGTCGCGGAACGGCGAGGGGTACATCGGGAGGAGCCACAGGCAGGTCACCCCGAGGTCGCGGATGTAGTCGAGCTTGCCCGTGAGGCCCGTGAAGTCGCCGACGCCGTCCCCGTCGCTGTCGCAGAAGGTCTTGACGTGGAGCTGGTAGAAGATGGCGTCCTTGTACCAGTCGGGCCCGCCTGGCGGCGGCAGCGGGGCCATCACGCTTCCTCCCGCGCCGTGGCAATACGGAAGACCGCGACCGATCGGCCGGCCAGCTGGTAGCCGGGCCCTTCCACGGGGACCCGCTCCGACCAGTCCTGGAGGGCCGTGTCGAGCATCCGTTCCCAGTGCTGTCCCGCCTCGTGGCGAGGGAGGACGAAGGTGATGGGCTCGGGGTGGGCGCTGAACATCAGGAACAGCGTGTCCCCCTCGATGGGCTGGCCGTGCTCATCCGTCTCCTGGATCTCGGCGCCGACCAGCCGCACGCCCAGGTGGCGGACATGATCCGAGTTCCAGACCTCGTCGGACATCTCGCTGCCGCCGGGTTCGAACCAGGTGATGTCCTTGATGCCGCCGCCGCGGATGCTCCGGCCCTGAAAAAAGCGCCGGCGCTTCAGGACGGGCTGCTCCTTCAGGACGCCGAGCATGTAGCGCACGAATGCCAGCAGGTCGCGCTGCTCGTCCGACAGGTCCCACTGGACCCAGCTGATGTCGTTGTCCTGGCAGTAGGCGTTGTTGTTGCCGTGCTGGGTGCGCCCCATCTCGTCGCCGGCGTAGAGCATCGGGACGCCCTGCGACAGGAAGACGGTGGCCAGGAGGTTGCGCTTCTGCTGCTCGCGCAGGGCGCGAATCGCGGGATCGTCCGTGGGGCCCTCGACGCCGCAGTTCCAGCTGTTGTTGTGGCTCTCGCCGTCGCGGTTGCCCTCGAGATTGGCCTCGTTGTGCTTCTGGTTGTAGCTCACCAGGTCGTGCAGGGTGAAGCCGTCGTGGCACGCGACGAAGTTGACGCTCGCGTACGGGCGCCGCCCACTGTGGTCGTACAGGTCGCTGCTCCCGGCCAGCCGCGTGGCCAGCTCGGACACCATGCCGCCGTCGCCCTTCCAGAACCTGCGGATGGCGTCGCGATACCGCCCGTTCCACTCGGCCCACCCGAGCGGGAAGTTGCCCACCTGGTAGCCGCCCTCGCCGAGGTCCCAGGGCTCGGCGATGAGCTTCACCCGCGAGATCACCGGGTCCTGGTGGATGATGTCGAAGAAGGCACCGAGGCGGTCCACCGCGTGTAGCTCGCGGGCCAGCGCGCTGGCGAGATCGAAGCGGAACCCGTCCACGTGCATCTCCTGGATCCAGTACCGCAGGCTGTCCATGATGAGCTGCAGCACGCGCGGGTGCCGCATGTTGAGCGTGTTGCCACACCCCGTGTAGTCCACGTAGTGCCGCCGGTCGTCCGTCGCGAGCCGGTAGTAGGCGACGTTGTCGATGCCGCGCAGCGAGAGCGTCGGCCCGAGGTGGTTGCCTTCGGCGGTGTGGTTGTACACCACGTCGAGGATCACTTCAATGCCCGCGCTGTGGAAGTTCCGCACCATCGTCTTGAACTCGCGGACCGTGGCCCCGGGGTACGGCCTCGACGCGTAGCGGATGTTCGGCGCGAAGAACGCGCTCGTGTTGTACCCCCAGTAGTTCGTGAGGCCCTGCTCGACGAGGTGCCGGTCGTAGGCATGGTGGTGAACCGGCATGAGCTCGACCGCGGTGACGCCCAGGTCCTGCAGGTGCCGGAGCACTTCATCGGTCCCCAGCGCCGCATACGTGCCCCGCACGGCTTCGGGCACCGCCGGGTGCCGCATGGTGAAGCCGCGCACGTGCATCTCGTAGATGACCGTCTCGTGCCAGGGCGTCTGCGGGGGACGGTCGTCGCCCCAGGTGAACGCGGGATCGATGACCGCCGAGAGCGTGCAGTACGGCGCGTTGTCGCGGTCGTCGAACGACAGGTCGGCCTTCGGGTCGCCGACCCGGTAGCCGTGCATCTCGTCGGCCCACGTGATCGTCCGGCCGATCGCCTTGGTGTAGGGCTCGAGCAGCACCTTGTTCGCGTTGAACCGGAGCCCGCGCTTCGGGTCGTAGGGCCCGTGCACGCGGAACCCGTAGAGCTGTCCCGGCAGGATGCCGGGGAGGTAGCCGTGCCAGACGAGATCGGTCTGCTCGGGCAGCGTGATGCGCGCCGACTCGCGCGGGCTGTCCGCCGTGTCGAACAGGCACAGCTCCACCTTCGTGGCGCGCTCCGAGAACACCGCGAAGTTGACGCCCGATCCGTCCCACATCGCGCCCAGCGGGTACGGCGAGCCCGGCCGCACCCTCATGCCCCGACGTCTCCCGGGTCGACGCGAAGGATGTGCGCGGGCTCTCCATCGACGGGATCGAGGCGCACCCAGTTGGTCTCGCCCCAGGTGAAGCGCTGATCCGTCAGCAGGTCGTCCACGGAATACGGACGCCCGGGCGCCACGCCGATGGCCTCCGGCGGCACCTGCAGGTGGCCGAACTGGGCCTGCGTGGGATCCAGGTTCACGACGACAACGACGGAGTTGGCGTGGTCCGGGGTGGATTTCACGTAGGCGATCATCTGATCGTTGTCGATGTCGAGGAAGCGGAGATTCGTCAGGTGGTGCAGCGCCGGGTTCTGCCGTCGCGCCAGATTCACGCGCGTGATGAAGGCATTGAGATTGCCCGGGGCCTCCCAGTCGCGTGGCCTGATCTCGTACTTCTCGGAGTCCAGGTACTCCTCCCGGCCCGGGATCGCGGCGTTCTCGCACAGCTCGTAGCCGCTGTAGATGCCGTAGGACGGTGACAGCGTGGCCGCCAGCACCAGCCGCTGCTTGAAGGCCGGCTTCCCGAACTGCTGGAGGATGGGCGGCAGGATGTCCGGCGTGTTCGCGAAGAAGTTCGGCCGGAAGTACGCGGCTGCCGCGGGGGCGGCCAGTTCGGCGAGGTACTCGGTGATCTCGGCCTTCGTGTTGCGCCAGGTGAAGTAGGTGTAGGACTGGGTGAAGCCCCTCTTGGCGAGCGCCTGCATCATGGGCGGGCGCGTGAACGCCTCGGCCAGGAAGATCACGTCGGGCGCCTCGCGCTGCACGGTGTCGATGAGCCACGTCCAGAAGCCGATGGGCTTGGTGTGCGGGTTGTCCACCCGGAAGATCCGGACGCCGTGCGCCACCCAGAAGCGCACCACCTCGAGGAGCGCCTCCCACAGGTGCTGCCAGTCGGGCGTGTCGAAGTTCAGCGGGTAGATGTCCTCGTACTTCTTCGGAGGATTCTCCGCGTAGCGGATGGTGCCGTCCGCCCGGCGATAGAACCACTCGGGGTGCTCGCGGACCCAGGGATGGTCCGGCGAGCACTGGATGGCCAGGTCGAGCGCGACGTCCATCTCGAGGGCCGCTGCCGCGCGGACGAAACGGTCGAAGTCGTCCAGCGTGCCCAGCGCCGGCTCCACGGCCATGTGGCCCCCGGCCTCGCTGCCGATGGCCCAGGGGCTGCCCGGGTCGCCGGGTCCGGCGCCCACGCGGTTGTTGGGGCCCTTCCGCTTCGTGTGGCCGATCGGGTGAATCGGCGCCAGGTAGACGACGTCGAAGCCCATGCGGTGGAGCGCGGGCAGGCGTCGTTCGGCGTCCCGGAACGTGCCGGGTCGGGCCTTCTCGGTGGTCTGCGACCGCACGAAGAGCTCGTACCAGGCACCGAAGCGCGCGCGCGGCCGGTCGGCCACGATCTCGAGCTCCGGCTCGAAGTGGCCCTCGTCTTCGCGCGGCCCGAGCCGTCCCATCAGGGCGAGCGCTTCGTCGGACGAGGCCACGGCCAGCAGCGCCTCCGGTTCCCCCGCCAGGGCCTCGAGCGTGCTCCTCAGCGCCGTGGCGGCGTGGCCATCCGGCCCGGTCGCCGCCACCGCCGCGCGCGTGACCATCGCCAGACCCTCGGCGATCTCGCTGGCCACGTCGGGCTGCGCGGCAGCCACGCGCTTGCGCAGCTCCTCGACCCACGACGAATAGTGATCGGTCCAGCCCGCCACCGTGAAGCGGTAACGGCCGACCGTGTCGAGTGGCATCTCCGCGCGCCAACGGTCGATTCCCGGCTCGACCAGTGTCATCGGCACCTCGCGCATCGCGGCGCCCGGGCCGCGGTAGCGCACGACCGCGCGGAGCCGCTCGTGGCCGTGCCGGAACACGCGGGCTTCCACCGGGCACGTCTCCCCGGCCACCGCCTTCACCGGGAAGCGGCCGCCGTCCACCGATGGCGTCACCGCCTCCACGACGATCTGCTCGTAGGGTCGCTTGTCGTCCATATGTTCTCCCGGCGGCTCATCATCCCTTCACGCCTCCGGCCGTGAGCCCGCTGACCAGGCGCCTCTGCGCCACGAGTACCACGATGGCCACCGGCAGCGTCGCGACCGTCGCGGCCGCCAGCACCTCGCCCCACGGGACCTGATACTGCCCGCGAAAGAGCGCGATGGCCACCGGCACCGTGTGACGGTCGGGCCCCAGCGTGAACGTGAGGGCGAAGAGGAACTCGTTCCAACTGTAGAGAAACGCCAGCAGGGCCGTCGTGGCCAGCCCCGGCGCCGCCAGCGGCAGCACGATCCGCCGGAACGCCACCAGCCGCGAGGCGCCGTCCATCATGGCCGCCTCCTCGATCTCGGCCGGCACCCGGCGGAACACGGTGACCAGGAACCAGATGGTGAGCGGCATCGCAAAGGTGAGGTAGGGCAGCACCAGGCCGGCACGCGTGTCGAGCAGCCCCACCCCCCGCAGCAGCAGGAACAGCGGCGGGACGATCGAGATCTGCGGCAGCATGGAGACGGCGAGGACGAGCGCCAGGACCATCGCGCTCCCACGGAATCGCAGTCGCGCCAGCGCGTAGGCGCACGGAGCTCCGAGCAGCAGGGCGAGCAGCGTCGTGGCCGTGGCCACGATCAGCGAGTTGCCGATCGGCACCCAGAACCCGCGCGTGCCGAAGAGCGCGCGGTAGTGGTCCCAGACCAGCGGCGCCGGCACGAGCGGCACGGACTCGAAGAGCCGCGCGTCCGGAGTGAGCGATCCCACGAGCGCCACGTACAGCGGCGCCAGCGCGACGATGACGACCGCGACGGGCAGCAGGCGGGCAGCAGCGCGGGGCACCTAGGCATCCTCCCGCGCGAGCGCGCGCCGGCCCATCAGTCGGATCCACACGAGCGCACCTGCGAACGAGGCCACGAAGACCCCCATCGAGATGGCTGAGCCGTAGCCGAAGCGCAGGTGGCGCATGAGCGCCTCGAACGCGTACAGGGAGAGCGGTTCGGTGGCCGCGCCCGGCCCGCCGCCAGTGAGAACGTAGACGAGGTCGAAGACCCGCGCGGCGTCGAGCGCCCGGAAGAGCGTGGCGACCTGCAGCGCCGGGGCGACCAGCGGCAGCGTGATCGCGCGGAACGCCCGCCAGGGACTCGCCCCGTCGAGGCGCGCCGCCTCGTGGAGGGCCGGATCGATCTGCTGCAGGCCCGCAAGGATCAGGACCGCGACGAACGGCGTCATCCGCCACGCATCGGCGAGCACGATGGGAACCCACGCCGTGACGGATCCCGAGAGCCAGGCCACGGGCTGGTTGGCGAGGCTCACGCTCGCCAGCGCAAGGTTGGCCGCGCTGCCAGGTCCCTCGAAGGCGAAGCGCCACAGGTGGGCCACCACCACGGTGGGCAGCGCCCATGGCAGGAGCGCCGCTGCCCGCTCGACTCCGCGCGCGCGGCGGTGATGGGTCTGCACCAGCGCGAGCGCCAGGCCGGCGACGACCTCCACC
>JBFWQE010000026.1:0-47011 GCA_050249615.1 Vicinamibacterales bacterium
TGTGTATGACCGGCTGTCGTTCAGGGGCCGGACGGCGCGGCCCATGGTGCGCAGGCGGTGCGAACTGTCGCTCCAGCCGTCCTGGAAGCGCTGCTCGAGCCGAACGCGCAACGAGGGCGTCCACCGCCCGGCCACGGGGAGGGTGGCCGAGAGCTGCTGCCAGATGCGGTGCTCGTGCGTGACACCGGGGCCGGGCGGCTTGGCGACCCACGCGTAGCCGCCCCAGAGCGTGGCGCGGTCGTGCACCTGCCGGCCGACCGCCCCGCGCGTGATCACCTGGAACGATTCCGACATGCCCTGGTGCCAGCGCGGCTGCTCTTCGAGGTGCAGCCGCCAATGCTCCGACACCCGCACCGTGGCCAGCACCTGTGCCCACAGCTGCGCGTCCACCGAATCCTGGGCTGCCGCCCCCGCGGGCAGGGCCAGCAGCGCCATCCATCCCCAGACCATCGCCTTGTGCATGCCCACCCAGTATGCCCCGGCGCGTCGCGTGGTATATCTCGCCGCATGGCGCTCATCTCGCTTGACACGCTGCCCGTTCGCGAGCTGTTCCCGGGCCTGCGCGCCCGCCTCATCCACACCGACCGCGTGACGCACTCCTGGGTGGACATCGACCAGGGCGCGTCCTTCCCCGAGCACCATCACCCGCACGAGCAGATCGTCACCGTCGTCGAGGGAGCGCTCGAGATCACCGTCGGGCGCGACACCCACGTGCTCACGCCTGGGACGGTCTTCGTCATCCCGCCTCACACGCCACACGCGGGCCGCGCGTTGACGCCGTGCCGCGTGCTCGACACCTTCGCGCCGGTGAGGGAGGACTACAGATAGAGGCGGGAGGCGGGAGGCGGACGACCACCGGCGCAAGAGGAACGACCACGCCGCGAGAGAACGGCGCCGAGAGGGGAAGTGCGCCAGGAGCCGGGAGCCGGAGCCTCGCGCCAGTGGAGGACCCGCGAACCCGAGAACCCGCGAACGCGAGAACCCGAGAACCTGAGAACCCGGGAACCTGAGAACCTGAGAACCTGAGAACCCGAGAACCCGAGAACCCGAGAACCCGAGAACCCGAGAACCCGAGAACCCGTGTCGTATACTCCCCCCGTTGTTCGTCCTGTAAGGAGGCGCGCGTGCGTGCACTGTTGACCGTGGTGTTGGTGGTGGGAGTTGGAGCGGGCAGCCTGGTGATGGGACAGGCACCGAAGACGACGCGGTTGAACCCCGTCATCGAACTCCTCGAGCAGAAAAAACCCGTTTTCGGGCTCTATGCGCCCTCGAACCGGCGCTTCCCGCCGCGGCCCGGCGCGCCGGCGCCTGCCGCGCCCGAGGCGCCACCGAAGTCGCCGGCCGAGCTCGCGAAGGACGCCCTCGCCTATGCGAAGAGCGACTTCGTCTTCGACGGCAGCATGGAGGGCAATTTCGATCGCGGCTACGCCACGTTCGCCGAGTTCGTGAAGGGCGCCGGGCAGATCGGGATCTTCACGAAGTCCCCCGTGCACCGGCTGCACCATCCCCTCATCGTAAAGGCGCCGGAGATTGCGCCCGACGCCGTGAAGGTGGGCGAGCAGATTGGCCGTCAGCTGAACCTCGGTGTCAGCGGCGTCATGTTCGTGTCGGTGGAGAGCGCGGAGGAGGTCCGGCAGGGACTGGCCGCCATGCGCTTCAAGTCGAAGGGCGGCACGCGCAGCGAAGACGTGGGTGACGCGCCGGCGCTCTGGGGCCTGAGCGAGGCCGAGTACAAGGCCAGGGCCGACCTGTGGCCCCTCAACCCTCAGGGCGAGCTCATCAACTGGACCATTGTCGAGAGCAAGGCGGGCCTTGCGAAGGTGCGCGAGATTGCAGCGGTGAAGGGCATCGGCGTGCTGTGGCCCGGTGCGGGCACGCTCCGCCAGCTGTTCACGACGACCGACGCCAGCGGCCAGCGCACGCTCGACGAGGCCGCGTGGGAAGCCGCCATCCAGCAGGTACTCGCGGCGTGCAAGGAGTTCAACGTGCCCTGCGGTTACCCGGCCAGCCCCGCCGACATCGAGATGCGCATGAAGCAGGGCTTCAGCGTCTTCGTGATGAACTGGGGCGACGCGGGCTTCAAGGCCATCGACATCGGCCGCCAGGCCGCGGGCCGCTAGCCGGCGGCGGCTCGCTGCGGCGCACCGGGCGATTGCCGGGAGGCGATCGCCCGGCATCCCCGCCTTCCTCTCAGACCATCTCCTTCGCGCGATCCGACCCTCGGGATCGCTACGCCTGGCGCCGGCGGGACGCCGCACTCGCCCGCCGCGACGTCCCGCGGCGCGGCCCCTGTTTCATCAGGTCGATCAAAGCCCGGATCGTCTGGTGCGCCTCTACGGGGTGACGCATCGGCCGATCGCCGTTGATCTCGTACACGTTCTGGCGACCGGTACGGTGGCGGGTGAGGTAACCGGCTTCTTCCAGGTCCGCGACGATGCCCTGGACGGCGCGCTCGGTCACGCCGACGCGCTCGGCGACATCACGCAGCCGCAACTCGGGCTCCTGGACCAGGCACAACAGCACATGGCCGTGGTTGGTGAGGAAGGTCCAGCGCGACGTGCCGGGTTCGTGTGGTGTCATGGCAGCTGGTGGAATGATACTTCAATTCGCGAATTGTAACATACGAATTAGCGTTCGTGTATTATGGTTCGCATGTCATCGATTCGGCCACGCCCCAGCGACGCCGCCCGCGGCCTCTGGCCCGTCATCGAGTTCCTGGCCCGGACACACGCCGTCGAGTTCGACGGCCGCGCGCTCGAGCCGGCGATACGCCGGCTGCCGGCCAGCCTGGTCGCCGATAACCCGCTCGAGGCCGCGCAGGCCCTGGCCGCCGAGGCGGGCATCGCCACCGCCCTCGTCCGCCGGCCGCTCGCCGACGTCCTCGCCGACGCCGATCCCTCGTACCCGTGGCTGGCGCTCAAGACCGTCGATGGGCAGCCACAGGCGCTGGCCGTGCTCGAGGGCGCGCGGGGCGGCGCCCGCGTCGTGGTGCCCGGCGCCGGCCCACGCATCAGCCGCTGGTCGGGCGCCAGCCTCCGCCAGTGGCTCGGGATCACGGACGATGGCGCCGCCGTCGACTGGCTGCTGGCCGAGCCCGCGGCGCCCCTGTCGGCGATGCGTACGCGCGAGGGGCAGGCGCGGCTCGACCCGCTCGTCCGGCTGCGGGCCCTGCTCGAGGGCGAGCGCCGAACGCTGTGGGTCGCGGTCGTCTACTCCGCGGTGATCGGGCTGCTGTCGCTGGTGCTGCCCGTCGCCGTCCAGTCGCTGGTCAACACCATCGCCTTCGGCGCGGTGCTCCAGCCGCTGGTCGTCCTCACGCTGTTCGTGTTCGTGGCACTCGGCTTCTCGACCGCACTCAATGCCATGCGTGCGTTCGTGGTCGAGATCATCCAGCGCAGCATCTTCTCGCGCGTCGCGACCGATGTGACCTGGCGGCTCATCCGGGTGCGCGCCGACGCCTTCGACCGCTATCACGGCCCGGAGCTCGTCAACCGCTTCTTCGATACGGTCACCGTGCAGAAGTCGGCCTCCCTGCTCCTCATCGACGGGCTGAGCATCCTCATGCAGACGCTGATCGGCATGATCCTGCTCGCCATCTACCATCCCTGGCTGGCGGCCTTCGATGTACTGCTGGTCGTCGCGATGCTGGCCATCATCTTCGGGCTGGGCCGCGGCGCGATTGCCACGAGCATCCGTGAGTCCAAGGCCAAGTACGCGCTCGAGGCGTGGCTCGAGCAGCTGGCGGCCCACCTGGTGACCTTCAAGTCGCCCGGTGGCCCCGAGTACGCGGTGCGTCGTTCGCAGCGCCTGCTCGAGGACTACCTGACCTACCGGTCGAAGCACTTCCGCATCCTGGTGCGGCAGATCATCGGATCGTTCGCGCTGCAGGCCATCGCCAGCTCGGCGCTGCTCGGCATTGGCGGCTGGCTGGTGATCGATCGCCAGTTGACGCTCGGGCAGCTCGTCGCCGCCGAGCTCGTCGTCGCCGGCATGCTGAGCGCGTTCACCAAGTTCGGCAAGCAGCTCGAGGTGTTCTACGACCTCTCCGCCGCCATCGACAAGCTGGGCGACCTCGTCGACCTGCCCCTCGAGCGCGCGGGCGGGGAGGGGATGCCGGCGGGCAGCGGGCCGGCGGCGCTGTCGGTCCGCGATCTCGTGGTGCAGTACGACGATGCCGACGGGCCGTCGCTGTCGGTGCGAGCCTGGGAGGTGGCTGCCGGTGAGCGGGTCGGGGTCACCGGCCCGAACGGCTCTGGCAAGAGCACGCTGGCCGACGTGCTGTTCGGCCTGCGGACGCCGCGGGCCGGCAGCGTCCGCCTCGCCGGCGTCGACCTTCGCGACGTGCCGCTCGCCGCGCTGCGGCGCGGCGTGGCCCTGGTCCGGGACATCGAGCTCTTCCCGGGCACGATCGTCGACAACGTGCGGCTGGGCCGCGACGAGCTGACGCATGCCGAGGTGGGGGACGCGCTGGCCGCCGTCGGGCTGCTCGACGAGCTGCTCGAGCTGCCCGACGGGCTGGACACCGAGCTGCACCCGCACGGGCGGCCGCTGTCGTACCGGCAGGCCAGCCGCCTGATGATCGCGCGCGCCATTGCCGGCCGCCCGCGGCTGATCGTCCTGGACGGCGCCCTGGATCAGATCGACCGGCACGACGAGCAGGAGCAGCTCGGGCAGGCGCTGTTCAGGGCCGAGGCGCCGTGGACCGTCATCTGCATCACCGAGCGGGCCGACCTGCTGGCGCGGTGCACGCGCGTGGTCACGCTGGCCGACGGCGACATGCACGAGGAGGGACGAGCGTGAGCGGAGGAGGGTCGTGGCACATGGATCAGCGCCTGGCGCTGCACAACGTACAGGCGCCGCGCGTGGTTCGCGTCCTGGCGCGGCTGCTGGTGATCCTCCTGGTGGTCACCGTCGCGGCGCTCACCTTGACGCCCTGGCAGCAGAACATTGCCGGATCGGGCCGCGTGGTCGCGTTCAGCCCCGAGGAGCGCCTGCAGCACATCGAGGCGCCGGTCGACGGCCGCATCGTCCGCTGGCACGTGGTCGAGGGCAGCCAGGTCCGGCGCGGCGACCCGATTGTCGACCTGTCCGACAACGACGCCGCCATCATGGAACGGCTCCGCCAGGAGCGTGACGCGGTGATCCGGACCGTCGACGAGAGCGAGACGCGTACCCGGGCCCTGGACGATCGCATCACCGGGCTCGTCGAGACCCTCGAGAGCAGCGTCACCGCGGCCCGCCTGCGCGAGGAGATGGCGCGCGACCGCGTCGTGGCGGCCGAGCAGGGTCTGGCCGCCGCGCGGGCCGCGAAAGTGACGGCGGACCTCAATCTGCAGCGGCAGCGGGCGCTGATGGCCAAGGGCCTCACCTCGACCCGCAACGTCGAGCTCGCCGAGCTCGAGTCGGCCACGCGCCACGCCGAAGCGGACCGGGCGACGGCCACGCTCAACGCGGCCCGCGCCGAGGCCGCATCGCTGGCGGCCGAGCTCGTCCGCACCCGCGCCGACGCGACGGCGCGGATTGACGAGGCCAGGGCCTCGCTGGCCTCGGCGAAGAGCGACGTGGGGAAGGCCCGGGCCGAGCTCGCCAAGCTCGATGTCCGCATCGCCCGCCAGGAGACGCAGCGGGTCGTGGCCCCGGTCGATGGCACGGTGCAGCGCGTGCTGGCACGGCAGAGTGGCGAGCTGCTGAAGGCCGGCGCCCAGCTGGTGCAGCTGGTCCCCGCCTCGAGCCGCGATGTCGTCGAGTTGTGGGTGGACGGCAACGACATGCCGATGATCCTGCCGGGACATCCCGTGCGGCTGCAGTTCGAAGGCTGGCCGGCGCTGCAGTTCAGCGGCTGGCCGTCGATTGCCGTCGGCACGTTCGGTGGGCGGGTGATTCTGGTGGACCCTGCCGACAACGGCCTCGGCAAGTTCCGCGTGCTCGTCGAGCCGGACCCGGAGGACGAACGGTGGCCCTCGCAGCGGTTCCTGCGTCAGGGCGTGCAGGCCAACGGCTGGGTCCTGCTCGACATCGTTCCGCTCGGGTACGAGCTGTGGCGACAGTTCAACGGCTTCCCGCCGGTGCTCTCCCAGGGCGAGCCCCGTGAGTCGGTGTACGCCCCGGCCGTCGTGTCCTCGATGGCGTCCCCCGCGTCGACCACAGGCGGTGGGAAGTGAGCAGGGGGGTGTGGCTCGGCGTCGTGGCGCTGCTGACCAGCCCGGTCCTGGCGGCCCAGCCCGTGACGGGCCCCGGGTCGGCCCCGCTGACCGTCGAGGAGCTGCTGGGATCGGTCAACCGGGCGCTGCCGCTCCTCGAGCAGGCCCGCCAGGAGGTCACGGTGGCGCAAGGCGCACTGGTCGAGGCCCAGGGCGGCTTCGACCTGACGCTGAAGGCCGATGCCATGAGCCTGCGCGGCTTCTACGACAACGACCGCGCCAAGGGGGTGCTCGAGCAGCCCCTCGCGCCCCTCGGGATGACGGCCTACGGCGGCTACCGGGTCGGCCGTGGCAGCTTTGCCGCGTACGACACCAAGGCGCAGACGCTGTCGAACGGTGAGGTCACCGCCGGGCTCGTCCTGCCGCTGCTGCGGGATCGAAACATCGACCCGCGTCGCGCCGGACGCAGCGTGGCGGAAGCCGGCGTCGACATCGCCGAGCGTGGCCTCGACAAGGCACGCCTGATCTACTACAGGGAAGCCCTGGGCGCCTACTGGGAGTGGGTGGCCGCGGGCCAGCAGTGGCGCATCGCCCAGGCGCTGCTCGACCTCGCGGTGACGCGCGACCAGCAGCTCGCCGATGCCGTCGCGCTCGGGCAGACCGCGCCGGTCGAACGCACCGACAACCGGCGCGCCATCCTTCAGCGCCAGTCGGCGCTGGCCAGTGCACAGCGAGAGGTCGAGCGGCAGGCCATCGGTGTGTCCTTGTTCCTCCGCGACGTGGCCGGCACCCCCGTGCGCCCCGGCAGCGACCGCATGCCGCGCCTCCCGCGGCCCACCGTGGGCGAGGGCGAGCCAGACGAGGCGGAGGAAACCCGAGTGGCCCTGGAGCGGCGGCCCGAGCTGAAGGCCATCCGCCTCGAGCGCCAGCAGCAGGAAGTGGAACTCCGACTGGCGGAGAACTCGCTGTTGCCGCGGATGGCGCTGTTCGCGGAGTCATCCCGCGATTTCGGGACGGGACCGAGCAGCCGCGTTGCGTCGGTGTTCGAGACCGGCATCGCCTTCGAGCTGCCGTTCCAACGCCGCAAGGCGACCGGCAAGTCGTTGCAGGCGCGCGCCAGGCTCGCGACGCTCGACCAGAAGCTGCGATGGATGGAGGACGAGATACGCGCCGACGTGCAGGACGCCATCAGCGCCCTCAGGGCCGCGCGGACCGTGCTCGACGTCGTGACCGAGGAGGTGGCCGTGGCCCGCGAGCTCGAGGCCCTGGAACGCGATCGCTTCGAGCTCGGCGAGTCGACCCAGTTCCTGGTCAACCTGCGCGAGCTGGCCACCGCCGACGCGGCGTTGCGCGAGGCCAAGGCGCTGGCCGACTATCAGAAGGCCCTCGTGAGCGTCGAGAGCGCCACTGGGCGACTGGTCGATCGCGTGCCCGCGCCGTAGCGGGGTGCCGGATTGGCAGCGGCCCGCCACCAGCGCTATCTGCCCGTGACAGCACGCAGCACGTCGGCCAGCACGGCCACCCCTTCGCGGATCTCCTGCTCGGTGAGGCACGCGTAGCCGAGCATGAGCCCCGCGCGGCGCGGCGGGCGCAGGTAGTACGGCGTCACGGGATACACGCCCACGCCGCGGTCGAGCGCCAGGCGCTGCACGGTGTCGAGCTGGGGGCTCTGCAGCCCTCGGGGCCACAGGACCACGTGCAGTCCCGCGTTCTCGCCCGACACCGTGGCCTCCTCGCCAAGCGCCTCGTCGAGCGCCGCGAGCAGCGCCGCGCGGCGCGCCGCGTTTCGCGCCCGTGATCGCCGGAGATGGCGCTCGAAGTGCCCGGCCGTGATGAAGTCGGTGAGCACTTCCTGCTCGAACGTCGGCGCGTGCCCGTCGGTGAGGAATTTCAGCCCGGCGACGGGCCCGATGAGCGACTCCGGCACGACGAGGTAGCCGATGCGCAGCGAGGGATACAGGACCTTCGAGAAGGTGCCGACGTAGAGCACGCGCCCGGCGAGGTCCAGCCCCTGGACCGCCCCGACGGGGTTGCCCTCGTAGCGGAACTCGCTGTCGTAGTCATCCTCCACGACGTGGGCCCCGACCGCGTCGGCCCAGTGCAGGAGCTCGAGCCGCCGTGCCAGCGGCAGGATGCCGCCGAGCGGGAACTGGTGCGACGGCGTCACGTACGCCAGCCTGACCCGGCCGCGACGCGGCAGCCGCGAGACGTCGATGCCGCTCGCGTTCACGGGCACCGGCACGGGGCGGCCGCCCGCGGCGAGAAAGGCCTGGCGCGCGTCCTGATAACCGGGCTCCTCCACGACGATACGATCGCCCGCGTCGATGAAGAGGCGGGCGATCAGATCGAAAGCTTGCTGGGCGCCGCTGACGATCACGACACGATCGGCCGTGGCGTTCACGCCGCGGGCGCGCTTGACGTAGTCGGCTACGGCTTCCCGAAGCGGTCCGAAGCCGAGCGACCGCCCGTACCCGAGCGTGCGGACCGACAAGGAACCGGCCCGGCGAGCCATGAGACGCGCCCAGAGGGCCTGCGGGAAATCCTGGACGGCCGGAAGCCCGTACCTGAAATCACAGGTGAGCCCGGACCGGATTCGCGCCCCCGGGGCCGGCAGGGGAGCGAGGGCGTTGACGCGCTCGGCGTGGGCCGATAGCGCGGCGCCAACCCGGCCCCGCGCCGCCAGGGTCGGCGCCCGCAGTGGGCGGAGCGGGACGGCGTCGGGCAGCGCGCGTGACACGAAGGTGCCCGATCCCGGGCGCCCTTCCACGTACCCCTCCGCCGCCAGGTGCTCGAAGGCGAGCACGACGACGTTGCGCGACAGGCCGAGGTCCGCGGACAAGGCTCGCGTGGACGGCAGGCGGGCGCCCGGCGCGAGCCGGCCATCCAGAATGGCGCGCGGAGCATGTACGTCCCTGTCGACCGAGCGGGAAGTGGCTCCACGCGAAGCGGGGGAAGTGGTTCCTCGCGCCGGCCATTGTGACGCCTAGGCTTGGCCTGGGGCAATTGCGCCCCCGGAGGATTTGCCATGACCGACCCCTCGCTCTGCCGGACCCTCATGGCCGCGGTGACACTCGCGGCCCTTGTCACGCCAGCCCTTGCCGATGGACCGGCGGTGCCTCCAACCGCGGCGGCCTCGTCATCACGAAGGTCACCGGGGAGATCTGCACGCCGTAGTCTCCGCAGAACTCCGGCCGCGCGAGGGCGTCCGTTCACTGAGGTGGAGGGGGACTGCACCTGCAGGCGGTTCCACCCCTCGGCTCCCCCTCTCGGCGCGGGGACGCCTGACGACGACCGTCACCGCGCGCAACGTCGCCAGCGCCCCGGCCGCGCATACGAAGCCAAAGGCCAGGAGCCAGGGCTCCTCGTCGTGCAGCGTGTGCCACCCGCCCATCCTGACCGCGTGCTCCACGCCGACGCCCGCCAGCGCCAGCCCGAGGTAGAGCGGAAGGTGTGCCCAACTCCACAACTCCAGCGTGCGGCAGTCGGCCCGGCACCTGACCTGGCGATGCGCCGTGGCGGACGCGCCCTCGAAATAGCTCCACCAGGTCGCGAACACCAGGGCGATCCCCGACAGCGCCGTCGCAGCGGCCGGCCAGGTCCAGTCGGGCTGCCCCTGGATGCCCTTCATGATGGCCACGATGGCCTCGCCCAGGAGAATCAGCGTGAAGAGCCCGAAACGCTCCGGCAGGTGCGCGGCGTGCGGCGGTCGGGTCAGCGTGTGGCGCGAGGTGACCACGGCCGTGCCCAGATCGATGACGAGCGCCACGCCCCACAGCACGTATCGCCAGGGCGCGGGCGCAAGTGACGAGCCCAGCCAGACCACCGCCGCCGTTCCGAACCCCGCGGCGTAGTCCATGGCCAGGCGCCGTGCGCCCGGCTGCCTCGCGGCGCGGAGATACTGCGCGACCAGGAGGAGCCGCATCACCGCGTAGGCCGCGGCAAAGCCCGCCGACGACACGCTGTCGAGCCCGGCCTCGGCGTTGGCGGCCATGAACATCACCGCGACCATCTGCAGGAACGTCGTGGCGCGCTGCACGGTGTCGTCCGTGTCGAAGCGCGTCGCCAAGACGGCATAACCATGCCAGGCCCACCAGATGACGAGGAGTAGGAAGCCGTACCGCGGGAGCTCGGCGAACGTGTAGTGGCTTGCGAGCGGTGTACTCACCTGCGACACCGCGGCTACGAAGACGAGGTCGAAGAAGAGCTCGACCCAGGTGACCTTCCGGTGGCTCGTCGCGCCGGAACGGCGCGTGTCGCCCTCGCGCGATGACCTGCCGCCAGGCTCGAGGTATGAGACGTTCGTGAACATCAGCGGCGGTTGGATGCCGGGCGGGCACCGCGGGTTCCGGGGCAGACAGGAGGTGCCGGGATTGCGTCACGTTGTCATCCACCCCCGCCGAGCAGGCGCGAGAATGCGCGGACGCGGCGCCGGCCGCGTTCTTGCACGGGTCGGCCGTGGAGGTCACGATGCCAGCGCGATGGGTTCAGGTGGGTGTGAAGCTCGGCGCGGCTGCGATCGTTCTCGGCGTGACTGCGCTCGGGCTGGCGGCTCTACGATGGAAGTCCGCGACGGACGGCATGCGCGCGCGCCTCAGGTCCGGCGCACGTCCCACCACCGTGGCCACCTTCACCGAGCGCGAGCTCGCGGGGCTTCCCCCGCCGGTGGCGCGCTACTTCAGGGAGGCGTTGAACGACGGGCAGCCCGTCATCACGCATGCCCGCGTCACCTGGGCCGGCGAGTTCAACATGGGCCAGCCCGGCGCCGACAAGTGGGCGCCTTTCACGGCGGTCCAGGATTTCGTGCCCATGGCGCCGGGCATGGTGTGGGACGCGCGCATCCGCATGGCACCCGGCGTGGCGGTCCGCGTTCGCGACGGTTTCGTGGAGGGTCAGGGCTCGATGCACGGCGCGGTGCTCGGACTGGTCACCGTCGTGGACAAGGCTGGCACACCCGACATGGCTGCGGCAGCGCTGCAGCGCTATCTGGGCGAGGCGGTCTGGCTGCCGACCGCGCTCCTGCCCAGCCAGGGCATGACGTGGACGGCGATCGACGCGTCGCGCGCGCGCGCCTCCATCACCGGTGGCGGCACGACCGCAGCCGTCGAGTTCCGATTCGGCGCCGATGGCCTCGTCGAATCGGTGTTCGTCCCCGATCGCCTCTATGACGATGGGAAGAACCCGCCGTCGGCCCATCCATGGCAGGCCCGCAACCTGCGGTATGTCCGGATGCACGGCATGATGGTGCCCGCCGACTCCGTTGTCGAGTGGCTGCTGCCGCAGGGCGCGTACGCGTACTGGCGCGGGCAGCCCGTCACCATCGAGTACGAGTATGCGCGGTAGGGTCACCGGCGCGCGCGTCCTTGCGGGGGCGACGGCCGCTGGCGCGGCCGCCGGGCTCGGATTTCTCGCGAGGACGTGGTTCCGCTACGGGCGCGTAGGCGGCCGGTTCGCCGACCCTCTGCTCGATCACTTCATGCCGGTGTGCGAGGTGGCCGAGCGGCACGAGATCCGCGTGGCGGCGCCGGCCGACGTGACCTATGCAGCGGCAATGGACCTGGACCTCAGGCGCAGTCGTGTGGTGCAGGCCATCTTCAGGACCCGGGAGGTGCTGCTTGGAGCGCGGCCCGCGAGCGGTCCGGCGCCTTCGCGCAGCTTCATCGAGGAAATGCGCGACATCGGGTGGGGGGTGCTGGCCGAGGAGTCGGGCCGGGCCATTGTCATGGGCGCATACACCCAGCCATGGCACGCCGATGTCACGTTTCACAGCCTGCCGCCGGGAGAGTTCGCCGCGTTCAGCGAGCCGGGCTACGTGAAGATCCTCTGGACGCTCGTGGCCGAGCCGCGCGGTCCCGGGTCGTCGATCTTCCGCACCGACACGCGCGTGGCCACCACGGACGCGGAGGCGCGGCGGCGATTCCGGCCCTACTGGACGGTGTTCGCCGCGGGCATCCTCCTCATCCGGCATCGCGCCCTGGCCCTGGTCAAGGCGGAGGCGGAGCGGCGCCGGGCCGCGGCCGCCCGGGCGCGGGCCTTCAGCTCTTCAGCTCCTTGAACATCACGAGCAGCATCCGCGCGGCCACGGGGGCGTCCACTGCGTGCGGCACGTTGGCCGGCATGCGGACCACGGTGCCCGGTGTGGCCTTCACGGGCGTGCCGCCGATGGTCAGCGTGAGCTCGCCCTCGATCACCAGCACGAGCGCGTCGTAGGGCGTGGCGTGCTCGCTCAGCCCCTGACCCTGGTCGAACGCGAAGAGCGTGAGGTTGCCGCCGCTGGTCTTCGCAAGGATGCGGCTGGCGATGCCCTGCTCGGTGGGCGTGATCAGGCCGGCGAGCGGCAGGGCCTCAGCGGCCGGGATGCTGGACACGAAATCCTCCTTCGTAGATGACCGGTGCGCCGCTCCGGACGGCGCCCGGCCGGGGCAGGTTGTGCTCGATCAGCGGCACGTGAGGATCCCGCACGAACCCGGCCGCGGCCATCTCCTCGTCGAGCTCCGCCTCGGTGAGGAAGCACTGCGGGCCGCCGGAGAAATCCGTGAAGACGAAACGCTCGCCATTGACCGGCCTGGCCTCTGGCAACAGGGTATGCCGGGAGAACGTGAAGACGAAACACAACGCGCCCGGCCTGGCCACCCGCGCGGCCTCGCGGACCGCCGCGCGAAAGACCTCTGACGACGGGGCGAGGTTCCAGATGCCGTGCGCTACGATCAGGTCGGCCGAGTGGCTTCGCAGGGGAAGCGCCTCCATCGGCGCCAGGACCACGTCGAGCGTGACCCGCTCGCCCGCGGCGCGCCCGGCGGCCGCGGCAACCATGGGCCATGAGAGGTCGAGGCCGATCACCTCCCAGCCCTGCCGTGCCAGCGGGACGGCATTGCGTCCGGCCCCGCAGCCGATGTCCACGGCCTGGCCGCGCTCGAGGCGCTTTAGCTCATCGGCGGCCACGCGCATCAGCCGATCGTTGGGCGGCGACTTGCTGAATCCGGCGACCGTCTGGGGCTGGCTCCAGGACGATCCGGCAAGGGGATCCATCGCGCCATCCTGCCATGACGTCACCTCGGCGCCTATGATGGCGGTCAGTTCGGCGGGCAGGCCGCCGGCTTTCCGGCATTGGGAAGCAAACGGGTTGGATTCGCCGTTTCTGAGAGGGTTTTGCAGGGACTGTCCCCGATTCGCCCGCAGTCCGGCCGGCGGGATTCTTGCACGCGCCTCCCGGAAGGACAGCCATGGATGTCATTCCGCAACCCCCGAACCCCTGGGATCTCGATCCCGATGATTTCCCCCGGGACGGGAGCGAGGCCGACCGGCTTCGCTTCCTCGTCCGGTATGCGCTGCTGGCGCCATCGACCCGGAACACCCAGCCGTGGCGGTTCCGCGTGACCGCCGACTGCGTCGAGCTCCACCTCGATCTGTCACGATGGCAGCGGATTGCCGACGCCGACCAGCGCGAGATGTTCATCAGCCTCGGATGCGCGCTCGAGAACCTGCTGATTGCGGCCACGCACTTCGGCTACCGCACCGCGGCCGATTACCTGTCCGGCGTGGACGACGAGACGCCGGTCGTGCGGGTCCGGTTCGAGAGCGGCGGGGTGGTCGGCGCCGTTCCCGACCCCCGCTTCGAGGCCATCACGCGGCGCCGGACCAACCACGGCGTCTATGACGGCACGCCAGTGTCGCGCGAGGAGCTCGAGCTGCTCTGCGAGAGCTGCACCGAGCCGGGGCTCAAGCTGCACTGGATCACCGACGAGGCGGGGCGGGCCAGGGTGGACGCGCTGGTGATGCGCGCCGATGCGGTGCTGCTGTCGGACGCCGAGTACCGGCGCGAGCTGGGCGAGGTCATCGGCTCCGGCGCGCTCGGCGCGCCCTGGCTGATTGCCACGCTGGGCCGCTTCGCCGTGTCCTACCTGATGCCCGCCTCGAGCTTCTCGAAGGCGGACCACAAGGCGCTGATGAGCTCGCCTGCCATCGGCGTCATCTGTGCGCCGGCGAGCACGCGGCAGGCCCAGGTGCGCGTGGGCCAGGTGCTTGAACGCCTCTACCTGGCGGCCACCTATCGCGGCCTCTCGCTGCAGCCCGTGAGCCAGATCCTCGAGGTGGACGAGACGGGAGACGAGCTGGGCATGCTGGTCGCGCATGCGGGCGTGCCGATTCAGCCGTTCCGCCTCGGTCACGCCTCCTCGTCGCGCACGCACACCCCCCGCCGCGCGCTGGACGAGGTCCTGCTGTGAACTCCGCGTCGCCTTCATCGCCGCCGGATCCCCGGCCCGCATCCGTGAAGGAGAGCGGCGTCATGGTGCGGAGCGCGCCGCTGCGCGGCGCGAGCGCGGCCCTGCGGGTGCTCGCCGTCTGTGCCGCGATCGCCACGCTGCACTTCGCGGCGCCGCTCCTGCTGCCCGTGGTCCTGGCCATCCTGCTGTTCTACGCGCTCAACCCCATCGTGAACGTGCTCACGCGCTGGTACGTTCCGCGCGCGCTGGCGTCGGTGCTTGTGGTGGCCGCGCTGGTGACCGGCGCCGGCGCGGGGGCGGTCGGGCTCTGGCCGCAGGTGGACGCCGTTGTCGCCAAGATCCCGGACGGCGCCGCGAAGCTGCGGACGACGTTCAGGCGCGCGCGAGGCGGTGCGCCGGACTCGGCGCTCGAGCGCGTGCAGGCGGCGGCCAAGGCCATCGACTCGGCAGCGGCGGAGGCCACGGGGCCCGCCGAGCGCCGCCCGGGCGTCACGCGCGTCGAGATCGAACAGCCCGTCCGCGTGTCGGACTGGCTGGTGACGGGCGGCATCGGCGCCATCGGCCTGATGGGGCAGCTGGTGACGATCCTCTTCCTCACCATGTTCCTGCTGAACGAGGACGACTCGTTCAAGCGGAAGCTCGTGCGGCAGATGGAGACGCGCGGCACGAAACGGGTGACCGTCAGCATTCTCAACGACATCGCGCAGCGCATCCAGAGCTTCCTCTGGGTCCAGCTGATCTCCTCGTCGCTCGTGGCTGTCGTGACGGGGCTGGTCCTGTGGTGGCTCGGCGTCGAGCAGCCGGCCGCCTGGGGGCTGTTCGCCGGGCTGATGAACCTCGTGCCCTACTTTGGCGCGCTGGTCGTGGCGGTCGTGCTCGCCGCCGTGGGCTTCCTCCAGTTCGGGACGCTGGAAGGGGCGGTCCTGGTGGCCGGGGCGTCGCTGGCCATCACCACCGTCGAGGGGCTGTTCATCACGCCGCACTTCATCAGCCGGGCGGCGTCGCTGAACCACGTCGCCATCTTCCTCGCCATCGCGTTCTGGAGCTGGGCGTGGGGCGCGCCGGGCATGCTGCTGGCGGTGCCGCTGCTGATGGCCATCAAGGCCGTGTGCGATCACGTGGAGGGGCTGAAGGGGTTCGGCGAGTTCCTCGGCGAGTGAGGGCGCCCCCGGCGTCCGATCACGTATGATCGAAGGCTTCGGAGCGATCACGTGGCCAACATCCTTCAGAGCCTTCCCGCCGGCGAGAAAGTCGGCATTGCCTTCTCCGGCGGCCTCGACACGAGCGCCGCGCTGCACTGGATGCGCGCGAAGGGCGCCGTCCCGTACGCCTATACGGCCAACCTCGGCCAGCCCGACGAGAAGGACTACGACGACATCCCGAAGAAGGCGCTGGCCTACGGCGCCGAGCTGGCGCGCCTGGTCGAGTGCCGCCCGCAGCTGGTCGCCGAGGGCCTGGCGGCCATCCAGTGCGGCGCGTTCCACGTCGTCACGGCCGGCGCCACCTACTTCAACACCACGCCGCTCGGCCGCGCCGTCACCGGCACCATGCTCGTCGTCGCCATGCGCGAGGACGACGTGAACATCTGGGGCGACGGCAGCACCTTCAAGGGCAACGACATCGAGCGGTTCTACCGCTACGGCCTGCTGGCCAATCCCGGCCTCCGCATCTACAAGCCCTGGCTCGACCAGCGCTTCATCGACGAGCTGGGCGGCCGGAAGGAGATGTCGGAGTACATGATCGCCCACGGCTTCGAGTACAAGATGAGCGTCGAGAAGGCGTACTCGACCGACTCGAACATCCTGGGCGCCACGCACGAGGCCAAGGACCTCGAGTTCCTCGACAAGGGCATCTCCATCGTCCAGCCCATCATGGGCGTGGCGTTCTGGCGCGAGGACGTGCCGGTCAAGCCGGAGACGGTGACCGTGCGCTACGAGGAGGGCCACCCCGTCGCACTGAACGGCCACACCTTCACCGACGCGTTGTCGATGTTCACCGAGGCCAACGCCATCGGCGGCCGCCACGGCCTCGGGATGTGCGACCAGATCGAGAACCGCATCATCGAGGCCAAGAGCCGCGGCATCTACGAGGCGCCGGGCATGGCCCTGCTGCACATCGCCTACGAGCGGCTGGTCACCGGCATCCACAACGAGGACACCATCGAGCAGTACCGCGCCAACGGGCGCCGCCTCGGGAAGCTCCTGTACCAGGGCCGGTGGTTCGACCCGCAGTCGATGATGCTGCGGGAGACGGCCCAGCGCTGGGTCGCGCGCGCCATCACGGGCGAGGTGACGCTCGAGCTGCGCCGCGGCAACGACTACTCCATCCTCGACACCGCGAGCCCGAACCTCACCTACAAGCCCGAGCGGCTGACGATGGAGAAGGGCGAGCCGTATTTCACGCCGCAGGATCGCATCGGCCAGCTGACGATGCGGAACCTGGACATCATCGACACGCGGGACAAGCTGCGGATCTACACGGAGACGGGCCTGATCGGATCGGGCGCCGCCGGCGTTCCGCTGCTGGAGGGTGAGAAGGAATAGGCGTCCACGACGGACGGCCGGGGCTTCAGCCCCGGCGTCACAGAATGATGAGTGACCTGGGCCGGATGCTGATGCTCGCCGGGGGCGCGCTGCTGGTGGTGGGCGCGCTCCTCTCCTTCGGGGGGAAGATCCCCTGGCTGGGACGCCTGCCCGGCGACATCGTCATCGAGCGCGAGAACTTCCGCTTCTACTTCCCGATCGTCACGTCGATCCTCATCAGCATCGTCCTCTCGCTCATCGCGGCGCTCTTCCGGCGGTAGTCCATCCCGGGAACACGAAGAACACGAAGAGCGCGAAGAAGGCGACGAAGAGAACAAAGGGGCGAGCCGGGTCCGCCGACGGCTGCTGAAGGCGTACCGGCTTCGACCGGCCCTGCCCACTGTCTTCGTGCGGTGCTTCGTGATCTTCGTGTCTTCGTGTTCCGTGGGCAGCCGCTAGGTGATCGAGGCCCAGCGATTCCGGTCCGCCCAGATGGCGAACATCACGCTGGCGCCCTGCAGGTTCGCGAAGAGCGTCTGCCCGTCCGGGCTGAAGCAGGCGCCGGCCCATTCGCTCCCGGTCTGGCCCGGGTACCTGTTCTCGGCCAGGCGGTAGATCTGGTTGCCGCTCCGGCGCAGGAGGTGGAGGTACTCGGCGCCGCTGCCGTCTTCGCAGATGATCAGGTTGTTGCCGCTCGGCGACACGCAGATGTTGTCCGGCGCGCCCATGGCCGCCTCGTCGGTCGACTCGAAGACGAGCTCGAGCTCCTGCACGTCGTTGTTCTTGAGGTGCAGCTCGAAGATCTGCCCGAGGCCGGCATTCCCGCCGTTCGAGCACGCGAAGAACACGCTGTTGCGCGAGTACCAGGCCCCCTCGCCGCGCGAGAACGTGGCGCCGCCTTTCGCGAGGCCCTGTCGGTAGGTGTAGAGCGCGTCTGCCCGGTACGCGGCCTCGTTGCTCGGGTCGTCGATGTCCACCCAGGTGACGGGCAGCTTCACCTTCGGCTGCTGGTCGCGGCGCGTGTCGAAGCCCGGCAGGCCCTCGATGGCGAGCATCTGCACGCGGCCGGTGCCGGCGAGGTTCCCGGGCTCGTCGGGCACGAAACGGAACGTGCCGCAGGGGCCGCGGTCCGACGTGATGTAGACGATGCCGGTCTTCGGGTCCACGACGGCGGCTTCGGGATAGTGCAGGCCCATGTGGACGAGCGGCTGCGTGGGGACCTCGACGGAGGCGAACGCCGGCACTTCGAAGATGTACCCGTGCTGCCGCTGGTAGTTCCCCGCGGGGCCCTGCGTCGTCTCTTCGCAGGTCAGCCAGGTGCCCCAGGGCGTGACGCCGCCCGCGCAGTTGCGGACGTGGCCGCTGGAGCTGACGAAGCTCTCGGTGAGCAGGCGCGCGGTCGCGAACACGCCGCGCATCCGACGCTGTCGTGCAGGAGTGTGGCTGCGGCGGACGACGGACCCGCGACGACGATGACATCGACGTGTAAACAGTCGTGCGGCCGGCCGGCGTGCGCGGGCGTCACGCCGGCGTCGCCGCGCTGGCATGCCATCGTCACACGGACCCGGTATCGTGAAGGCGATGCCGGGATATGGACCGTTCCTCCTGTGCGACTTCCACGTCCACACGCGCTGGAGCGACGGCCGTCTCACCGTCCGCGAAGTAGTCGATCTCTACGGGCAGACGGGAAAGTTCGACGTCATCGCGATCACCGACCACATCCTGATGAAGAAGGACCTGCTGGCCAGGATTGGCCGGCTCGCGACGCTCGGGACGCGCTCCTTCGGCGTGAAGGAGTCGTGCTTCGACGAGTACCTCGACGACATCCGCGAGGAAGGCGAGCGCGCGATGAGGAAGTACGGCCTGCTGGTGATTCCCGGCGCCGAGGTGACGCAGAACAACATCAACGGGAAGGGGAAGAAGAACGCCCACATCATCGCGCTGGACATCAAGCGCTACATCAGCGCGGACCAGCCGGCCGTGGACATCCTCCGCGAGATCCGCCGGCAGGGTGCGCTGAGCATCGCCTGCCACCCGCACCACCGCACCACGCGGCGCATCGAGATCAGCACCTGCTACCTCTGGGACAACCGGCACGACCTGGCCCATCTCGTGGACGTCTGGGAGGCCGCCAATCGTGACGATCTGTTCTCCGTGACGAGCCTCAAGCACTTTCCCTACATCGCCAACAGCGACTTTCACAAGGCGAAGCACCTCTACTCGTGGAAAACCCTCATCCGCGCCGAGAAGGACTGGCCGGCCATCCGGAAGGCGCTCTGCGACAACGTCGACGTGGCCATCACGCTGTTCCGTCCCGGGGCCTGGCGGGCGGCATGACCGGCCGCGGACCCGGCCCGCCGGCGCGACCCGTCGTCTCCGTCATCGTCTGCGCGCACAACGAGGAGGCGCTGCTGCCTGGCTGCCTGCACTCGCTGCTGGCACAGCTCAGGCCTCCTGACGAAGTGCTGGTGATCGACAACGCCAGCACTGATGCCACCGGTGCCGTGGCTGCGGCCGTCCCTGGCGTCCGCGTTGTCGACGAGCCGCGGAAGGGACTCGTCGTGGCCCGGGAGCGCGGGCGGCTCGAGGCCCGGGGCGATCTACTGGCGTACGTCGACGCCGACTGCCGCGCGCCGCTCGAGTGGCTCGGCCAGGTGGAGCAGTGCTTCGTGAAGGCCCCCGATCTCATCGCCATGTCCGGCGCCTACCGCTTCTACGACTGGGACTGGCTGGGGCGCGCGCTCGTGCGCGCCTACGATCTATCGCTGGCGCCGGCAACCCATGCGTTGGTGAAGCACGTGCTCCGCATCGGCGTGGTGTTCTACGGCGGAAACTTCGCCGTCCGCCGCGAGGCCCTCGAGCGGATCGGCGGCTTCGACACGACCATCGAGTTCCACGGTGAGGACACCAACCTGGGCCGCCGACTCTTCCGCGTTGGCCGTGTGGACCTGCGCCCGGGCTGCTACCTGTACACCTCGGCGCGGCGCTACAAGGCCATGGGCACGGGGGCGGTCTTCGGGTTGTACGTGCGCAACTTCGTGTCCGAGATTCTCCGGCACCGCCCCCACGACACCGCGCACCGCGACGTGCGGGACGTATGACCACGGTCATAGGCGGCGCCGCGAGCACGGCCTAGGCTGTGGCTTGCGCGGGTGTGCATGGCGGATATGCCCTCACCTCTCGGCGGGTCGGCGGCGCTCGACGAACTCTGTGACTATGCGGCCGCGCGGCGGCACCGCGAGCTGCGGTTGGACGTGCAGCAGGTCGCCGATCAGCTGAAGCCGCTGGCCGGCGATGCCCCGCCCGCACCGGAGATCCTCGAGCAGTACCGGGAGCTCGCCGCCTTCCTCGAGCTGCACCTCTCCAAGGAGGAGAACATCCTGTTCCCGGCACTCGTGTCGCTGGCCGAGGCCGCCAGGGCAGGCCAGCCCAGGCCGCCCCTGCCGTTTCCGAGCGTCCTGAACCCGGTCCGGCTGCTGGAAAGCGAGCACGCCCGCCTGCACGAACTGCTCGATCGACTCCGGGTGACCACTGCCGGCCTGGCGCTGCCCGTGGACGCCGGTGAGAAGTGGCGCCGCGCCTATGACGCCCTCGCCACCCTCGACGCGGCCCTGGCAGAGCACGTGCGGTTCGAGAACGAGGTCCTGTTCCCGCAGGCGCTCGAAGTCGAGCGGCAGCTGGGGTAGGGCAGAAGGCAGTAGGCAAAGGGCCTCAGTTCCGCCTTCCGCCTTTTGCCTTTTGCCTTACTCACATATGATCTCGTCCGTGCCGAGCCAGCCCACCGAAGAGGTCCTGCGACGCATCCCCCTGTTCCGCCGCCTGTCGCCGGGTGACCGGGCCCGCATCGGGGAGTGCGCGCGCCTCCGCCAGTACCCTCGTGGAGAGGAAATCTTCCGCGAGGGTGATCCTGGCGATGCCTTCATGGTCATCGTGGAGGGCCGCGTGAAGATCTACAAGTCCACGGCCTCGGGTAAGCAGATCATCCTGGAAATCTTCGGCGCGGGCGATCCGCTGGGCGCCGTGGCCGTGTACGAGGGCGCGCCATTTCCCGCCTCGGCCCTGGCGCTCGAGGACACCACGTGTATCCGCGTGGAGACGCGGGACTTCTACCGCCTGCTCGAGCAGCACCCGGCGCTCGTGCGCGGCCTGCTCTCGGGGCTGACCATCCGGATTGCGGAGCTCACGCGCCGCCTCACCGAGCTCACCGGCGGGCGCGTCGAGACGCGCTTCGCGCGCCTGTTCCTGAAGCTGGCCGAGCAGATGGGCCGCCCTGAGCAGGGCGGCACCTTCGTCCCCATGCCACTGCACCGCCAGGAGCTCGCCGACCTGACGGGCACCACCATCGAGACCTGCATCCGCATCATGTCCCGATGGGAGAAGGAGAACGTCGTCCACACCGCGAAGGACGGCTTCGTGATTCTCGACCGCGCTGAAATAGAGGCCGTTGCCGCCTCGTGACCGGTGGTGAGGGCATGTCCATTGGCGATTGCCGATTGACGATTGACGATTCATCGGGCGATTGGCGATTGGGTATTGGGCATTCGGATTGGGTGATTGAGTGATTGAGTGATTGAGTGATTGGGGGATTGCGGGATTGGGGGATTGCGGGATTGGGGGTTTGGGGGATTGGGGGATTCGGCCCCAGGCCCCAAGCCCCAAGCCCCAAGCCCCAAGCCCCAAGCCCCCAAGCCCCCCGCCCTCAGAGGTCCGTCCGTCCCAGCCTTCGCGCGGCAATCAGGCCCGGCACCACCGTCCACAGTACCAGCGACATCGTCACCAGCGCGGCCACCGCGCGCTCGCCGCCGGCGAAGCGCAGCAGTGCCAGCGAGGCGCCGCCAAAGGCCGACGTGCCTTCGATGGCCATGTAGGCGCCGGTGCGCCCCGCATCCACCGGGTTGAGCAGGGCCGCAGTCATCAGCACTCGCGAAGCAGCGCCGGACCTGAGCATCGACGCCACGCCCAGCGCCGCGAGGTCGAACAGGATGACGGCCACGAACCAGACGACGAGCGACATGGCGAGCGCGCGTGCGCGGCGCCCTGGCTCGCCGCTCGCGAGCGACGCGGCGACGGCCAGGAAGACGGCCGTGAGCGCGAGCGACAGCGCGACGACCACGAGGAACTGCGAGGCGCCGCTCGGCCCGCTGTAGTACTGCACGGCGAGGCCCGCCACGCCGAAGCCCAGGAGCTCGGCCGCGGCCAGGGCCAGGAAGAGGCCGATGACACGCCCGGCGAGGATGGCCCAGCGCGGCACCGGCTGCGCGTAGAGCAGTTCCGCGGCGCCGCGGTCCGGCGAGAGCGTCAGCGATCCGAAGACGAGCGCGGCCAGCGGCACGATGAGCAGGACGAGCTGCACGAGCGACACGGCCGTCCGCGCGAAGTCCTGGAGCCCGTAGCCGCCCGACAGCACGTACCCCGAAGCGGCCACCAGCAGCGCCAGGCCGGCGAAGATCACGGCGAACCACTGCAGCCAGCGCGACCGGGCCGCGAGCAGCAGCTCGTGGCGCGCGCAGAGCCAGATCAGGCTCATCATGGCCGTCCTCCTCCGAGCAAGGTCGTCTTGTCGTACGGCCGCCCGCCGCGCGTGGCCGGATCGCGGTCTCGGTCCGCGCTCGTGCGATGCGCCACGAGGCCGGAGCCCATGGGCGTCTGCAGGCCCGGTACCTCGGTAATCACCGCGTCCTCGATCCGGACCCAGTCGCCCGAGAGGTGATCCGCGACGAAGATGGCCGAGCCTTCCGGCGCCGGCGCGGTCTCGAGGAAGCTCCGCAGGCAGCCCAGGTCATCGAAGAGCCGCGGCTCCTCGCCGGGCGCGAGCAGCTGGGCGGCGGTGTTCGGCGTCGAGATCACCATGCGGCAGTGCGCGCACACGTCGTTGACCACGTCGATGGCCACCGGCTGTGGCGGGCCTCCGGCACACGACGACATCGCCAGGGCGAGCAGGGCGGTGCCGATGCGCCTCATCGAACGCCTCCGACAATCGATCGATAGAACTCGTCCAGGCGCCCTTCCTCGGCGCTGAGGCCTTCGATGGCCCCGCCGGCGGCGCGGATGGCATCCAGGGCCCCCAGGCGCATGGCCGTCGGGCCTGGCACCATCAGGTCGTCGCCAATCCATCGCGCCCCCGGCGCGATTCCGCGGACCCGTTCCAGCAGCGCCGGCACCCGCTGCCCGATGCGCACGCGCATCACGCCCCGGTCCGCCAGCTTCGCGGCGAGCTCGCTGGACGAGAGAGTGGCCGCCAGCCGGCCCTCGATGAGGATGACGATGAGATCCGCGAGCCGCTCGACGTCGCCCAGCTGGTGCGAGCTGAAGAACACGGTCCGGCCCGCGCGCCGCCGGGACTCGACCAGCCCGTAGAAGGCGCAGAGGCCATCCGGGTCCAGGGCCGCCGTCGGCTCGTCGAGCAGCAGGATCTCGGCATCCGGCAGCATGGCCACGGCCAGTCCCAGCCGCTGCGTCATGCCACCCGAATACGTGCCCACCGCGCGATTGCCCGCGCCGTTGAGCGACGCGAACTTCATCACGCGATCGGTGGCGTCGCCCGGCACGCCCCGCATCCGCCGGTAGAACTCCACCACCTCGCGCCCCGTCAGCGCGTCCGGGAACGACACGCGCTGTGGAAGGAACGAGCAGAGCCGGCGCGCCGAGGCTTCCGTCGCCGGCAGCCCTTCCACCCCCAGCCGGACGTCACCGGATGTCGGCCGCACCAGCCCCGCTGCCGCCTTGATGGAGGTGGTCTTGCCCGACCCGTTCGGCCCGAGCAGCGCGACGACGCTACCCGCGGGGATGTCCACGGCCAGCCCGTCCACGGCGGTGTGGGCGCCGTACACCTTCGTGAAGCGGTCGTACCGGATCACGCCGCCCCCCCATGCGTCCGCGCGCCGCTGCGAAGAGGCGATCGTCCGCCGGCGAGCAGGACGAACGCGCCCGCCATCACCATGGCCGCCGGCCAGAAGGGCGCGCTGCGCGGTGGCACCGCCGCGACCGGTCCCGGCGTCACCGACGGGACGTCCGCCAGCCGCGGCATCCGCGCAAGCGGTCGCTCGTCCACCACGGGCACTGTGTCCAGCACCGGGAACGCGCGCTCGGCGGTGCCCAGGGCACGCGCGGCCATGCCCTGCGCGAAGAGATCCGCCGCGGTCAGGTTGCCGCGCAGGTGATCGAACACGTTCGACAGCCGATACGGCCGGTCGGCGATGCCGTCGCCGTCCAGGTCCGGCTCGCCGTGGTCGGACCAGTAGTTGCCGGCGAACCGCGTGTCGGTCCGGCGCCCGACCAACGACAGGGGCGAGAGGTTGCCCACGAAGGCATTGTCCTCGAACACGTTCGTGTGGCTCGAATCGTAGATGACCAGCGCCACGTCCGACATGGCGACGATGTTCCGCCGGAAGCCGTTGCGGTGCGATCCCTCGAGGAAGATGCCGCGCGCGTTGTCGGCCATGAGGTTGTCCTCGGCGACCAGGTCGTCGCACTCCTTCAGCAGCAATCCGACCGAGGCGAAGCCGCGGTTCCTGAGGAAGCGGTTGCGCCTGAACGTGATGCGCTCGGAGTACATCAGCGCTGCGCCCGCGGCGCCCGTCTCGAAGGAGTTGTCCTCGAAGAGGTTGTCGTCCGAGAACATGTAGTGCAGCCCGTAGCGCAGGTCCCGCGCGCGGTTGCCCCGGATCACGCCGTTCGACGAGGACTGGATGTACATGCCGTCGCGCGTGCCCACGATCTCGTTGCCCGTGAGCCGGTAGCGCTGGCTGTTCCACACGTGGATGCCGCTGCCCACCTCGCCCGGCGGCCGATCCGGAATCCCGACGATGGTGTTCCCCTCGACGACCGCATCGTCCGACTCGCGGAGGTAGATGCCGAAGAGCGCGTCGCGGATCCGGCAATGGCGGACCGTCACGCGCGGCGCAGCGACGTGGACACCGGAGGTGTCGCGCCCCAGGTCGCCGCCGCGTCGCCCGTCGATGTCGAAGCCCTCGATGGTGGCGCCTGCGGCCCTGACGCGGACCACGCTGCCGGTGCCCGACCCGCGCAGCACCGGACGACCGTCGCCGACCAGCGTGATCGCCTTGTCGATGAGGAGGTCACCCTCGTAGCTGCCCGCGGGCACGACGACGCGATCGCCGGGCGCGGCGCGATCGACCAGGGCCTGGAGCGGGGAGGCCCGGCCCGGCTCGGGCCGCCCTTCGAGCGTGCCCGTGGACGGGGGCAGCGCGTCGTCGCCGACCTGCGCCAGGGCCGGCGCGGGGAGGAGCGTCGTTGCGAGGAGCGTCGCGCGGGCGATCCCGGCGACCCTCACGATGCCGCCGGGCCCGCGACCTCGTCGCGCGGCGCGGCCCTCCGTGCCCGCCACCACGTCCATCCGAGCGCGCCCAGCAGGAGCACCATGGTCCCGGCCATCGCGTAGGAGGCGGCCCTGGGGTAGGAGTAGACCTCGAAGTTGGCGATCTGCTGGCCGCCGAACATCGGCGGCATGAAGGGCGGCACCTGCACCGCGGCGGTCGGCGAGAGGTCGTGGCCGTAGCGATAGAGCTTGTAGCCGAACGACCAGAGCGAGAACGCCCCGAAGTAGACGAAGAGCATGGTGACGTCGAGGAGCGCCCCGACCGTGGCGTGGACCACCGTGCGCAACATGAGGAGGCCGAGCGCGCCGATGACGAACGGCATCCACTGGAACTCGGTGAACTCCTCGTTCACCAGGTCGCGCATGCCGATGTAGTGGTTGAGGACGTTGATCTCCTTGATGTCCTGCCCGTTGTTCCCGCCGACCAGGGTGTACGAGTAGATGTCGAGCCGCAGCCCCTCGGGGTACTGCGGCGCGAACATCGTCAGGTTCCACAGGGGGAGGACGTAGGTGGCCAGCAGCAGGACCGCCGCGACCAGCACCATGAGGCGCGCCCGGACGTCGATCGTCTGATCGAGAAACCGGTTGTTCCACGCGGATCGCTGCATGATGGCCACCTAAAGGGTTCTCGGGTTCTCGGGTTCTCAGGTTCTCGGGTTCTCGGGTTCGGTTCCCGGCTCCCGGTTCCCGACTCCCGACTCCCGGTAGGTTACTTGACCACCATATACCCCTGCATCTCCTGGTGCAGGGCCGAACAGAAGTTGGTGCAATAGTAGGCGAAAACGCCGGACTTCTTCGCGGTGAAGGTCACGGTCTTGGTCTCGCCCGGGTCGATGACGACGTTGATGTTGTAGTCGAGCAGGCCGAAGCCGTGCAGCTCGTCCGTGGTCTGTTCGATGTTGGTGATGGCCACCGTCACGATATCGCCCTCGTTCACCTCGAAATCCGTCGGGGTGAGCGTGGAACGGACGGCGACCATCTTCACCGTCACGCGGTTGCCGTTGCGGGTGACGCCCGTCTGGTTGACGTCCCACACCGCCAGGGGGTGCTTGTTCTCCTCCTTCGGGTACACCTCGATGGGCTTCACCTTGTCGGCCTTGATGATCTGGGCGTAGTGCGGCTCGGGCTCGGTGAACGCGTCGTAGAGGAGCTTCATCTTCTCCTCGGTGATGTCCAGCAGCTGCGAGGACTCCGGCTGCGACGGGCCCACCGAGAGGTGCCGGCCGTGCGACAGCTTGTTGAGGCCGACCAGGTAGTTGCCGTCGGGGCTCACCGTGTCGCCCTCGGCCGCGGCCAGGTGGCCGATGGAGTAGGACATCGGCGCCTTGTCCACCACTTCCCACGTGCCGAGCTTCCACTTCGCGATGGCGCTGTCGACGAACAGCGACGTGTAGGCGTAGTCGTCGGTGCCGAACTGCGTGTGCAGCGGGCCCAGGCCCACGGTCACCTCGGCGTCCTTGATCGACTCGTACTTGAGCACCGGGATGCCGTCTTCCTCGCCCGTGAAGTCCTTGTTGCGGATGGCCGTCTGGACCTTCTCGAAGTTGAAGACGGTCGTCACGCCCTGGAGCTTTCCGGATCCGACGATCCAGTTGCCGTTCGGGGCGACGTCCACGCCGTGGGGCGACTTGCCGCAGGGCATCAGGTAGACGAGGCCCGGCACCCGCTTGGTGTCGATGACGCGGACGCCGTCGATCATCTCGCCCGCGCCGGAGGCCACGGCCTTCTCGACCGCGCGCCAGTCGACGGCGGCGATGTAGTCGCGGTCGCGCTGCGAGGCGGTGACTTCCAGCTTTCCGGTCGCGCGCTCGGTGTTGTAGGAGGTGAAGAACATCCAGCCGTCCGAGGCGTTCTTGCCGGCGTCGCCCAGGTCGTAGTCGAACGGCGGCATCAGCAGCTGCCAGGCCAGCGACATCTCACCGCTCTGCGGGTCGATCTTGATGCCGGCGATGATGCCCTTGTACTCCGTCGCGTACCGGTCCACGCCGATGGGGCGGTTCGGCACGGGGCGCGAGAACCGGGTCGCCATCATCGCGTACTCGGTGTTCGGGGTGACGAACGACGAGGCGTGGTTGCCGTGGAGGTTGGGGATGGGGCCGAGGATCTGCTTGGTCTTGAAGTCGCGGAGGTCGATGCGGGCGATGCGCCCGTTCATCTCGTTGATGAAGAGCCAGCGGCCGTCGTAGTCGCCCTTGGTCTCGGAGAGGGCGGGGTGGTGCGCGTCGCCCCAGGTCAGCTCGCCCAGCATCTTCTTGCTGTCGTCGTCGAAGCCGTAGCCGGTGGCGGGATAGGGCGTGAAGACCGGGATCGTCGAGAGGTGGCGCATCGAGGGCAGGCCGTAGACATAGACCTGGCCCGAATGGCCGCCCGAGGAGAACATGTAGTACTCGTCGAGGTCGCCCGGCGCCACGTAGGTCCTCTGTGCGGCCAGGGCGAGGTCGGACTGGACCGCGGCGCCGCCTGCCCGCGACGCGGGCCGGCTGGGCGTGCACTGGGTGGCGGCGGCCGCCGCCACCGCGAGGATGAGCACTCTGGCCCAGGCGTGCAAACGCTGACTCTCCATGATGATGGCCTCCTAGTGGCTGACGGCGGGCGCGGTCCCGGCCGCGCGCTGCTTCTGGTATTCCGCAAACGCCTCGCGCAGCTTCTCGACGGCGACCGTCTTCTGCTCGGGCGTGAGGATGATCTGGCGCGACAGCACCACGCTCATGGTGCCCGTCGGGTTCGCGAGGAACGCATCCACGGTCATGCCGAACCGGCTCTGCGTGTCCTCCACGGCCGTGGACAGGTCGGGCCCGATCTGCGCCGGGCTCTTCACGCCGAGCGCCGACACCGAGTGGCACACGAAGCAGCCGGTATCCACGAACCACCGCCCCGGCCCCGTCTTCATCGCCTCCTCGGCGGCCGCCTCCTCCGGGCTGCGCGGATCGGTGCGCGGCGCGCCGGCCAGGTAGCGCGCGGGCACGTCGTGCCGGCGCCACGACAGAACCAGCATGGAGAGCGCCTGCGCCTGCTCGGTGGAGAAGTTGAAGTTGGGCATCACCGTGCCCTCGGACAGGGCGCGGGGGTCCTTGAAGTGCGCGACGTGCCAGGCGAACGCCGTGCGCTGGCCCATCAGGCGGCTGAAGTCGTACTGCTCCGGCGCCTTGTCGCCCACTTCGGTGAGGTCCGGCCCGATGGTGCCGCCGTACCCGTTGATCACGTGGCACGCGCGGCAGCCCTTGTCGTGCACGAGCTGCTTCGCCAGATTGATGGCGCCGGCGCCGGCGGTCTCACGGTCGTAGCGGTGGCACGTGTTGCAGTTCATCTGCATCAGCGCGTTCTTGTTGCCGGCCAGCGTGTAGGCCTCGCCGAGCGAGCGGCTCAGCAGCGGCTCCTCCCAGTGCGCCACCTGGCCGTGCGCGGCGTCGGTCTCGATGGCCCAGCCCTGTCCGCCATGGCACGACGTGCAGCCGTACTCCTCGATCGGGTGCGTCTTCAGCGGCGCCTCGGGGTGGGTCCGATACGGGTGGTCCGCCTTCTCGAAGCCCTTCCAGTTGACGCCCTGGTGGCACGTCGTGCAGCGATCGGCGCGCCCGAGCTCCGCTACCCAGATCTGCTGGAGGCCCGAGGGCACGTCGGCGGCCTTTTCCTCGCCGAACTGATCGGCAACGAGGCTCTTGAACTCCATCTGGTAGAAGCGCCAGTCCTTGGCCTGGTCGCTCCACATGAAGAGCACCGTGCCGATGACCAGCACCACGCCGACCAGCGCCATCACGGGCCGGTCGATGGACGGAAACGGGGAGTTGGTGCGCTGCTCCATGTCAGATCCTCGCCGGGATGTCCGGCCAGGCCTCCCACGGCCAGTAGAAGTACCAGTAGGGCCCCCGCATGGCCATGCCGATGAAGGTGAGAATCAGGATGCCGAGCACGACGAGCAGGAACACGGTGTTCTGCCGCGCGCGCACGCGGGGCAGCCATACGCCCGTCGCCAGGTGCGACGACTTGTCGAGCCACGGCCAGAGTGTCAGCAGCCCGACCAGCAGCCCGGGCAGCAGCACGCCGCCCACGAACGCGCCGTTCAGCGTGAACGACCCGATGCGGATCGTGGTATCGGTGACGATCTCCTGCAGCCACAGGAAGTACCACGGCGCCTTGGCCGGGTTCGGCGTCACCAGCGGGTTGGCCGGCTCCTCGAGGGGCGAGGCGATGAACACCGAGAGGATGCTGACGATCGCGAAGGTCCCCAGCGTCGCGATGGCGGCGCGCCGGACGAGGTCGGGCACCGCGTTCACCGTGGTGTCCGGCGCCTCCAGCGACTGCGCGCGGATGACCGGGGCCTGCCCGCGTGCCACGCCGAGCAGCGTGTAGGTCTTCGTCTTCACCACCGGCGTCTCGACGGGCCGCTCGGCCAGCGTCTCGTGCTCGGCCCGTGCCAGGCCGCCGTCCTTGCGCACGCGCCACATGTGATACGCGAACAGCACGCCCAGCCCCAGCGGCAGGATGACGACGTGCAGCACGTAGAAGCGGATGAGCGTCGCCTGCTCGATGGTGCGGCCGCCGATGAGCAGCTCGCGCACGGTCGGCCCGATCCCCGGGATGGCCGAGGCGATGTTGGTGCCCACCGTCACGGCCCAGAACGCCAGCTGATCCCACGGCAGCAGGTAGCCCGTGAAGGACAGGAAGAGCGTGAGGAGCAGCATCACCACGCCCAGCACCCAGTTCCACTCGCGGTGCTGGCCGCGGCCCACGCCGTTCTTGTAGGCGCCCGTCAGGAACACCCGCACCAGGTGCAGGAACACCGCGATGACCATGCCGTGCGCCGAGATGCGGTGGACGGCGCGGATCCACGACCCGAAGGTGATGACGAACTCGATGTCCTTCACCGACTGGTAGGCCCGCTCCACCGAGGGCACGTAGAGGAAGAGCAGCGGCAGGCCCGAGAGGATCAGCAGGAAGAAGAGGGCGGCGGAGATGGTGCCGAGCCAGAACGAGTAGTTCCACGCCATCGAGGCCTTGCTCACCTTGGCCGGGAAGGCGTGGAACAGGAAGTTCGATGCGATGGCATCGCCCGCCTCGCGATCGGAGCGCGGCGCCAGGCTCCAGAACATCTCGGGCCGGACGCCGGGCGCGTCGGGCTCGGCCTTGCGTGAGGTCAATGGAAGGCGCATGGCATCACCCCAGCGTCAGGCGGAAGTCGGTGCCGACCTCGTCCGCCAGGTCAACGACCAGCTGCCCGTCGTCCGGGGCGACCGACAGCCGGTACCAGGCCAGGGGCTTCGGCGCGGGCCCCGACACGTTCGAGCCGTCGCCCTTGTACTCCGAGCCGTGGCACGGACAGAGGAAACGGTGGGTGAGCCGCAGCTCCCCCCCGCCCGACTCGACGGTCTGGACGTTCGCCAGCGCCTCGGCGCGGACCGTGCACCCCAGGTGCGTGCAGACGGCCGAGACCGCGTGAAACGTGTTGCCCTGACGGAACACGAAGAGCCGCTCGTCGGGCAGGAACTTGATGCCATCGGGGAAGTCCACCGGCGGCCCCAGCTTCACCGTCGTCGGCGAGTCGTACGAGACGTTGGGCACCAGCGACCGCAGCGACGCGGCGGTCTGCGCCGTCAGCGCCGCCACGCCGGCGCCCGCGCCGAGCTTGAGCAGGAAATCGCGCCGGTCGGTCGGCGCCTTTGCGTGTGCGTCACTCATGGGTCCACCGCTCCGTGATGCTGAAGCGCTCCATCGTCATGGCATCGGTCGGGCAGCGGATGGCGCACAGCCCGCACCGGATGCACCGGTCGTCGTCTTTCACCATGGCCGCCAGCGGGAACCCGTTGGCCTCGGCGCGCGCGGTCAGCGTCTCCTTCAGCTCCGGGTCGAGATCGAGCGACTCGAAGGGGACGATGGCCAGGCAGTACTCCGGGCAGATGTCCACGCACCGGTTGCAGAGCACGCACTTCTCCGGGTCGTAGATGGTCTGCACGTGGCAGACGAGGCACCGCGCCGCCTGGCGCAGCGCGGCGTCGGCGTCGTAGCCGGTCTCCACTTCCGCGATGCCCGTGCGCCGGTCGGTCGGCAGGGTCGGCGGCGCCTCGCGGTCCAGCTTCTCGTAGCCGGACAGCATCTCGTAGTGGGAGGTCGGCAGCTTCTCGATGGCGATCGTGGTCTCGAGCTTCGCGCGGTCGCCGGCCAGGTACTCGTGGATGGACCGCGCCGCGCGCTTGCCGTTGGCGACGGCCTCGATGAGGTTGCGCGGGCCGAACGCCACGTCGCCGCCGGCGTAGATGCCCGGTGCGGAGGTGGCGAGCGTGGCCGGATCGATCTTGATGGTGCCGCCCGGCGTCAGCGCGATGCCGTCCTCAGGGGTGAGGAACGACAGGTCGGCCTGCTGCCCGATGGCCAGGACGCACGCGTCGGCCTCGATGGTCACGACGTCCTCGTCGTTGTACTGCGGCGCGAAGCGGCCGTTGGCGTCGAACACGCTGGTGACGCCGCGCAGTTCGAGCGCCGTCAGGTGGCCGTTGCCGATCAGGCGGCGCGGGCCGCGGCGGGTGATGAACCGCACGCCTTCCTTCGAGGCCTCCTCGTACTCCTCGTGCCCCTGCGTCGTCCGCAGCACGGGCATCTCGTCGAGGCTCTCGAGCGACACGATGGTCACCTCGGTGGCGCCGCCGCGGAGCGCCGCGCGCGCCGAGTCCATGGCTTCCTTCAGCCGGGCGTCGGTCTCGGCGCCCAGCTCGGCCTCGGTGGCATCGGGCACGGCCTCGCGCCCGACCCTGAGCGCCGTGCGCGCGGCGTCGAACGCGACGAATCCGCCGCCGATGACGACGACCCTGCGCCCCAGGTCCAGGCGGTAGCCGCGGTTGACGTTCAGCAGGTAGTCCACGGCCTTCACGACGCCGTCCAGTTCCACGCCAGGTATCTGCAGGTCGCGCCCGCGCGAGACGCCCACGGACAGGAACACCGCGTCGAAGCCCGCCGCGCGGAGCTGGCTCAGCCCGAACTCGGGCGTGAGCGGGCTGTTCAGCCTGAGGTCCACGCCCAGCGAGACAATGCGGTCGATCTCGGCGCGGAGCAGGGTGCGGGGGAGGCGGTACTCGGGGATGCCGAAGCGCATCATGCCCCCGGGCTCGGCGGCGGCTTCGAAGATGGTGACGTCGTAGTTCAGCAGGGCCAGGTCGTGGGCGGCGGCCATGCCCGCGGGGCCGGCGCCGATGACGGCGACCTTGCGTTTCGGGCCGTTGGCCGGCGCGACCGGCGGCGTGCGGTGGAACGCCATCGGCAGGTGGCCGGCGTAGCGGTTGCCTTCCGCGATCGGCTCTTCGAGCAGGCGTGCCTGCGTGTCCGGGCGAATGGACTCGACGCCGAACTGCTCGGTGACGTGGCGCTTGAGGGCGCGGATGGACACGGGGGCGTCGATGGACCCGCGGCGGCACGCGTCTTCACAGGGGGCTGCGCAGACGCGGCCGCACACGGAGGCGAGGGGATTGGGTGCACGGGCGACAAGGTAGGCCTCTTCGGGTCGCCCCTCTGCGATGAGTTGCACGTAACGGCCTGCGTCGGTAGAGACCGGGCAGCCGACCTGGCACTTGACTTGTGCCTTCCAGTGTTCCAGATGCGGTAGCGCTACGCGGACACCCATGTCCCCTCTCCAAGAACAGATGGTGTGGCGGATTGCCGCAGCGAGGTTATGACAGGAGTCATATGGGGGTAAAGAGCGTGTCGGGAGTCGGGAGAAGGCACAACGACCGGGTCCGCCATACGCGCGGCTTCAGAAGGACATGATGGTCCTATAATGTGTCCATGAAGGCCATCAACGTCACGGAGCTCAAGGCCAACCTCAGCAAGTACCTGCGCATGGCCTCGCGGGGCACCCGAATCGTGGTGAAGGACCGCGACGAGCCGATCGCGCAGCTGGGCCCGCTGCCCGACGAGCGCGACTCCTGGCATGCGCGCCTGGCCCAGGCCGGCCGCCTCCGTCCCGGCAGCCAGGACTGGGCTCGCCTGAAGATCGCGCCGCTCGGCCGCCCGATTGACGTTCAGGCGGCGCTTCGCGCCGTTCGTGAGGACCCGAGTGAAGTACGTCGACGCTAGCGCCCTGCTGCGCATTCTGTTCGCCGAGCCCGGGCTCGCGGTTCCCCTGGTCGATGGCGAACGCGTTGTCTCGTCGCAGCTGGTGGAGGTGGAAGTCGCCCGGGCGGTGGATCGCGAGCGGTTGCTGGGCAATCTGACCGATACCGAAACCGCGACGAAGCGGCAGGAGTTGGCGGCGCTCGTGGCGATGCTCGATCTGGCGGCCATTGACGCCAGCGTCTTCGCCCGGGCGAAGAGCCCCTTCGCGGTCAACGTTCGAGCGATCGATGCGATTCACATCGCGACGGCGGAGGTGCTGGCGGCTGAAGCCGATACCGAGTCAGTCGAGTTTTGGACGCACGACCACCGCCAGGCGGACGCGGCGGTGTCCCGCGGTCTGATCGTGCGGGGCATCGCCCGCAGCGCCTGAGGACCTGCGCGCTTCACACCTGCGATTCGCGACTCGCATCGGCGAGTACTGCGGCGGCGGCGGTCAGCCTCTCGAGGTTGGAGAGTTCCGGCGCGGGGCCGCGGCTGGCGCCGCACGTGGAGGACCGGCACCTCGACGTGACGGGCCTGCTGGCGACGAAGCTGCACGCGATTCTGGACCGCGGACTCCGGCGCGACTTCTTCGACCTGTACGTGATGCTCGAGCAGCACCGGCTCGGCATCGTCGCCGCCCTCTCGGCCGTGCGTCAGGTGCACGAGGGCCCTATCGACGACGGCCTGCTGCTGCGGGCCCTGTCGTACTTCGACGATGCGGAGAGGGAGACGCCGCTGCCCAGGGAAGGCCCAAAGGACTGGGCCACGGTGAAGGACTTCTTCCTGACACAGGTGGGCAGCCTGCTGACCCCGCCGAGGCGCGCTCTGGCGATTCAGTCGGAGACCGTAGACGTCAGGCCTTCGTGACAGCGACGCGGCTGGGCGCCTACTCCGCCCGCAACGCGTCCACGGGGTTCACCCGCGACGCCCGCCATGCCGGCAGCAGGCACGCGAGCGCGGCGACGATGCCGAAGAGCACGGGCACGAGTACAAAGGTCGGGCCGTCGGTGGGTGCGGTTTCGTAGAGGAGGGCGCGAAGCACACCCGTCGCGAAGAACGCGCCCGCCACGCCTGCGGCAAGGCCGGCCGCCGTGAGCGCGAGGCCGCGGCCCAGCACCAGCGACATCACGTCCCTGCCGCTCGCGCCAAGCGCCATGCGCACGCCCATCTCGTGCTGACGTTGCCCGACGTAGTAGGCGAGCACGCTGTAGAGACCCACCAGCGCCAGCGCCAGCGCGATCGCGGAGAAGAGCGCCAGCGCGAGCGTCACGACGCGCGTCTCCGCCAGGGCGTCGTCCACGATTTCGGCCATGGTGGCAGGCTCGGCCAGGGGAATGGTCGGGTCCTTGCGCCGCAGCAGCTCGCGAAGCGGCGCGACCAGCCCCTCGGGGCTGCCCGCCGTGCGCACCGTGAGAAACATCCCCGGCCGCGGCGCCTGGCGGGCGGACATGTACATCGCGTGGAACGGCTCGCCGGTCACCCGGCGCAGCCGGGCATCGCGCACCACGCCGACCACCTCGTGAGGCACCGGCTCGCCGAGGTCGACGATCAGCGTCTGCCCCAGCGGATTCTCTCCCCCGAACATCAGCGCCGCCAGCGATTGCGTGATCACCATCACCCGAGGCCTTCCGGCATCGTCGGTGTCGGCGATGCCGCGGCCCGCGACGAGCGGCATCCGCATGGTCTCGAAGTAGCCTGGCAACACGATGCGAAGGTCCGCGGAGCGTTCCATCGTGGAGCTGGCCTCTTCTCCGGGCCGGCGGAGGTAGAGATTGCCGCCGGGATGCTTGATGGGGAGCTGGCTGACGAGGCCCGCGACTTCCACGCCTGGAAGGGTCTTCACCTCGTCGAGGAGCGAGGTGAAGAACGCCGTGCGCGCAGCCACCGACGGGTAGTCCTGCTCGGACACGCTGATGCCGGCCGTCAGCACGCCCGCCGGCTGGAAGCCGAGGTCCACGCCCATCTGCTTCGACAGGCTGCGAATGAGCAGGCTGGCGCCGATGAGGAGCACGACGCCGAGGGCCACCTGCACGACCACGAGGCCGCTTCGAAGGCGCGCGCCCGAGCGTCCCTCCGTTGTCCGCGTGCCCGACCTCAGCTGGCTGGACACATCGACCGACGATCCGCGCAGCGCCGGCAGCACGCCGAACACCAGGCCGGTGAGGACGGACAGCCCCGTGACGAACAGCAGCACCGTCACATCCAGCTCCGCCCGAACGATACCGAGCCGGCTGACGGGTACGAGCTTGATCAGGAGTCCTTGAAACGCAAAGGCCAGCGCGAGGCCCGCGACGCCCGACAGCAGGGCCAGGAGCAGGCTCTCCGAGAGGAACAGGCCGACGACCGAGCGCCGGGACGCACCGAGCGCCGAGCGCACGGCCACTTCCGCGAGCCGTCCGTGCCCGCGGGCGAGGAGCAGGCCGGCAACGTTCGCGCAGGCCATCAGCAGGACGAGCGTGACCGCGCCCATGAGCATCCAGAGCCTCGGCCGCACGTCCTCCACGAGCGCGTCCTGCAGGAGGGTGATCTTCAAGGCCTTGTTCCGGTTCGAGTCGGGATACTGCTGCTCCAGCCGGGCCGAGATCAGGTCCACCTCGGTCTGCGCGGTCTCCTGCGTGGCGCCGGGGGCGAGGCGTCCGACCAGCAGCAGGTTGTGGAAGCGCCGCGCGTTGGCCAGCGGGCCGTCACGGTAGGTCAGGCGCCACACGTCCACATCGAACATGAAGTGGAAGGTGGCCGGCATCACACCGATGATGGTCGCGGGCCTCCCAGTCACGGCGATGACGCGGTTCAAGGCATCGGCCGAGCCGCCGAAGCGGCGCTGCCAATAGGCGTAGCTGATGATGACGACGTCGTCATGGCCGCTGGCGGCGTCCCCCGGGTCGAACGATCGCCCGAGCACCGGCGCCACGCGCAAGGTGGGGAAGAGATCCCAGCTCACGAAGAGCGCGTTCGCCCGATCGGGCTGACCGTCGACCAGGACGGTCGTGGGGCCGGCCCCGCCGCCCATCGAGGCGAGCGCCTCGAAGGACCGGCTCTGCTCCCGGTAGTCGTAGTAGTCGTAGCCTGAAACCCAGGGATTGACGCGGCCGCTGAACGTGGCCCGGCCGACCACCAGGCGACCCGGGTCCTCGAACGGGAGCGCGTGGAGCAGCGCGCTGTTGATCAGGCTGAAGATGGCCGTGTTGGCGCCGATCGCCACGCCGAGCATGCCGACGACGGTGAGGGTGAAGCCGGGTTGCTTGAGGAGCGAGCGGAGGGCGAGGCGCCAGTCGCGAAGCACGGCCATGCACCATTGGACGGCGGGGCGGGCCGCAACGTTGTCGAGCTGTCCCGCCGCCTCTCAGCGCTCTTCGCTGTCGAAGTCCACCACGCGGCCGTCGCGCGCCAGGTGGAAGCGGTACACGTGCCGCGCGTCCTTCGAGTCCAGCGCGTAGTACACGGTGCGCTCCACGGAATCGCCACGAATCGTCAGCGGCCGCGCGGACAGGTCGTCCTCGCCGAGGTAACGGAAGGCCGTCATCTCCGCGAGCCGCCGGCCGGTCGTGCGTCGCTGGCTGGCTTCCCGGCGGCTCCCTGTCTCCGTGCTCGCCAGGCCCTCGGCCAGGGCCGGCGTCCGGCGGTAGTTCGCCCAGGCGTCCAGGACGTCGCGCAGGCGCGCGGTGCGTGCCGCGTCGGGATCGGGAGCGGCTCGCGACGGGTCCGGTCGCTTCAGCCCGGGCTCCACCAGCCCTGCAATCTCGTGGGCCATCGTCTCGGGCTGGGCCTGCGCCAGGTTGGCAAGGACGATGATGGTGAGGCCCTGATCGACGTAGCGCGCGATGGCCGTGCGGAACCCCTGCCACGAGCCGCCGTGCTCGATGAGCCGATGCCCGCGCTGTTCGCCCATGCCCCAGCCGAAGCCGTACGGGTATGTGAGGCGGCCTCCGAGCGATGCCGGCGTCCACCAGGCCTCGAAGCTGTCGGGCCTCATGAACCTCCGGGCATGCAGAGCGGCCTCCCAGGCGGCCAGGTCCTTCACCGAGAAGTACAACGCGCCGTCGGCCAGCCGGTTCAGGGACGGCGCCACCCAGTCCTGGTTCTTGACCTCGCCCTTGTCATCGAGCTCGTATCCGGCCGCGCGATTCCGGACGATGTCGCGCTCGGAGATGATGCGGGTGGTGGCCATGCCCAGCGGCTGGAAGATGCGCTGCGCCTGGAAGTCGCTCCAGTGCTTGTCGGCCAGGCGCGAGGTGAGCAGACCGAGGATGAGATACCCGGTGTTGCTGTAGCTCCACTGCGTGCCCGGCTCGAACTCGAGCGGGATGGTGCGCGCGACCTTCAGCAGGTCGTCCTCGCTGTAGTCGCGCCTGAAGTCGATCTCGTCCGAGCCGTAGTCCTTGAGCCCGGACGTGTGCGTGAGCAGGTGACGGATGGTGATGCGATGCCAGGTGGAGGGTCCCTCGGGAAAATGCTTCGCCAGGCGGTCGTCCAGCGCGAGCTTGCCGTCCTCGGCCAGCAACAGGATGCCCGCGGCCGTGAACTGCTTGCCGAGCGAGCCGGACTGGTAGATGGTGTCCGGCGTTGCCGGCGTGTCGAGCTCCAGGTTCGCCATCCCGTAGCCCTGGACCTTCACGACGGCGCCGCCGCGCAGGATGGCAATGGAGACGCCGGGGATTTTCTTGCCGGCCATCACGTCGCGTACGTAGTCGTCCACCGGGTCGGCGACCGCGGCCGTCGCCGCCAGCAGGAGTACCGCGAGGGAGAGAAGCGAGTGGCGCATGGCCTCCTATCATGCCTCTTACAGGCCCCGGACGCGGTGCGGGAGCACGGTGCACGGTGATTTCAGGCACCGGCAGTTCATCAGCAAGTCGGGCGGCAACGAGTTCCGCGGCACCTCCCGGCGGCGACTCGCCGGAGAGCTGTCAGTCGTTCAACGTCAGCCAGGACCAGATCGACCGGGCCTGCGCAGCGGCGGCGGACAACAACATCGGTTTCGACGGGCACCCGGGCAAGGACACGGTGTGGCTACGGCTCCTGCGGGAGTGACGCCGACCGGCCGCCAGTGACGTGCCAGCCCGGCAATGCCCCAATGCCCCAATGCCCCAATGCCTCAATGCCCCAATCGAAATGACCCAATGCGCCAATCTCCGATGGCCCGATGAATCGTCAATCGCCAATCGGCAATCGCCAATGGAGCGCCTCTCAGAATCGTGAGGCGCGTACCCAGTGGTCCGCGCGCGCCCAGCTCTTCGCGAGGTCCTCGTCCACGGCGGGGTCCGACTTGCCCTGCGCCTTCAGCGCCTGCTGCAGCCCGATGAGCGACCAGCCATTGTGCGGATGATCGTCCAGCTCCTCCCGGAACACCTTCTCGGCGTCCGCGTGGCGGCCGGCCTCGATGAGCGCCGCGCCCAGCCAGTGGCGCGCCGTGAACGGCAGCGGCTCGGGCTCGTCGTACTCCAGCTCGTCGTCGAGCTGCACGGCCTTCTCGAAGGCCGCGATGGCGCCCGGCAGGTCCTTCTCGCCGCGCAGGATCTCGCCCTCGAGGATGCCCGCCAGCAGGCCCAGCAGCCGCTTCGCGGGATGCTGCCGGAATTCCTGCGTGGAGGTCTCGGCCGTCTTCCGCACGCGCCCGAGGTAGAGCTTCGCGAAGTCCGTGTCCCCCTGCTTCAGCCGCGCGTAGCCCTGCGAGAAGTCCCAGGCGCCGGCAGGGATGTCGCGCTCGGGCCGTTTCGTCACCTCGATGACCTCGTCGAAGCGCCCGAAGCGGACGAGGGTGAGCACGTGGTACATCGAGTCGCCCGTGCGTTTCGCGTAGTCCTTGCCTGCCTGAATCGCAATCGCGCCCTGTCCGTCCATCGAGGCGGCGTAGAGCAGCATGTGCAGGTTGTGGTCGGGGTAGATGGCGAAGCCCTCGCCGATGTCGGCCTTCAGGTCCGAGTGCCAGGCGTCCAGGTTCGCGCGCACCGAGTCGGCCCAGCGGCCCACCTCGTTCCACGTGTGAGACGGCATGTGCTGGATGTGGCTGGCGCCGGGGATCGACTTGCCCAGGAACTCGGCGCAGCTCTCGGCCAGCTCGGGCCGGACCGTCGACTCGGTGGCGTGCACGTAGAGGTGGCACGCGCCGGGGTGCTGGTTGTCCTTCGCGAGCACGGACTCGAGCACGGCGTGCAGCCGCTTGATGTTCGGGGCGTTCACGTCGCGGCGCCCGCGGCGCGGCTCGAGCAGGAACAGCGCGTCGCCATAGAGCGTCACCGCGTCGAGGTCGTCCGGGTGCTTCTCGGCCAGCCTCCGCATCGACTCGGCGTAGGCCTCGTCCTGCTGGCGGCGTGTCTTGGGGTCGAACTTCTCGACGTAGCGCGGCGCGAGCGCGTCGATGAAGTCCCGCTCCACCGGCGTGGCGGACGCCTTGAGGCTGATCGCCTTCTGGATGGCATAGAAGGCAAACGGTGACTGCTCGGCCGGCATCGGGCCGTTCAGGTACGAGCCCCACGCCCACGCCTCACCCCAGTAGCAGATGGCGCAGCCCGGGTCGCGCTTCCACGCCTCCCGGAACGAGCGCACGGCGTCGAGCCGTGCGAAGGCGTACATCATCTGGAAGCCCTGGTCGAAGAACTGCTGGGCTTCCGCGTTCTTCGAGGAGATGGGGCGATGGAAGGTGCCGAGGGCGGGTTTGAGGAGCGAGATAGGGTCGGCGACGTACTTGGGGGGCGGGCCCGGATCGGGTGCAGCGACAGGCTGGCCGACGGCCGGCGTGGCGCTGATGAGGCAGCCACAACAGATCGCGAGCGCGACGAAGCAACGGACGGTGTTGGCCACGTGTTCCCCCTGGGGTCGAGGACCCGGCAATACGAAACGGCTGCCCATCATACAGGGCCGGTCCCGGCGTATCCTAACGGGCGGCTTCCGCGATGATTGACACGCCCCAGAGCCCTCCCGGCGCCCGGCGCGCCGCGTTCGATCGGCTCGTCCTGCCGCTGGCACCCGCCCTCTACCGCACCGCCCGGCGGATGACGCGCCGCGCGGACGAGGCGTCCGGGATCGCCGGCGATACCGTGGTCCGCGCGTGGCGGGCGTTCGACGAGGCACCGACCGGTCGCGACGCCCGCGGCTGGCTGTTCGGCGAGCTGTGGCGCACGCTGCTCGAGTTCTGGCAGCGCGAGGGGCGGACCGTCGCCCCGCCGGGCCCCGACAGCGCCGACGACATCCTCGCCGCCGTTGTGGATGGCGATCCGGACGACCTGGACCGGGCGATCCTGTCGCGCCTCGACGCCTCGCCCGATGTCGACGTGTCACTGCGCCAGCTGTCCAAGGCGGAGCGATTCGCCGTGCTGCTGGTGGATGTCGAGGACTTCCCGTACGAGGAGGCTGCACGCGCGATCGGATGTGACGTGGCCACGCTCGCCGCCCGGCTCCTCGCCGGCCGCGCCAGGCTGTGCGCGCACCTCGTGGATTACACGCGTCGCACGAGCGGCGTGCACGAGTCGTTGACATGAGCGGCCACTCCCTCACGCGGCTGCAGGATGCGCTGGCTGGCCGGCTCCCGGCCGCGGAGCGGGCCGCGGTTGCGGCTCATCTCGAGACCTGCGAGCCCTGCCGTCGCCGAGAGCGGGCGCTTCGATGGACGAAGGTGCGGCTCGCCGGGTGCGCCGACGCGCTGCCGGTGCCGGCCGACCTGTCGCAGCAGCTGGCGCGTGCGCTGGACCATGCCGACACCGCGGAGGACGGCCCGGCCGCGCCGCAGCGTCCCGGCTGGTTCGGGCGCTGGAGGCGATAGGACCGCCGTGGTCCTCCCGCCCCCGGGAGGGACCTACTCCGAGATGGTGACGTGGTTGATCACGATCTCCTTCAATGGCCGGTCCTGCGGGCCGGTGGCGGTCTTGCCGATGGCGTTCACGACGTCCATGCCCTCCACGACCTCGCCGAAGATGGCGTGCTTGCCGTCGAGCCACGGCGTGGGCGCGAGCGTGATGAAGAACTGCGACCCGTTCGTGTTGGGGCCGGCGTTGGCCATCGACAGCAGCCCGGCCTTGTCGTGCCGCAGGCCCGGACCGAACTCGTCCGCGAAGCGGTAGCCGGGGCCGCCGCGGCCGGAGCCCTCCGGGCAGCCGCCCTGGATCATGAAGCCGTCGATCACGCGATGGAAAACGAGGCCGTCGTAGAACGGTCGTGACGCGGCCTTGCCGGTCTTCGGATCGGTCCACTCCTTCGAGCCGTTGGCGAGCCCGGCGAAGTTGGCGACGGTGTTCGGGGCCTTGTCGTCGAAGAGGCGGACCTTGAAGGTCCCGGCGGAGGTGTCGAACGTGGCATGCATCATCAGGTGATCGTAACAGGGCCGCGGGTCGCGCGGAAGGCAGGCCCCCGCGCGTCGCGCAGGCAGGGCCAGGGCCGCTCGCTGCGCTCGCAGTAGGCCGCGCCCGCGGTCGGAAGGTAGAATGCACGCCAATGAGCTCTCGTGCCGCCCCGGTCGTGCTCGCAGCCGTTCTCTTCTGCCACCCGGCGTCGACAGCAGCGGATCAGTCGAACCGGTTCAGTGCCGTCGCCGAGTCGTTGCGCAGCGGGGTCGTCGAGCTGAAGGGCCAGGTGGCCCTCGACGTGGGCGGCGCCCGCGTGCCGAAGCGCTTCGTGCTGCGCTATCCGTCGGATCGGGCGCGCTGGAACGGCTCGCTCGTCATCGGCGCGCACGGCGGGTCGGGTGGGAACAACTTCGATCCGACGGGCAAGGTCATCGGAACCGATGAGACCGCGCTCGACGATGTGATTGGCCGGCACGCGACCTCCGCGGGATTCGCGTACGCGAGCGTCGATCGGGACGGGGCCATCGATGCGCGCGGAGGCCTGGCCCTCACCAGCCAGTTCGCCGACGTGGCGGCCGGCGAGCTCGCCTCGCGCCTGGGCCGCGGGCCGGCCCGCCTCTACCTCGTCGGCCTCTCGATGGGCGGCGGTATCGCGCGCGTGGCCGCGGAGGATCCGGCGGCGAACTACGCGGGCATCGTCATCATCGCCGGCGCCGGCGGCGACCTGCCCACGCGGACCGCGCGCCAGCAGCAGCTGGCCACGCTGTGGCCAGGGGTGGATCCGAAGCGGAACCCCGGCCTTGCCGACACCGACCCGCGGGTCGTGGCCTTCGCCGAGGCCATCGGGACGCCCGTCGCGGCGCGCCGGCTCTGGCCCTACACGGCTGCCAACGCGGCAAACGCCGCGACGCGGCCGGCATCGCCGTCGGGCGAGAACTCCTCCGGGAAGATCCACGTCCCGACCATCGAGGTGGTGGGCACGTGGGACGACTTCGTGCTGAAGGAGCTGCTGGCCTACCGTCGTCGCGTCGACCCGCGCTCACTTCACCGCCTCTACCAGGTCGAGGGCGTGTGGCACATGTCCGGCGACGACGATGGCGTGCAGTCGTTCATGTACATCGCGACGCGGATGGGGCTCGATCCCGACGTCGCAAGGGCGATGGGGGAGGGCCCGTCCTACCTGCCCACGGTGCGCGAGGCCTTCGATCGCCTCGTGCGATGGGTGGAGCACCGCGAGCCGCCCCCGTCGAGCCAGACTGTGAAGGCGGGGGAGAAGTTGCGCTAGGTGCAACGGTGCCGGCGTTCGGGGAGTGCCGGGGGCTGGACGGGCGGGGTCATAGGTGCCGAGGTGCACCGGGCACCTTGCACCCTTTCACCCTTGCACCCTGCACCCCTGAATCCGCCTATCCGAACGTGATCCCCTGCGCGAGCGGGAGGTTCGTGGACCAGTTCACCGTGTTGGTCTGCCGCCGCATGTAGGCCTTCCACGCGTCCGAGCCGGACTCGCGGCCGCCGCCCGTTTCCTTCTCGCCGCCGAAGGCGCCCCCGATTTCGGCACCCGAGGTGCCGATGTTCACGTTCGCGATGCCGCAGTCCGATCCGTGCGCCGAGAGGAACTCCTCGGCCGCGCGCATGCCCTCGGTGAAGATGGCGCTCGACAGGCCCTGCGGCACGTCGTTGTGCATCGCCAGGGCGTCCTCGAAGCGGTCGTACTCGAGCACGTAGAGGATGGGCGCGAAGGTCTCGTGCTTCACGATGTCGGTCTGCGCGGGCATGCGGACGATGGTGGGCTCCACGAAGTGGGGGCCGATGTCCGGGCGGCGCTTCCCGCCGCAGAGCACCTGGCCGCCCTCCGCGACCGCCTGGGCCAGGGCCTTCTCCATCTGATCCACGGCCTGCGCGTTGACGAGGGGGCCCATGAGCGTGCCCTCCGCCAGCGGGTCGCCGATCTTCACCTGGCCGTAGGCCTTGACCAGTCGATCGGTCAGCGCCGGGCTGATGCTCTGGTGCGCGATGATGCGCCGGGTCGACGTGCAGCGCTGCCCGGCCGTGCCGACGGCGCCGAAGAGGATGGCGCGCACGGCCATGTCGAGGTTCGCATCCCCGGTGACGATGATGGCGTTGTTCCCGCCGAGCTCCAGGATGGCCTTGCCGAAGCGCGCGGCCACGGCCTGCGAGACGTGCCGGCCGACGGCCGTCGAGCCGGTGAACGAGATCAGGGGCAGCCGCGCGTCCTGGATCATCGCCTCGCCGACCGTGCGACCCGACCCGACCGCCAGCGCAAAGACGCCCGTGACGCCGTGATCGGCCATCACGCGGTTGGCGATGTGCTGGACGGCAATGGCGGTGAGCGGCACCGGCTCGGCCGGCTTCCAGATCACCGTGTCGCCGCAGACGGCGGCGATGGCTGCGTTCCACGACCAGACGGCGACGGGGAAGTTGAAGGCCGAGATGACCCCGATGGGCCCCAGCGGGTGCCACTGCTCCATCATCCGGTGGCCCGGGCGCTCGGACGCGATGGTGAGCCCGTAGAGCTGCCGCGACAGCCCCACCGCGAAGTCGCAGATGTCGACCATCTCCTGCACCTCGCCGTGGCCTTCCGCGCGGATCTTGCCCATTTCGAGCGACACCAGGTCGCCGAGCGGCTCTTTCATCTCGCGGAGCGCCTGGCCGAGATCGCGCACCACCTCGCCGCGCTTGGGCGCGGGCACGTCCCGCCAGCTGCGGAAGGAGGCCGTGGCGGCCGCGGCCACGCGATCGTAAGCGGACGGGCTGGCCAGCATCACCGTGGCAATCGGCTCACCGGTGGTCGGGTTGAAGGATGTCAGCTTGTGGCCGTCGGGCTCGGCAATCCACCCGTCGGGGCCGGTGCACGCACCGGGGTTCAGCGATTCCAGGGAGAGCTTCGAGAGAAGAGAGGAAGGAGTCACAAGGATAGTCTATCGGGATCAGGGATCAGGGATCAGGGGGCAGGAGTCGGTTCCTGGCTACTGGCCATCTCAGCTTCCTGTCGCCCTGCCGCTCCCCGCTCTGCCGACTGTCCCCATCCCCATCCCCAGCCCCAGCTCCCTGCTCCTGCTGAGCCTGATCCCCTGATCCCCTGATCCCCTGATCCCTGACTTCACTACAATCCCCTGATGCTGCCCCACGACATCGATGCCCTGGTCCGGGGCCTGCACCCCGACCCGTTCGCCGTCCTTGGCCCGCACCAGGCGGGCGAGGATCTGGCCATCCGGGCCTTCTGGCCGCGGGCGGGGGCGCTTGCGGTGACGGCCCCGGACGGTCAGGACGCGCGCGCGATGACCCGTGTGCACCCGGAGGGACTGTTCGAGCTGATCCTGCCCGCGACCGGCCGTGAGGGGTTCGACTACCGCCTGCGGGTCACCCTCGGGAATGGCCACGCCTTCACCCTCGACGACCCCTTCCGGTATGGCCCGGTCCTCACCGACTACGACCTGCACCTGCTGGCCGAGGGCACGCACGTGCGGGCTTTCGAGAAGCTTGGCGCCCGGGCCATCACGCACGGCATCCGGCGCGGCGTGCACTTCGCGGTCTGGGCGCCCAACGCGCGGCGGGTGAGCGTGGTGGGAGACTTCAACGGGTGGGACGGCCGCGTGCATCCCATGCGCCTCAGGTCCAGCGGCTACTGGGAGACGTTCCTGCCCGACCTGGCGGCCGGCGACCGCTACAAGTTCGAGGTGCTGGGCGGGGACGGCTCGGTGAACCTCAAGGCCGATCCCTGTGGCCGGTATTTCGAGGTGCCGCCGCGCACGGCATCCATCGTCTGGTCGAGCGACGGCTACGCGTGGGGGGACCAGGACTGGATGGCCGCTCGCGCCGGGCACGATCGATGGATCGAGCGGCCGATGTCCATCTACGAAGTGCACCTGGGCAGCTGGCGCAAGTCGCCGGAGGGCCGGCTGCTCACCTACCGCGAGTTGGCGGAGCAGCTGGTGCCCTACGTGAAGACCATGGGCTTCACGCACCTCGAGCTGCTGCCGGTGATGGAGCATCCCTTCACCGGCTCGTGGGGCTACCAGGTGATTGGCTTCTTCGCGCCCACGAGCCGGTTCGGGCCGCCCGAGGACTTCAAGTTCTTCGTGGACGCGTGCCACCAGGCCGGGATCGGCGTCATCCTCGACTGGGTGCCTGGCCATTTCCCGAAGGACCGGCACGGCCTCGCGCGCTTCGACGGCACTGCCGCCTACGAGCACGCCGACCCGCGGCAGGGCGAGCACCAGGACTGGGGCACGCTGGTCTTCAACTACGGCCGGCACGAGGTGCGCTCGTTCCTCCTGTCCAACGCGCTCTACTGGCTCGAGCAGTTCCACGTGGACGGCCTGCGCGTGGACGCGGTCGCGTCGATGCTCTACCTGGACTACTCGCGCCAGCCCGGACAGTGGGTCCCCAACCGGTACGGCGGCCGCGAGAACCTGGAGGCCATCGCGTTTCTCGAGCAGCTCAACGTGCTCGTGGCCACCGAGTGCCCCGGCGCCGTCGTCTTCGCCGAGGAGTCGACGTCGTGGCCGGGCGTGACGCGGCCCGTGCACCTCGGCGGCCTCGGCTTCACCTACAAGTGGAACATGGGGTGGATGCACGACATGCTCGACTACACCGCGCAGGATCCGGTGTACCGCAAGTGGCATCACAATCGCGTCACGTTCTCGCTGATGTACGCCTACAGCGAGCGCTTCGTGCTGCCGTTCTCGCACGACGAGGTGGTGCACGGCAAGCGCTCGCTGCTCGACAAGATGCCGGGTGACGTATGGCAGCGGCACGCGACCCTGCGGGCGCTCTACGGCTACATGTTCGCGCACCCGGGCAAGAAGCTGCTCTTCATGGGCGGGGAGATCGGCCAGTGGCGCGAGTGGAACCACGACGGCGAGCTCGATTGGGGGGTGCTGGGGGACCCCCGCCATGCAGCGCTCCAGCGGTGGGTGAAGGATCTGAACCACGCGTACGCCTCGGCGCCCGCGCTCTGGGAGCGGGACGACGTGCCCGACGGCTTCCAGTGGATCGACTGCCACGATCACGAGAACAGCATCCTGTCACTCGTGCGCCGCGGAGCGGACGCCGCGTCCCACGTCGTGGCCGTGGTCAACTTCACGCCGGTGCCGCGACACGGCTACCGGATCGGCGTGCCCGCGGCGGGCCCGTATCGCGAGGTGCTGAACAGCGACGCCTCGGTGTACGGGGGGAGCAACGTGGGGAACGGCGGCGAGGTCCGCACCGAACCGATGCCCGCGAACGGGTTCGGGCAGTCCCTCGCGTTGACGGTTCCGCCGCTCGGGTTCCTGCTGCTGGAGGGCCGGGGGTAGGCGCGGCGCGTTCGGGCCACGCAGGCGCGCCCGATCGGGCGCGGGGGCACGCCGCAGGGGCACGGCTGCGCCGCGTGGGCACGCCTGCGGCGTGTGGGCTCGCCCTGCGGGCG
>JBFWQE010000027.1:0-46178 GCA_050249615.1 Vicinamibacterales bacterium
CTCGTCGAAGACGTTGGCCTCGCGCGCCGTGACGCTGGCCAGCTGGTTCTTCGCGGCGTTGTGGGTGATGCGCGCCACGGCGTCGGCCGAGCTGTCCAGCGCCTCCACCGCCTCGGCCACCGATGCGAGCCGAAGCGCAAAGCCGCCGTTGTAGCTGAAGCAGTCCAGGACGCGCCCCCGGGCGTACAGCGCGGCCGCCTCGCGGTTCTCGCGCTGGTCGAGGAAGAGGCCGGTCTTCTGCCCGTGCCAGGGGTCCACGTCGTATTGCACGGGGCCCTCGTGCACCGCGATCGTCGGCGGCACCTCGCCGTGGAGCGATTCCACCTTCTGCTCGAGCCCCTCGAGCAGCCGAACCTTTGGGTCGTTCCTCGCCAGCACGCCTTTCGCGCCGGTCAGCGACACCAGCATGGGCACGAGCGTGGGCACCAGGCGATCCATGCCCTGCGACAGCGCCTGCAGCACCAGGTGGTCCGCGTAACGATCGACGATGAGGGAGGGCAGGAGATCGGCCTCTCCGTGCACGAGCCTGTAGGCCGTGGCGTCGAGCCCGAGCGACGCGCGGAACCCGATGGCGGCGCGCAGCCGGTGCTCCCAGAACGCGTGATCGATGACCGCGTCGGCCCTCGCAATCATCCGCAGCGCAATCTGCGATCGGTCGGAGTAGAGCGCGAAGCCGAGCACCCGATCCTTGGGGCCCAGCACGCGGACGATGGCACCGGGACCCGCATCGGCGTCGCGGACATCGGTGCGGTAGATCCACGGATGACCGGAACGGAGGCGATCCTCGCCGCGGGGCGCGATGCGGGCAGTGGCTGGCACGAGTGGTCCCGACACTATATAGCCCTTTCCCCACGGCACCGGCGCCTCGGTCGAAAGTACAATTCCAGCGGCCCAGACAGGACCAGGCAGGCGCAAATTTGTGGAGCGGCCGTTGCGTAGGAATGGCCGGCAGCTGCTCTCCGAGCGCGATGCCGGGTCCTGAAGAAATCATTGATACGCTCCACCAGATGCAGCCGCCGTTGTCCCCGCCCGGCGCCGAGCGCGCTCCTGTCACCCACGCACGCCGGGCGCGCGGTGCCCATGCCGTGGGCCTGGCCCTGTTGTGCTTCGCCGTCCTCGCGACGCACGTCCACCTGGGCTTCGAGCGCATCCGCGTCCGCGTCGTCGCCTCGCCACTTGTCGCCAGCGATCCCGCGCTGACGGTCCCGCTGCCGGACCTCACGCCGCTGGCCGGCGCGCCCGCCGCCATCATCGCGCGCGTCCGCGGGGGCGGCGAGGCAACGCGACTGACGCTGGCCCTCGACGACGCCACGCTCGCCGCCGTCGAGGCGCCGGCGAACGCGGAGACGCGGATCGATGCGTCCGCCATGCTCACCGGCGGCCACGGTCACACGATCACCGTGTCGGGCAGCCGCCCGGGATGGCAGCTGGATTACCTGGAGATCGCCAACGTCCACGGCTTCTCCGCGGGCGCGCTCGGCTTCGTGGTCGTGCCGAGGGGGCACCCCGGCAACCCTCGCGTACCGTGGTGGCTGGCAGCCATGGTCGGCGCGGGCCTTCTCGCGCTGCGCTGCTCGGTGCTGGCGTCGCCGGGGCTGAAGCCCCGGCGCTCCGACGGCGTCCCGGCAGTCGAGTCCCTGCCCAGGCCCGGCCGCTCCGAGAGCGTGGCGCGGGTCGCCGCAGGCGCCGTCGCCGCGCTCGTGCTGCTCGTCTTCGCCATCGTCCTGCTGGCCGACCTCGTCTCGCCCTACCGCATCCTGTTGTCGCCCACCGCGTTCGCCATCCTCGCAGCGTTCCTCTATGTGCGTCCGATCGCGCGCGTGGTGCCGCCCCTGGTGTCGTGGCTCACAAGGGCCGCGATCGCTGTCGCGGACGCCGCCTGGACCGCCACGCGCACGGGCGTTGCGTTCATCCGGCGATCGAAGGCCCTCCAGCTCGCTCCACACGTCACCGTGGTCGTGCTGGTCCTGTGGGGCGTTGCGCGCTTCCACCAGCCGGAGAACGGCTTCACGTCGCTCATCCGGTTTGGCCAGGCGTTCAGCGGACGCGCCGTGCCAGCGCTCGGTGCCGTGCCGCACGCCGTCGAGTCTCCGTACGGCTACGACGCGCAGTTCTATGCGCAGCTCGCGCTCGATCCGCTGCTGCAGGATCCAGCCACGGTCAGGGCCATCGACACGCCCTTCTATCGCGCGCGGCGCGTCTTCCTCCCCTGGCTGGCGAACGTGCTCGCGCTCGGAGAGCCGTGGTACGTCCTCCAGGTGTATGCGCTCCTGAACGTCGCCGCGTGGCTCTGGATGGCGTGGCTCCTGCTGCGGTGGCTGCCGCCCGGTTCCGCGGCGGCCACGGCGGCGTGGATCGCCATCATGCTGTCCCACGGCTTCATGGCGTCGATGGCGCGGGCGCTGGCCGACGGGCCGAGCGCGCTCATCATCGCCCTGGGCGTCGCCGCTGTTCACGCGAACCGCCAGTGGCTGGCCGCCGCCATCCTCGGCGTGTCCGGCCTGACGCGTGAAACCAACCTGCTCGCGGGCGCGGTCCTGCTGCCGGCGCAGCTGCCCGCTCCGAACCGGCTGGGCGCCCTGGCCGTTCAAGGCCTCGCTGTCGTCGCGCCCCTCGCCCTCTGGGTGGCTTACCTCGTCTCGCTCGGCTTGCCACCGGAAGCGGCTGGCGCGGGCAACTTCGCGGCGCCGCTCGTCGCCTACGTGAACGACTGGATCGCCAGCGTGGAGGAGGCGCGCCTCTACGCATCTGAGTTCGACGCATGGCTGGCCGTGCTCACCCTCGTCGCACTGACGACGCAGGCCGTGGCCTTCATCTGGTGGCGCGCGTGGCGCGACCCCTGGTGGCGGGTCGGCGTGGGCTACGTCCTGCTGATGCTCGTCCTCGGTCCGGCGGTGTGGGAGGGCCAGCCGGCCGCGGTCACGCGCGTCGTCCTGCCGATGACCGTGGCATTCAACATCCTGTTGCCACGGGGGCGGTGGTTCTGGCCTTTGTGGATCCTGGGGAACGCGAACCTCCTGCACGCTCCCCGGGAGATGGGCCTGGACTGGTTCCTGTAGGACGCGTTGCGCCCGGCCGCGCGAGCCCTCAGGCGAAGAGACCCTGCACGTTCTTCGCGGTCACGAGACCCGGTTGATCGCCCGCGATCAGGAGCAGGTCTGGCTCCACCACGTCCCAGTTGGACAGCACGACGTCCAACGGCGCCAGGAACACCTGTCCGGAGCCGGGGCGAGCGCGCAGGTAGAGCTCGAGCGCAAAGTGCAATCGACCCACCAGGACCTGGTGACGCGTCACCGGTGATGGGGTCACGTAGTGCACCCCATCGATGAGCTCGTGCCGGAGCCCGTCGTCCGGGAACTGCAGGAAGTCGGCGCAGGTAAGCCGTCGGTCCGGGCTGCTTGCCGTCGACATCGGGACGTCAGCCTCCGCGCTCGAGCGACGATGGCACCGTCCGCGGGGAGCCGTCAAGCCGCAGGGTTACTATGGGCGCAAGCATGCCGCGTGTCGGTCCCGAAGTCGCCGCCCGCCTTCACAGGCGCGCCAATGCGGATCGGTGGAACGTCTCCGTGGCCGATTTCGCCGCGGCACTGGAACGAAGCGCCGCCAAGATCGACGCTTCTGGCGCGGCAGCGCTGGAGCAGGCTCTGGGTGCACTCCACCTCGAAGACCTCGCCCTCGCGTGTGCGTGCGAGCGGGGCCACGAGGCCGCGTGGGAACACTTCGTCCTCGAGTACCGGCCCGCGCTCTACCGCGCCGCCGCTGCCATCGACTCTGCCGGTGACGGACGGGAGCTGGCCGATTCGCTGTACGGCGAGCTCTTCGGCCTGAAAGAACGCGAGGGCGAGCGGCAATCGCTATTCCGCTACTTCCACGGGCGCAGCAGCCTCGGCACGTGGCTGCGGGCCATCCTGGCGCAGCGCCAGGTGGATCGTGTGCGCGCGCACCGCCGCTTCGACCCGCTGCCCGAGGAAGGGGCTCCCGATGCGCCGGCCTCCGAGGCGGCAGAGCCGGACGTGGAGTCGCGCCGCCTGGGCGCGCTCGCACGCGCCGCGTTGGCGACCGCGTTGACCCGACTCTCGCCGCGGGACCGCCTCCGCCTGGGCTGGTACTATGCCCAGGACATGACGCTGGCGCAGATTGGCCGCGCGCTGAAGGAGCACGAGGCGACCGTGTCCCGGCACCTGAGCCGCGCAAGGAAGGCACTGCGCGAGGACGTCGAGCGGCAGCTGCGCGAGTCCGGCCTTGGGACGGACGCCATCGAGCAGTGCTTCGCGGCCGTCGTGGCGGACGCGGGCGAGATGGACGTGGCGGATCTGCTCGGGTCGGAGCCCACCCGCAAGAACGCCGTGCTCGAACGTTCTCTGGATGAGGGAGTGAGGTGACGCCGCAGGATCCGCGCGACCGAGCCATGGAGGCCATGCTCCGACGGCAGATGCCGGGCGGCGCCGGGCCGGGCGACGCGTGTCCCGACGCGGAGACGCTGGCGGCGTGGACGGACGGCGGGCTGGACGCGCGCGCGCAGGCGCAGGTGGAGGCGCACGCCGCGGGTTGCGCGAGGTGCCAGGCGCTCATGGCCGCGATTGTGAAGAGCGAACCGGCGCCGGCCGCACTGGCGCCAGAGGGGTCATGGAGCCGCTGGTCGCTGCGGTGGCTCGTGCCGCTCACCGCCGCAGCTGCGGCCACGCTGGTCTGGGTGCTCGTTCCAGGTGGCGAGCAACCGAGCACTCGAGTCAAGGAAGAGCTGACCCAGGCACGAGCCGAATCCCCCACGCAGCCGGCGGCCGTCGAAACACCGGCCGCCGAGCCATCAGCGATCGATCTCCAGAAGGCGCTTCCCGGGGCGGCGCCGAAAGACGAACGCGATGCCGCAGCCTCACGTTCGCCGGGCGATGTGGCCCGAGACTCCGCCCTCGAGGCCGCTCCAGCGGAACTTCCGCCAGCGCGCGCCGAGACGGAGGCGAAGACAGTGCGACCGGTCCCGGCTGACGCCCCCGCCCCCTTGGCGGAGACCGACAGCATCGAGCGCGAACGCCGCAGCGCGGAGGCGGCGGCGGAACGTCCGAGTCCCGCAGCCCCTGCCCCGCCGCCCGCCGCGCAGGCTCAGGCCGCGCCAGCGGCCGGCGCGCCCGCGGGCACCCGCGAAGGGTTCGCCGGCAACACCCTTTCCCAGGGCATCGTCTCGAGCGACCCCGCCGTGCGCTGGCGCCTGGCGGGACCCGGCGTAGTGGAGCGCAGCACCGACGCGGGCTCGTCGTGGACGCGGCTCGAGACGGGCGTCGCGGCGACCTTCACCGCCGGCTCCGCGCCGTCGGGATCGGTGTGCTGGCTCGTGGGCCCCGGCGGCGTCGTGCTCGTCACAACCGACGCGCGCACCTGGCGGCGCGTGACGAGCCCCGCGGCCCTCGACCTCGCCGCGGTGGACGCGACAGACGCGACCTCCGCGACCGTTCGAACGGCGAATGGCCGCGCATTCCGCACCACCGACGGCGGCGGAACCTGGGTCGCGGTGCCATAGGCCCCAACCGTTCGCTGTTCAGTTGCTGGCAGACCGGCAGCGGCCCACAACGTCGTCGGCCAGCACGGGCACTCCCGGCCGCACCGCCGTCCCCGCAATCGGTCTCCCTTTTTGCTTCGGACCTCGGCTGGGAGGAGGGACACATGCGCACCCTCATCGTCGCCGTGATGGCATCGTTCGCGGCAGCCTGCGGAGCGGCGCGCGCGCCCGTCGCGACGTTCGAGGCGCTCCCCTCGAGACTCGCGGAAGGGAAGATGGTCATCGTCGACAACGTGGCGGGCCAGCAGTACCGTGGCCGGCTCGTCCGGCTCGGGGCCGACCTCATTGCGTTCGAAGACAGCGGGGTCGAGAGAAGGCTGGCCAGCGCGGACGTCCGTCGCGTTTACGCGTCTTGCGACTCGTTAACCAACGGCGCGGCCATCGGTCTCGGAGTGGGCGTGCTCGCAGGAGTCCTGACCAGGGGCCGGCCTTCAGACGTCCTGGTCGGTTCTGACGACGAAGTGACCAGTGCTGCTGGTCAACGCCACGTGAACGCGACGGCCGTCGGCGAGCTGCAGCACCAGGTCGTCCACACCGGCGAGGACGGTGGCCTCCGCGAGGCCGGCAATGTCCACCGTGCCCTCCAGGGGACCGCTGGCGGCCGTCCCGGCGGCGTCATCCGCCCATCGGTACAGCCGGTAGGGGACGTCGCGCAACTGTGTGTCCCCGGCGCGCAGCGAACCGATGCCCTGCCTGACCTCTATCCTGTGCCTGGCCATGCGCGGATGCTACTTCGCCAGCGGGTCCGGCCGTAACTGGAAGTGTGCCGCGAGAGGCTTCGACCCTTTGCCGCCCTCGATGAGCCATGGCGTCCGGTCACCGTTGGCGGCCCACAGTCCACGTCCCTTCCACCCTGCGTTCGCATCATCGATACGGCCGTCGAAGCCCTTCGCGTAGAAGCCCATTGGATACGGCACGCGGAGGACGATCATCCGGCCATCCTTCATCGCGATGAGGCCGTCGTTCAGGTTGCCCGTGGACATCGGGACGTCCTCGCCGAGGCCGAAGGTGTCGTGCTGGTCCACCCAGGTGTAATAGCTGGACTCCGCGCTGTTCTCGCCGATGCCCTCGAAGCCGGGGCCCGGGTACTGGTGGAGCGACCAGCCCTCCGGACAGTGATCGCCGGTGGCCTTCGGGCCGTTGAGGGGCGCCTTGCACTTGCGGCGGTCGAAGCTCCCGAGGTGTCCGCTCGCGAGCGAGACCCACACCACGCCCTGCTTGTCGATGTCGGCGCCGCGCACGCCGAATCCGGGCGCAGGCACGTTGTAGACCTCGGCCAGCGCCGTGGCCGGCGGATTCGGACCCGGGTCGAGCCTGACAACGCCGCTCGTGGCGCCGCGGAACGAGCCCCACACCGAGCCGTCCACCGGGCTTGGCATCACCGCGTAGAAGCCGGCCTGGATGCGCTTGTCCCTGGCGGGATTCACCGGCTGATCGGGCTCGACGTAGGCGTCTCGCTTGCCGTTGCCGTTGGTGTCCAGCACCAGCGCGGTCCAGCCCTGCGACTTCGCCGCGTCGCCCGTCTCGTCGAACATCTTCGTGTTCAGCCACCCGACCACGGGCCCGCCGCCGCTGGTCCAGAGCGTCTCGTTCGCGTCGTAGCCGAACTGCAGGTGATGGGTCCCGAAGCAGGTGTCGACGAACGTGTACTTCTGCGTCTTCGGATCGAAGACCGCCAGGTGGCGATTGGTCCGCTCCATCGGGAACAGCTTCGCGGACGGGTGGTCGGAGCCTGCCTTGCAGTAGGCGGGATTCTCGGGCCCGCGGACGGCAGCGGCCAGCCAGAGCCGGCCGTCCCGCCCGAACATCGAGTTGTGGTTGTTCACGCGCGTGTCCCAGATGCGCTCGTTGCCCCAGTAGGCCGAGGGCTGCAGCGCATCCAGCCCCGCCGCGTGGCCGGGGCCGAGGCTGAGCGGCATGTCGGCATCGCGCACCGGCGCCTTGAACGTCGTGGCGATGTTCTTCACGGGATCGAGGATGGGGATGTCGTCCGAGCTGTACTCCGGCGACCCGAACAGCGGCCCGTAGGCGTTGACGGTGGGATAGCGGCGATCGCTCGCGATGAGGTCGTGCAGGTACTGTTTCTCGTTCATCCAGTCACGCAGCGTGACGACGATGTTGCGCTCCACGCCCTGCGGGCGCTGGGGCTTGGCGCGCGGCAGCTCGCCCTTCGCGATGCGGTCCGTCCAGTCGCCGTAGAGCTGGAACGCCATCGGTCCCATCGCGGTCAGCTGGTTCAGCATCATCTGCCCCGACTGCCCGGACTGCACGCGGCGGCGCCACGCGTCCGCGCCTGTCGCGAACGTGCCGAACTCCTTCGGGATGGTGCGGGTGGACTCCTGCCCCAGCTGGTGGCATCCGATGCAGCCGTTGCTCTTCAACGCGTCGAGCCAGCGCGCCTGGGTGAAGTTCTTCCCGATGTCGGGGCTGGTACCGAACTGATCGGCGGAGGGGACCTTCAGCATCGAGTACCAGTAGATGGCCGGGTAGTACTTCGCCGCGGCGGCCTCGTCCGGGGCGGGCACGGCGGTGATGTTCACGTGCGCGCCGGGGCGGGCCTGGGCCTTCGCGGTGTCGACCAGGCCATAGCCCCGCGCCCACACGTCGTACTGCGCGGCCGGCAGGTCCGGGATGACGTAGCGACCCTGGTCGTCGGTGACGACGCTCTTGATGTAGCGAACGCCAAGCTCGCGCGTTTCGGCGATGACCCAGACGCCAGCCTCCGGGCCGTTCGGCCCGGTGACCGCCCCGCCGATGTCGTCGGGATCGATGGGCACGCTGTCGCCTGGATTCGGCGACGAGCAGGACGCCGCCACGAGCGGCAGGAGACAGGTGAAGGCGATGGCGGCCCGGGCGGCGACAGTGCGGGGAGCACGGTCCTTCATGCGGGAGTCCTCCAGGACATGCGCCCCGCGCGGGGGGCACGACGCGGGAGGGTAGCACGACAGGCGGCCTGCCGCGGATGAGGTTAGTATCCTGACTCACACACGAGGGACGGGCCGTGGGATACGCGTACACGCTCTTCGTCAAGCCGGTGCTCACGCTGGTGGCGGCACTCGCCGCGCTCTCCGGCGTCTACCTGCTCCCCGAGTACTGGCCCGACCACTACATGGCGGCCGAGGCCATCAGGCGGGACGACAGCGCGGCGCTCGCGGTGTACCTGTCACGAGGCCTCGCCCCCGACGACCGCACGCAGTGGCGCTCCTGGCCGCGGCGCACCGTCGGGCGCGCCGTGCGGAGCGGGACGACCAGTCCCGAGATGGGCTCCGCCGACGAACCGCTCCTCAGTTTTGCGCTGGGCACTTGCCTGGTCGGGCCTGCGAGCCTGCTGATCGACGCGGGCGCGGACGTCGGCGCCCGCGGCCGCGACGGCGCCACGCCGCTCTGGCACGCTGCGGGCTGCGGGAACGCAGCCCTGGTGGAGGCCCTGCTCGCACGCGGCGCCGACGTGAACGCCCGCGAGCCCGATGGCGGCACCGCGCTCTGGGAGCGCACGAACCTTGGCTGGCGCCAGCGCCCGCTGGAGCCCCGCGTCATCCAGGCTCTCGAGCGCGCGGGAGCCGCGCGCCCGTGAAGACCGGCCCGGTGTTACCGTTATGCGCATGAGCCCGACCCCTGCCGCTCCTTCCGTCGCGCCCGCCATGGCCGTCGCCGACGACACCGGCATGTTCGCGTGGTGGCGCGCCGCCGACGTGCGGGCCCGGAGGGCGTTCGTCGCCGCATCGCTCGGGTGGATGCTCGACTCGTTCGACGTGATGCTCTACTCGCTGGTCCTGGCCTCGCTCATCCAGGACCCGGTGCTGCAGCTCTCGACGACCGTGGCCGGGCAGCTGGGCGCGCTCACGCTGCTGGCGGCGGCGGTGGGCGGCGTGGCGTTCGGCGTGATCGCGGATCGCATCGGACGGAAGCGCGCGCTGATGGCGGCGGTCCTCATCTACTCCATCTTCACGGCCGCGTGCGGGCTGGCGCAGAACGTCGCGCAGCTCGCCGTGTTCCGGATCCTCCTCGGCTTCGGCATGGGCGGCGAATGGGCCACGGGCGTGGCGCTGGTGTCGGAAACCTTTCCCGCGCGGCATCGTGGGAAGGCGCTGGCCTTCGTGCAGAGTTCCTGGGCTATCGGCTATGGCCTGGCCGCGGCCGTGAACCTCGTGGTGATGCCCATCTGGGGCTGGCGCGGGGTGTTCTTCGTCGGCGTGCTGCCGGCGCTCTTCACCATCTGGGTGCGGCAGAAGGTGGAGGAGCCGGAACTGTGGCACCGCACGCCCGCCGAGGCTCGCGGGCGCATCGGGTCGCTCTTCACGACGGACCGCGCGCGCATCACCGTGTTCATCATCCTGATGAACGCGTGCTGCCTGTTCGGCTGGTGGGGGCTCAACCTCTGGGTACCGGCGTACCTCAACCTCCCGGCAGACCGGGGCGGCGTGGGGCTGTCCTCCTCGACGATGTCGTGGTTCGTGATCTTCATGCAGGTCGGGATGTGGTTCGGCTACATCAGCTTCGGGTACATCGCGGACGCGATTGGACGCAAGCGCGCCTACGTGACGTTCGTGGCGATGGCGGCGCTGCTGCTTCCGCTCTACGGCGCGCTCCGCGAGCCGTGGATGCTGCTGCTGCTGGGGCCCGCCGTGGCGTTCTTTGGCACGGGCTACTACAGCGGCTTCGGTGCCGTCATCGCGGAGCTCTACCCGACGTCGATTCGCGCGACCGCCGCGGGCGTGGGCTACAACGTGGGACGCATCGCCAGCGCCGCGGCTCCCTTCGTCGTCGGGTCCATGGCAGCCACGCAGGGGTTTGGCGCAGCGTTTGCCATCACGGGCGCGGCGTTCGCGCTGGCGGCGGTGATGTGGATTGGGATTCCCAACACGGAGAACAAGACCCTGACGGTGTAGGGCGGTGGCGGGATGACGCAGAGACAAGACCGCCGCAGATTGCGCAGATTACGCAGATGCAGATTACGCAGACAACGGTAGAAATCCGGATCGCTCCTGGTCAGAAGCGCACCACCATGCCGACGGACGGCCGGAACGACGTGCGTTTCTCGTAGGGGTCGATGAGATACCAGTAGTCGATGGGGTAGTTGATGCGCCCGTCAAGGGACACGGCCAGGTGGCGCGTGATGCTCACGTCCATCCCGATGCCGGACAGCAGGCCGCCGTAGGATTTTCGTTCCGACAGGCCCTGCTCGTCGACGCGGAGGGCGTTGATCCCGATCAACCAGTAAGGCCGCACGCGCTCGGTGGTCTTGAACTCCGAAACGATCGAGAGCCCCAGGCTGTAGTCCCGAAACGTCCTCGTGCCCTCCCCGGGGAACTCACTCTGCGATACCGCGATGCGCTCCGGACGCCAGAACTCGAACTCCAGCCTGGAGGTGTCCGACACGCGGATACCAATCGTGTATCCGAGGGCCCCCGACCCGCCGGACAAGCCGCCGGATGGACGTTCCAGTGGATCGGTCCCCTCCTTGCGCCATTGACCGTTCCAACCGCCTCGAACGCTGGCAAACCGATAGGGAACTGTCGGGCGACGTGGCGCCACGCCGTGCCGATATTCAGAGCCGGGAACGGTCTTCCACTTCTCCACCCGCACCAGGGCACCGAGGGGCGCGCCGATCGCAGCGCCGAGCATGGCGCCGGCCAGGAATCCATAGAACGCCCCCTCACCCGGCGATCCGTACTGCAGGTCCTCGGAGTCGTAATCGACGGCGCCCCAGAGCATCATCAAGGGCGCGACGACGATCGCCATCCTCGTTGCGCCGAGGAGGGCCGACCGGCCTCGGCCTTCCTGGCCCTGGCTCACCTCGATCTCCCTGACGTCGCCGAGCGGGACCTCGACGAGTTCGCCGGCGCGCTTGCCTTCCGAGACGCGCACCTCGAGGCGGTCCGCGTCCGCTGACACCACGTGCCCGAAGAACCTCGCCAGGTCGACGGTGGTGACCCGGACCCATACGCCCGGGGTTAGGAGTGGCGTGGATTGCCCGGAGCCCGAAGGCGCTGGACTCCGGTCAACACTGCCCGCGGTCATCACCGCGGGCTGGGCCAGGACGATGGACGCCGACGCGAGAAGGACGATAGGGATCAACGCCGCGACGGAAGACCAGCGAGATGGAGTGCACACAACGCCTCCCTGCTGCGGCGTCCGGCCTCTTCTGCTCTTCTGGTGGTCGTCCTGCAGGAGTTGCGCCAGAGGGAACGACGCCCGTTTGCGCCGGGATCGACCAGGTCCGGTCGGGTGCTGTCAGGTTATCGGCAGCCGCAGCCTTCAGGTCCACCTGGCGGCGCGTGCGCCATCCGCGGTCGTGATCATCTGCGGCCCATCTGCGGCCCTGCCATCTGCGGCATCTGCGTTCATCTGCGTCCCATCCCCGTCCGGTACGCCTGCGGCGGCATCCCTGTCCACCGCTTGAACGCCCGAAAGAACGGCGCCGCTTCGGTGTAGCCCAGCAGGAACGCAATCTCGGTGCAGCTCAGCGTCGCATCCTCCAGGAGCAGCATCGCGCGCTCCCGCCGGGCGGCGTCCACGAGATCCGCGAAGCGCGTGCCCTCGTCCGTGAGCCGGCGCTGCAGCGTACGGCCCGACATTGCCAGCTCACGGGCAATGGCCTCCAGACGCGGCTCGCCCTGCGCGAGGGCGGCGCCAATCGCCTGTCGCACGCGGTCCGCGAGTGTCGCCGACGTGGGCAGCGCCGCCAGCAGCTGATCCGCGCGGCGCGACAGGTACCCGAACAGGTGCGGGTCGGACTGAGGCAGCGGCAGGTCCAGGACGCTCGCGTCGAACGCCACTTCGATCTGCGGCCCGCCCCAGGCCACCGGACAGGCGAAGAAGGCCTCGTGACGGCTCGGGTCGGCGGGGCGTGACAGCGGCAGCGTGACGAACGCCGCGCGCAGCGGGCGACCCGACAGCCCCTGGAGCGTCGAGACGATGGAGGCCGCGTAGGCTTCGATGGGCTCGCGCAGGCGCTGGAACGGCGGCGGCGCGGCGTGCGTGAAGACCACGCGGTCGCCCGCCGGCCCGGATCGGCGCTCCATGTGCGGGAGCACCTCCGGGTGCACGAGGGCCTTGTAGCGCTGCTGCCAGGCAAACGCCTCGCCCACCGTCCCGTGATGCCGCATCGCGTAGCCGACGACACCGAGGCCATGCAGGCCGAGCTGGGCGCCGAGCTCCAGCCCCACCGGCCGGCGCGAGATCGCCTCCCACATCTTGATGTCGTGCGCGAGTGGCACGCGGCTGTCGGGATCGGCCAGGCACGCGGGATCGATCCCTGCCTCGGCGGCAATGGCATCGGCGTCCAGCCCGATGGCTCGCGCGGCGTCGAGCACCGCGGCGACCAGGGCAGACAGGATCGAGTGGTCCTGCATCGCGGCCAGTATCCGCGATTTGTCCGCCAGGGTCACAAGGCTGGCGCGTGAGGTCAGTGGCGGCGCGAGGCGCGCGCCGTATCGTCGGTGTGAAGGGGGCGAGCGATGCGAGTGGAAGGCCTGAACGTCGTGGTGGTGGGCGGCGCCACCGGAGGCGCCGCGGCGGCGCTGCTGCTGGCCCGGGCCGGCGCGCGCGTCACCGTGCTCGAGAAGGTGGCGAACCCGAAGGCCGTGGGCGCTGGCATCGCCCTCGCGGAGAACGGCCTCGCGGTGCTCGAATCGCTTGGCCTCGGCCCCGCCATCGCCGCCGTCTCGGTCCCACTCTCCGCCGTCCGCGTCGTCGATGCCAGGGGCCGCGTGCTGTTCGCACCGCCCGGGCCGGACCCGGTGGCACGCATGATGCGAAGAAGCGCGCTCCAGTCGGTGCTCCTCGATGCCCTCGAGGCCGAGCCGCTGGTGGAATGTCGCTTCGGCGCCGAGGTGACCGACGTCGCGCCGGACGGCCAGGTCGTGGCGCGAACCGGCGGTCGCGACGTGCGTCTCCAGGCCGATCTGGTCGTGGGCGCCGACGGCTTCCACTCGCAGGTCCGCGCACGGGGCGGCTTCCCCACTCGGATCGGCGGCTCGGGCATCACCTACGTCCGCGCGCTGGTTGGCCCGGGACTCGCGACGGGCGTCGAGGCGTGGACGGAAGCCGGCCTGTTCGGCAGCTTCCCAGTGCCCGACGGGACCTACGTCTATGCATCGGCCCGCTCGCCGCTGTGCCGGCGGGCTGCGGACCACGCGGACCTGGCCGCGTTTCGCGCCGCCTGGGCGAGGGTGTACCCACCCTCGGCGCCCGTCCTCGATGGCGTGAGGTGGTGGGGTGACCTGCTGGTGAACCGCGTGTGGACCGTCCACTGCCGTCGATGGGTGAACGGGCGGCTCGTCCTCCTGGGCGACGCTGCGCACGCGATGCCGCCCAACCTCGGACAGGGCGCCAACAGCGCGCTCGTCGACGCGGCGGTCCTGCTCGACGCGCTCCGCCGATGCGACGATGTGGCGGCCGCGCTGGCGGCGTACGAGGCGCGGCGGCAGCCCGCCGTCCGGCGCGTGGCCAGTCAATCCGCGCGCCTCGGCCGCCTGGCGGAGCTGACGAGCCCCATCCTGCGGGGGCTTCGCGATCGCCTGGTCATGCGGATTGCGCAGCGGCTGGCTCGCGAGAGCGACCTGTCGGCCGTGCTGCAAGAGCCATCCGATGCGTTGCGAGCGATCGGCCGCGCCTGATGTCACCTTTCCCAGCCGCCAGAGATTGACGCGATGGAGATTCCGATGCAGGCGGTTCGTGCGTTCCCCATCCACAGCTTCCAGCCGCTGCTCCGTGCCAGCTTCGTCGCGGGGCCGCTGCTTCTGGCCCTGTCTGCCATGGCCTTCCGGCTGGGGATCGGGCTCATTCCCCCTGGCGTCACCAGCTGGGTGGAAGGCCTCATCGGTTCGTACGCCCTCGCGCTCTTCGTGCCCGTCTACCTCGAACTGTCGCGCCGGCTGGCGGTCACCCATCGGCGGCTGGCAATGGTGACCGTCGTGACCGGGCTCTTTGGCGCCACGGCGGGATTCAGCATGGAGTTCCTGCGGCTGGTCGAGCACTCGCTCCGCGCGCGCGGGGCCGGTGACGTCGTGTGGCAGGCCTTTGCTGCAGACCCAGGCGGCCCGCTGCTGGCGGTGGCGCTGCTGGGCCCGCTCTTCCCACTGACGTCGATCCTGCTCGGCGCGGGCTTCTTCCGCGCGCGCACGCTGCCGCGGTGGGTTTCGCTCTGCCTCATCACCGCCGGCATCGGCTTCCCGCTGGCGCAGGTCGGCGGCTTCCCCTGGGCGCTCGCCTGGGCCTACCCCGCGGCATGTGGGCTGTGGCTCATCTCGCTGGGATGGGTGGCCCTCTCCTCCGACTGACGCCGAGGCACCGGCGGCTCGCCGGCGGGTCGCCGGCCCTGGGCTCCAAAGGGCACGATATCCTGGCGCGGTTCCGACACCGGCCGGAGGAACGGGTTGTGCACCGTGGCCCAGTATGCCCGCCAGCCTCAGGCTGCTCATCTCCATCGTCGCCGTGACCGCCACGGCGGCATGCGGCGCGGCCCGCGCGCCGCTGACGACGAGCTTTGCGCGACTGCCCGACCACCTGAACGTTGGCGACACCGTGACCGTGGAATCGGCGGACGGCGCGGAGGTGCGGGGTCGTGTGATCCGGATGGTGCCGGACGCCATCGTCGTGACAGGGCCATCCGCCGAGCGCATGGTGGACGCGAGCGGCGTGCTTCGGATCTCGGCGTGCTGTGACAGCCTCCAGAACGGGACGCTGATCGGCCTGGGGATCGGCGCCGTCTTCGGGGCTCTCTTCGCCGCCGGATTCTCGGACAACGGCGCAGGCGGCGACACCGCCACCGGAGCGCTCATCTTCGGCGGCATCGGCGCGGGGCTGGGTGTCGGGCTCGACGCACTCTCACGGAGCGACCGCCTGGTCTACAGGGCACCCGCCGCGCTCCCGCGAGCGCGCGTCGGGCCGAGTGGGGCCGCAGTCGGAATCACCGTGACCTGGTGAGCAGCTCGACCTTCTGTGTCACTCAGGTCTTGGGGCTTGGGGCTTGGGGCTTGGGGTCTTTGGGGGCTGGGCCCCCTGGAGGATCCCCCGAGGCCCAGTCCTTGAATCCGGCGATCCCACAATCACCCAATCACTCGCTCATCTGCGTTCGTATGCTTCATCTGCGTTCGTATGCTTCATCTGCGTTCGTATGCTTCATCTGCGTTCATCTGCGGCTCCTCTGCGCCATCTGCGTCCATCTGCGGCCCCCTCGGCGGCCCCTCCGCGTGCAAGGTTTCCCGCCATCGCCGTTCTGAGTGCAGGAGGGCCAATCCCGGCCCTCCGTGTCAGGGGAGCGGTTCACATGTCTGCACGCACCTGGATCGCCGCGCTGGTCATCGCCGGCGGCGCCTTCATCCTTCGCCCGGCGGGTCCCCCGGTTTCCGCGGAACCGGAGCCGGCCGAGACTCAGGATCAGACGACCACGCTCGACGATCAGACCGAGCTGGCCATCACCGTCTACAACTCCGACATCGCGCTCGTGCGCGACGTCCGGCAGCTCCAGCTGCCGCGCGGGACCGGCAGCCTCCGCTTCATGGACATCGCGGCCACGGTGAACCCGGCGACGGTGCACTTCCGCTCGCTGACCGAGCCGGCGCGCGTGAGCGTGCTCGAGCAGAACTACGAGTACGACCTGCTGGAGCCCGACCAGCTCCTGCGGAAGTACGTCGGCCGTGACGTGACGCTGGTCCGCACACGCCAGGAGGGCGGCTCGACGCGGCAGGAAGAGGTCACCGCGCGCCTGCTGAGCTACAACAACGCACCGGTGTGGCGCATCGGCAACGAGATCGTGACGGGGATGCACGCGGACCACATCCGCTTCCCGGAGCTCCCCGAGAGCCTCTTCTCGCGGCCGACACTCATCTGGACGGTCGAGAACGCGGGCGCCGCGCGCCAGCGTGTGGAGGCCTCGTACCTCGCCGGCAAGCTGGCCTGGAATGCGGACTACGTGCTCACCGTGGCCCGCGACGACAGGACGGCCGGCGTGGACGGCTGGGTGACGCTGACGAACAACAGCGGCACCGCCTTCCGCAACGCGAAGCTGCAGCTGGTGGCCGGGGACCTGAACCGCGTGCGCCAGGAGCTCAGGAAGATGGTGGCGTCCGAGATGGCCGATGCGGCCCGCCCGGCCGCGGCACAGATGGCGCAGGAATCGTTCTCCGACTACCACCTCTACACGCTGGCCCGGAAGACGACGATCAACAACAGCCAGACCAAGCAGGTCAGCATGCTGAACGGCACGAACGTGCCGGTCCAGAAGCGCTACGTTGTCGAGGGCCAGCGCTACTACTACCACAACGCCCAGCACCCCGGCGCGCCGATCAAGGACGTGGTTCAGGTGTACTACCAGTTCAAGAACGAGGCGAAAGGCGGGCTCGGGCTGCCGATGCCGGCCGGCACGGTGCGCGTCTACCAGGAGGACTCGAGGGGCGCGGTCCAGTTCGTGGGCGAGGACCGCATCAACCACACACCGAAGGACGAGACGCTGAACCTGAAGATCGGCAACGCTTTCGACGTGGTGTGCGAGCGCAACCAGGTGGACTTCGAGAAGATTGCGAGCAACGTGTACGAGTTCGAGTACGAGATCACGCTGCGCAACCACAAGGCCGTGCCCGTCACCGTAGAGGTCAACGAGCCCATCGGCGGGACGTGGCGCATGGTGCGCACCTCGCACGAGCACACCAAGACCGCGGCCTGGGCGGCGCAGTTCCAGGTGCCCGTCGTGGCGGACGGCGAGGCGGTGCTCAAGTACCGGGTGAGGGTGACGTACTAGGGGCGTGGGGCTTGGGGCGTGGGGCTTGGGGCGTGGGGCTTGGGGCCGGGGGCTTGGGGCCGGGGGCTTGGGGCCGGGGGCTTGGGGCCGGGGGCTTGGGGGCTTGAGGTTGCGGTTCCTCAGGACCCAAGTCCCAAGCCCCAAGCCCCAAGTCCCCGTCTCACCTCGTCCGGCCGACGAGAATGCGCCCGCGCGTAAACGACACGGCCAGCGTCTCGCCCGCCTTCCTCGACACGGGCTCGCAGGCGGCGGTCGCGGGGTGGCAGAGCGTGGCTTCGAAGGCGCGCGCCACCTTCAAGGTGTAGCTCCCGGGCGGGCCGTCGATGGTGTAGGCGAAGCGGCCGTCGTCCGCCTGGGCGCCGTCGATGCGCACGGCGCCCTTCGCCTCGAGGACCCGGATCTCCTGCCACCGGTCGCCCGAGTGGTGGCGCGTCTCGTAGCTCATGACGTCGCTCGGAATGAGCGCCACCGCCTTCGGCACGCTGTGGAAGCCGGGGGCCGTGGCCAGGCCCTGATCGATCTGGACCCCCTCGCCGGAGAACCAGACGAACGCCTGCCGCGCGATGAGGCTGGCAACGGCCAGCAGCGCCACCGCCTCATCGTCCAGCTCGTGCTTGTTGTCGGTGGCCGAAACAAGCGCCCCGCCGCCGGGCGGCTCGCTGTTGATGCCGAGCCGCCGCCGGGGGTTGGCGCGATCGCTCCGCGTGAGGCTCGAGATGTGGCGCCGCTTGTCCCAGGCGTGACCGCCGCGGTACGAGTGGGTGTTGAACGCATCCGCCGGATCGATGCTGTACCGGTCGATGTCGTGCACCTCCTCGGATGGCGCGGCCGTGAGGGTCTTCAGCGCGCGGCCGCCGGCGGCCGCATAGTGGCCCACGCATTCCGCAAGCTTCGCCGGATCGGGCTCACCCGTCTGCCAGGCCTCGTTGCCGCAATCGATCCAGTCGATGACCTGCGCCGCGTTGTCGAGACGGGCCATGCGCATCATGAAGTCGCGCCGGTCGGCAATGACCTGGACATCACCCTGCGACCACACCACTCGAAGCCTCCGCGCGGCCAGCGCGCCGAAGAATCGCTCGACGTGGGTGTAGTAGTCCGCGGTCAGGCCTGGCCCCACCTCCCGGCCGCGCCAGAACGCCTGTGGCCCGCCTGCCCTCGCAGGGCACGGGGCGGTTGCGCTGCACCCCAGTGCAGACCAGGTGCGCACCCCGTGATACCCGGCACGCGCCACGGCATCCAGCTCGGCAAGCGCCCGCGCCGGATCTCGAACGAAGAGCGAGAAGAGGTCGCCCGCGTGCGCGTAGAACGGCAGCACTGGCCCGCGATCGTCCCGAAACACGACGCCGTCGATGCGCAGGCGGCCCACCAGCGGCGCGGGCGACGTCGCGGCCTCCGCGCCGGCCGGCTGAGGAACCGACGAGGGCACAGCCGCCGTCAGAGCCGTCGCCGCCCAGGCTATCGCGGACACGCGACACAGGGTCCACACACTTCGACCCTAACCGACGCGCGCCGCGCGGGCAAGGGATCAAGGGGAGGGCGAGGCCGACGAGACGCCGACCACGACGCGATCACGCCCCTCCGACTTCGCGCGGTACAGGGCCAGGTCCGCGGTCCGGAGCAGCTCGCTCGACGTCGTCGCGTCGGCTGGGAACGTCGCCACGCCCGCCGAGAACGAGGTCGACACGCGCGTCCGCCGACGTGGTTGTCGACCACGAGGGCGTGGCACGCCTCGCGGATGGCATTCACGCGCGAGGCTGCGGCCTCGGATTCCATGCCGCCAAGGATCAGGGCGAACTCCTCCCCGCCATAGCGGCACGCGATGTCGTCTCCGCGCACGTGGGCGGACAGGAACTGACCGAAGCTCCTGAGCAAGGCATCGCCGACATCGTGCCCGAACTCGTCGTTCAGCCGCTTGAAGTGATCGAGGTCCAGCAGGACGACGCTCACCGGCGCTCCCTGGCGCTCGGTCCGCTTCAGCTCGCGGACGAGCGATTCCTCCATGTATCGCCGGTTGAACAGGCCCGTCAGCACGTCGCGGATGGACTGGTTCCTGAGGCTCTCGCGGAGCCGCAGGTTCGCGAGTGCCAGCGACAGGTTGCCCGCCACTTCACCAGCCCAGCGTCCCAGCTCACCCGTCAGTGAGCCATCGGCCAGCGCCGAAGGCGGCAACGATTGGGCCGATCCGAGAATATCCGGTGACGGGCTTCGTGTCCGCTGCCTTCACGGCCTCCCTGTTCGCCAGGGGCCCGCTGCCCCCGGGGCAGCCGTGCCTATGCATCAGCTTGATCTTCGGCGATGCCGGACAAAGCTTCAGCCGGACACGTGCACCGTCCCACATCGTCGCTGCCTCTGCTCCGGCCCGACGCGGACGACGATGGAAGCGGCTCGCGTCACGCTTCCAGTCTTGTTGGTCTCACCAGGTGAAACCTCGCCGCGTCCTGGTATGCCCTCGCGAGCACGAGGATCTCCAGCTCGCGATAGGGCTGGGCGTAGATGGTGGCGTTGGTAGGCGTGCCCGTATCGGCGAACCCGTTGGGCAGGTTGATGGCCGGATAGCACGCAAGGTTCGCCATGCCGAAGTGGCGTTGTGACGGCGATTGCGGACGCGGTGGATCCGCCGGACGCGAAGGCCCGCCCGCCGCCGCCCCCCGGACGGCGCCCGGTCCTCCCGGGCCGCCGCCTCCAGGGCCTCGACCACCGCCGCCGACACCCGTGTTGTTCGAACCCACGAGATAGACATCCACGTGCCGTGTGGCCTTCGCCAGCTCCGTCATCATCATCATGCGCACGCGCTGGGACTGCAGGTAGTCCACGGCGGGCACGAGTCGGCCGGTGGGCCGTGCGCTGCGCGACCCCTTCATCCGGCCCGCCCGCGCGTGCTGATCGAAGAACACGGCGGACTCCACCGAGATGGCGCTGACGTTGGACGCCACGTCAGGCACGGTCACCGGGATGAACTCGCGCACGCCCAGCGCCCGCAGCGTGTCGAGCATCTTCTCCGCGTTGGCCTTCGCGGACGGATGGGTAATCTCGTCGAACGACTCCTGGATGATGCCCACGCGCAGCTTCCGGATGTCGAGCCCGGCGTTCCAGTTGAAGGGCATGTCCGTGACGCTCATGTCACGCCCGTCGGGCTTCGCGATGGCCTGCATCACCAGCGCGCAGTCCTCCGCGTAGCGGCAGATGGGGCCGAGCCGGTCCTGCGTCCACGAGAGCGCCATCACGCCGTAACGGCTGACGCGGCCGAAGGTGGGCCGGAGTCCTGCCAGGCCGCAGCGGGCGGACGGGCTGAGGATGCTCCCGCTCGTCTCGGTGCCGATCGCAAAGCCCACGCACCCGGCCGCGGTGGCAGACGAGGGCCCCGCGGACGATCCGCTCGATCCCTGCGCCGGATCCCACGGGCTCTTGGTCTGCCCGCCGAACCAGTTGTCTCCCGCCGCCAGCTCGCCGGTGGTGAGCTTGGCGATGAGCACGGCCCCGGCCTCGCGCAGCATTTCCACGACGCTCGCGTCGTAGTCGAACTGCTGCTCCTTGAACGCGGGCGACCCCCACGTGGTCTTGTAGCCCTTCACCGAGATGATGTCCTTCGCGCCCCACGGGATGCCGTGCAGCGGCCCCTTGTAGCGTCCCGCTGCAATCTCCGCGTCCGCGCGCCGTGCCTCCGCCAGGCCGTGCTCGTCGAGAAACGTCACGACGTTGTTGAGCGTCGGGTTGTAGCGATGGAGGCGCGCCAGGTACATCCCGGTGAGCTCCACCGACGACACCTGCTTCGTGCGCACGAGCTCCGCGAGATGCCGCACCGGCCAGAATGCCAGGTCCTCGAGGTTCGAGGGCCGCCTCACCGACGGCGCCTTGCTCGGTCGGAAGGGATGGCGCGTCCTGTCCACCTCGAGGCCTGCCACCATCGGGCTGAAGTGAAATGGCGGCGAGACGTCGTTGGGGATGTCGACGGCCCTCACCTCCCTGTATTGCGCCAGGTTGCGATTGGCGGACTCGACCATCGCCTTGCGGTCTTCCTCGCTGAGGTCGATGCCCGAGAGCTGCAGCGCCTCGGTGACCATCGCGAGCGTCACCGTCTGCGCGCCGGCGTCCTGCATCCGCGCCCACAGGACACCGGGCAGGAGGGTCGTCCCCAGGCCGATGCCGGCGAAATGGGCCATGAAGCGGCGGCGAGTTTCGTGAAGCATGGCGGGCAATTATAGGTTCGGAGGTTCTCGGGTTCTCGGGTTCTCGGGTTCTCGGGTTCTGCACTCTTCTTCAGGCCATGGCACGGAGAATCGAGGCGGGCGGTGTTGGCGGGGACCGTATCGGCCGATAGCCCCCGCGACATGTCCAACACCTTCACCGATCTCAGCCAGAGCCTTTTCGGCTCGTCCGTTAGCGGACGGGTGCCCACGAACACCATCATCGAAGCCATGGTCGCCGCCAGCGAGGGGATCAGCGATCTCGTGATCTCGCCGGGCCGGCCGGCCCAGGTGGAACGCTACGGGCACCTGGAGCCGGTGGACATCACCGGCCTCGGCACGCTGGGGCCGGCCGATACCGCCGCGCTCGCCAGCGATCTCATCGGCGACAACGAGCTGGCACTCAGGACGCTCAAGGACCAGGGCGCCTGCGACCTGTCCTACGCCATCCCCGAGCGGTACCGGTTCCGCGTCAACGTCTTCCGGCAGCGCGGTACGTTCGCCATCGTCATGCGCCTCATCGCGGACCGCATTCCGACGCTGGACGAGCTCGGGCTCCCCCGTGTCCTCTCCGACATCATCACGCTCAAGAACGGCATCGTGCTGGTCACCGGCCCTACGGGCTCCGGCAAGTCGACGACGCTGGCGGCGATGATCGACGGCATCAACGAGTCGCGCGCCGAGCACATCGTGACCATCGAGGACCCCATCGAGTTCCTGCACCGCCACAAGAAGGGCACCGTCCACCAGCGCGAGCTGCACAGCGACACGCCCACCTTCGCCGCCGCGCTCAGGTCCGCCCTGCGCCAGGCGCCGAAGGTGATCCTGGTGGGCGAGATGCGGGACCGCGAGACCATCGAGATCGCGCTGACCGCGGCCGAGACGGGTCACCTGGTGCTCTCGAGCCTGCACACCATCGACGCCTCGAAGACCGTGGACCGCATCATCGGCAGCTTCGACCTCGCCGACCAGGAACGGATTCGCGCACGCTTCGCCACCTGCTTCCAGTACGTCGTCTCGCAGCGCCTGCTCCCTCGGAAGGAAGGCGGGCGGATGGCCATCGTGGAGGTCCTGAAGTCCACGATGCGCACGCGCGAGTACGTCGAGAAGGGCTAGAGGGAGGGCCGGTCGCTGCTCGACGCCATGCGCGATGGCGACATCGACGGCATGCAGACCTTCGACGGCGAGCTCGAGCGGCTGGTCCGGGCCGACAGGATCTCGCCGACCACCGCCTATCTCTACGCGACGAACCCCAACAACCTGCGCGTGGCCCTGGCAGACGTGCCCGATGAGGACTCGCTGATCATCCGGTGAGGTCGGGCTGTCACGGCAGCTCGGGTCCCCACTCCACTGTCGTCCCGCCTGCCGACGCCGCGTGGACGCGCCGCGGTTCCGGCCTGAGCGCCGTCGCGTAGAGCGTCAGGCGTTCGGCATCCGGCGGACACGCCGACATGTCCCGGCCGAACATCACCCACCACGCGGGCGGCGTGCACACGGCAAGGCCGCGCCGCGTCATCATCAGCGCCAGGCTCGCGGCCATGCTCCACTGCTCGTGGTGGGGGCCCTCCTCTTCCCACACGAGTTCGTAGGTGCGTCCCGGTTGCGGATCGATGGCCTGCAACAGCGCCTCTGTGGGCTGAGGAGCGGCTGCCTCTTCCCGGACTGCGCCGGCGCCGACCGCCATCCCCGCCGCCACGACGACCAGCGGCCACGCCACCAGCGGCCGGCCGAGCCGCAGGCCGGCCAGGGCCAGGAAGAGGCCGAGGGCGACGAAGGCCACGGTGAAGAGCATCACGTGGTCGAGCAACGGGCCCACGACCCGCGTGGCGCCGAAGACGAGGAGCGCGACGCCCAGCCACTGCAACGCGAGCAGTCGGCGGCAGCAGGGGCCGACCATCGCGGCCAGCGTCGCCACCAGAATGAGGACTGCCAGCACGCGCTCGGGATGCCCGGCGCCGGGCCAGATGGGTCGAGCGACGAAGGCGCCGACGAACGCCAGCGACTCACCCCACCCGTGGCTGGCGCCCGGCCGGGACGAGAAGAACGCCCAGAGGCGCGAGAGGTTGCCGGGAGTGTGGCGCCATTCGTCCACCAGTGGAGGGACCGCAGCCACGAGCACCGCCACGAATGCCCCTCCGAGCGCCATGCGCTCGACCGAGGTCAGGCGGGCGTCTGGGCGCTTCGACCGCGCCACGACGCCGAGCGTCCCAGCGACCAGCCAGAACGGCGCGACGATGGTCGCGGCCGAGACGTGATTGTGCACCATGTAGATCGAGGCCAGCGCCGCCGGCAGGATCAGGGTGAGCCTTCCCATCGCCACACCCGCCATCGTCGTCACGAGCGTGACCGCGGGGAAGATGAGCAGATAGGGCGGCCAGATCTTGGAGAGGTAATCGGCGTCGAGATCCGACCGGGCCAGGACGAACAGCAGCGCCGCCGCCAGCAGCAGCGTATCGCTCTTCCGCGGCGACAGGACGTAGATGGCGTGCAGCGCCATCAGCAGGAACGCCGCGTTCAGGAGCAGCTGCGCGACGTGGTGGCGGCCCATCGGGCTGGGCCACGGCGTGAGGAGCGGCTCGGTGAACGCGTAATAGTAGGAGGCCACCGGGCCCGGGTGGTTGAAGTCGAAGCGGCTGTACGGGCCGACGAGCTCGCGAAACTGCTTTGCTCGCTCCACCTGGAGCCCGTACGCGGCCTCGTCGCCCACCTCGACGAGCGGCGCAGCGTACCAGCGGCCGTTGACCGCGAGCATGGCGCCGACCAGAAGGGCCGGCAACAGCACCACGTGGACGATGTAGCTCAGGCGCACGGGGCGAGGGGCGCCCACGACGGAATCTCAGCGCCGATCGGCGATCAGTTTCAGCAGGTCGAGGCTCGACACGACGCCCACCGCGTCGGAGCCGCGCATGACGACCAGGCGATGGATGTGCTGGTCGAGCATGAGACGAGCCACGTCGGCCACCAGCGCCGTCTCTTCGATGGAGTGGATGACCGGGCTCATGATCTCCCGAACGGTCACGGCCTGCTGCTCGACGTACCGCTGGCCCAGATCCTCGAGCGTCAGATCGGCGGGATCGACGTCGTAGAAGCCCGAACCGAGCGCCGCGGCGTGCTCGTCCGAGATGCGGCGCAGCACGTCGGTCATCGATACCACGCCGACCAGGTGCCCCTGCCCATCGACCACGGGCGCGCCGGAGATCTCCTGCTCGACGAGCCGTCGCACCAGGTCGTTGGTCGACATGTCGTCGGTCACGGTGACGACCACGGGTGTCATGACATCCCTGGCGCAGAGCGAGTTCATCGGCGTAGCCCTCCGGTCCTGAACGGCAACAGACCGGTTGTAGCACGCCGCGTCACTCGGACGCCACCGTCATCGGCGCGCGCGATGGGTCAACGCGACGTGTCTCGCTGCGAGGCAATCCATCGCGCGACGGCGTCGAGAGCCTCCTGGTCGCGGACCACGGTGCCGAGCGGCGGCATCTGCGAGGAGGGAAACCGCGACCTCATCCGCCGGAGCAGCGCGCTGTCCTGCGGATGGGCCGGATCCACGAGCACGCTCTCGCCCTCGGGCACGCCCGGCACCTGCCACTTCGTCTGGTGGCCGAGCATCGACCGGACCGTCTCCGCGCCCGCGGCCGCCACCTCGCCGTGCTTCCAGTAGAGACCCAGCGGCGCGAGTTCGCTCTTGCGGTTGTGGCACGCGCCGCAGTTGCCCGCCAGGTAGCCGAGCACCGCGCGCTCCTCCGCCGATCGGGCGGCGATGCGCGGTGGGTTCACGACGAGCTCCGGCCGCGCCGGCTGCAGAAGCCCCTCCTCGTTCAGCGTCTTCAGGGTCGTCATGCCGGGCTGCAAGGGCTCGCCGTGGATGGCGTTCGGGTCGCGATCCGTGGACAGCTGCAGGGCGTTGAAACCCAGCACCTGCGTGCGGTCCGACACGTGACACGCGCGGCACTGGTTCGCGGAGGGGATGTTGTGAAACTTCCCCGGCGCGATCTCGGCGGCACCGGGCACCCCATCCTCGGGCGCTTTCACGGCTGCAGTGCCCTCGGCGTTCCACACGTAGCTGGCGAACACCCACTGCCCGCGCGTGGCCCGCCAGATGAAGCGCGTCTCGACCGCGCGCCCGCCGAAGCCGAACTCCTTCCACAGCTTCGTGCCCACCGGGAGGTCCCACTCGTGCACGTCGGTCGTGTCGATCGTCGTGCCGGGGGGCAGGTAGATCCATCGTGACTTGCCTGCGCCGTCCGTCCACAGCGGGTACTGCGGCGAGAACGGCCGATTGCGCGGGTCCACGACGCCCGGGTGGCCGGCCTCGTAGAGGCCCGTGTCCATCAGCGAGTCGGGCGCGACCGGCGGGGGGACGCCCGGCGATGCCGCGACAGCACGGCGCCAGGTCGTTCCCGCCACCGCCAGTGCTGCCACCAGCACGATGACGGCGAAATGCCTTCGATGGCCCATGACCCTGATCCCTGATCCCTGTCGCCCTGTCTCTTACTGCCGTCCCTCGGTCGGATCGATCGGCGCGGGCACGCGGTTGTGCACGGGCTTCAGCGACTGCAGGTACGCGAACAGGTCCTTGAGGTCGTTGTCGGTGAGCTGTCCGTAGACCGACCACGGCATCGGCGGCAGCACCGGCCGGCCCTTGCCCTGGTGCAGGCCCGTGCGCATCGTCTTGATGAACATCTCCTCGGTCCAGTCGCCGAGACCCGTCTCCTTGTCCGGCGTGAGGTTCGCCGTGAAGCTCACACCCCAGGGCCCGGCGAACGCCGTGTTGGTGGCCGCGCCCACCCAGAGCCACGGTCCCGGCGGCAGCTCGGGCGGCGCCGGCATCTTGAGATCCGCCGGGTGGCCAGTGAGCGCACGCGTCATGTCGGGTGCCGGTCCCTTGGGGCCCATCACCCACGGGGTATGGCAGTCGTGGCAACCCTTGGTCTTGACCATGTAGGCGCCGTGCTCGACGTTCGGCGTGTAGGCCGGCGCCGGTTCGGATGAAGCCGTGACTCGGGCTGCCGCCGGGACGAGGGCCGCGGCCAGCGCGATGAACGAAGCTCCCAGGACCATCCGCGATGTCATCATTCGTCTCTCTCCTTCTGGAGTGGTAAACGGAGGGGGCGGCGGGCCGGTTCGGCCTCGGACCCTAAACCTTCCCTATCTGGACCTTAAGACTTTCCTAACGGCGCGGTATACTCCCGTAACCCCATGCTGGACAGGCAGTTGGCCGATTTCCTCGAAGCGGGGCTCGCCATCTACATCGCCTCGCGAAACGCGGACCTGGAACCCAACGGCGCGCACGTGGTGGCCGTGAAGGTGGACGACGACCTGCAGCATGTCGTCGCGTTCGTGCCGACGGTGTCGGCGGGCGCGGTGCTTGAGGATCTGCGGTCCAACGGGCAGGTCGCCGTCGTCTTCACTCGGCCGCCGGATGAGAAGGGCTGCCAGGTGAAAGGGGTCTTCACCGACGCCCGTGACGCCCGCCCGGGCGAGCGCGACCTCGTCCTCGGGCAGTGGGAACGGTTCCGGGATCGACTCGAACAGGTGGGGCTGCCGCGCGCGCCGACCGACGCGTGGGTGACCTGGCCGTCGGTCGCCATCCGGTTCCGCGTGAACGCGCTGTTCGATCAGACGCCCGGCCCCGGCGCGGGAGCGCCGCTGCCGTGAGCCTGACCCTGGAATCGCTCGCGTCGTGCTGGCAGGGGCTCATTCCCGCCACGCTGTTCACCTGCTCCCGCGACGGCATCCCGAACGCAGCGTACCTGAGCCACATCGAGTACGTGGACAGCCAGCACGTCGCGCTCTCGTTCCAGTTCTTCAACAAGAGCCGGCGGAACGTGGCGGAGAACCCCAACGCCCTCGTTCGGGTGATCGATCCCGACACCGCCCAGGGGTACGCGCTCCGGCTGCGGCTCGTCCGCTCCGAGACATCCGGGCCCATCTTCGAGCGGATGGCACTTCGAATCGAGGCGATCGCGTCGTACTCGGGGCTGAAGGGCATCTTCAAGCTCCTCGCGGCGGACATCTACGAGGTCCGATCCATCGAGCCGGTGCTCGACGACGTGGCGGGGGCGATCGCGCGGGATGGGAGCGGGCGCCGCGGCAGCGCGTCGGATCCGCGTTTCACGATGCGCGCACTCCAGGATCTGTCGGTGCGCATCCACCAGGCCGACAACCTCGAGGACCTGCTCGACTCGATCCTCGCCGGCCTCGAGGAGATCTTCGGCTTCAACCACTCGATGATCCTCGTCCCGGCGGAGGATCCCGGCGTGCTGGTGATGATTGCCAGCCGCGGCTACCCGGAGGGCGGGGTCGGTGCGGAGGCACGCATCGGCGAGGGCATCATCGGCGTCGTCGCCGAGGCGCAGAAGCCGATTCGCATCTCGGGGCTGCTGCGCGCGCTGCTCTACGCGCACACCGTGGGCGAACGTGCGCGCGAGTCCGGGCTGTGCCCGCCGGAGCGCATCCGGCTGCCGGGCCTGCCACTTCCAGAGAGCCAGCTCGGGATTCCGCTCCTCGTCCGAGGCGAGCTGGTGGGTGTCCTCTGCATCGAGAGCGAGGAGCAGTACCGCTTCCACGAGGAGGACAAGACCTCCATCGAGCTGCTCGGCAGCTATCTCGCGATTGCCATCCAGAACATGCAGCTCCACGAGCGCGCCGAGAGCGCCAGCGACACCGCCGAGCCGCCCGCGCTGCCGTTTGTGCCCGTTCCCGAGCCACCGCCGACGCGCGCGGTCACCCGCCGGGAGATCGTCTACTACGCCGGCGACGAGCTGATCATGGTGGACGGCGAGTACCTGATCCGGAGCCTCCCGGCGCGCATCCTCTGGAAGCTGCTGACCGCGCGGGAGCGCGAGGGCCGCGTCGAGTTCACCAACCGCGAGCTGCGGCTGGACAAGTCGTTGAACCTGCCCGAGTTCAAGGACAACCTCGAGAGCCGGCTGCTCCTTCTCCGCAGGCGACTGGAGCAGAAGTGCCCGGACCTCCGCATCGTCCCGCGGGCGCGCGGCCGCTTCGCGCTGGAGCTCGCGAGCGCGGTCACGCTGTCGACGCGTCCGTAGAAAGAAACCACGAAGACGCGAAGGTCACGAAGCACGTACGAGGCCCCCCCAAGCCCCAAGCCCCAAGTCCCAAGTCCCAAGACCTCAAGCCCCCAAGACCTCCGCGATGCGCGTGGCCGAGCGCAGGGTCAAAGCCACGAAGGTGAGCGTGCCGTTGGTGCAACCCCCGGTCGGGAGCGTGGGCGCTCCGATGACGTAGAGGTTCTCGTGATCGTGCGTGCGGCCGTGGCTGTCGCACACGCTTGTGGCGGGATCGGTGCCCATGCGGCACCCGCCGGCGGGATGATCGAGGTAGTCGCCCTCGAACGTGCTCACCACCTTCCCGTTGCTCGCCCGCGCCATGCGGGTGAAGAGATCCTGCACGTGCTGGCGGTTCGCGGCCTGGCGGGCCATCGTCGGCTCGTCGAAGCGATGCTCGATCTTCGGCATCGGATCGCCGTAGCGGTTCTTCGACGCGGCATTCAGCGTGAGCCGGCTGTCGGCCGAGGGGTGCACGTCCAGGTAGGTGCGCAGCCGCACGGAGCTGCCCTTCGTCCGCGCGCGCCAGTCGTCGAAGACCTCGTCGCCCAGGAGCAGCTTGCCCTGCTCGTTCCTGAGTCGGGGCTCGCGGCCCGTCGTGTCCTCCCACACCCGCGTGTCGTGCCGCACGAACGGACGGTCGGCCGGGCAGCGGAAGTGCTCGCGCGAGATGAGGCTGTGCACGCGATGCTGCCCCGGATACGTCTGCTCGTCGATGGCCACGCGCGCCTCGATGAACGAGTGTCCGGTCATGTAGCGCCCGACGAGGCCGGAACTGTTGGCCAGGCCGTTCGGGAACCGCGAGCTGGCGGACAGCAGCAGCAGGTGCGGGCTCCAGCAGTAGCCGGAGGCCACGACGAAGAGGCGCGCGCGATACTCCTGGACCTCGCCGGGACGGTCGTGGTGCACCCCCTGGGCGGCGGCCACGGTCGCGCGTCCCTCCTCGAGCGTGAGCCTGCAGACAAGCGTGCGGTCGTGCAGCACGATCTGCCTGCGCTCGACCAGCTGCCTGAACGTGAAGTCCGGCGAGTAGCGCGCGCCGGTCGGGCAGATGTCGCACGTGTCGTATACACAGCAGGCGCCGCGCCCGTCGAACGGCGTGAGGTTGCGCGCCAGCGGCAACGCGTTGAACTTGAGGCCGCTCTGCTCGGCCCATCCCTTCAGCACCTGAAGGTTCCAGGACAGCGGCACGGCAGGCTGCGGGTAGGGCGCCGATCGCGCGTCCTCCGGATAGGCGCTCGGCTCGCCAGCCACGTTGAGCGCGCGCTCCGCCTCCACGTAGTGGCGCTCGAGGTCGTTCCACTCGAGCGGCCAGTCGATGGCCAACCCGTACATCGACTTGAGGCGCAGGTCTTCCACCGAAAACCGGTTGCACGCGCCGCCCCAGTGCAGCGCCAGCCCCCCGACGGCCATGGTCATCGAGATGAACCCGTCGGCCTGCTGGTCCTCGAGGTAGTCGTTGCGCCAGGGATGCTCGCCGTAGACCATCGCGCGGTCGCGGTACATCGCGCGCCGCTCGAAGTCGAAAATGGAACGCCCGGCCTCCACGATGGTGATGGTGGTGCCCGGCCGCAGGTTCGCGAGCTTCCGCGCGAGCATGGCCGATGTGATGCCGCCGCCGATGATGCAGACATCGCTCTCGTAAACAGGCATGGTCTTGGGCCTTGGGGCTTGGGGCTTGGGGCTTTCGGTTCACGCCATGGGTATAGGGCGGCGGGTCGTGACTGCCAGCGTCCGGCACGTCTGGCGGCCGATGCGCGCGCGGTAGGCCAGGTCGTTGGCCTCGCTGCTGCGGAAGTAGAACGCCATCAGATCGGCGACCACGTGGCGGCCCTGGGGGCGGCCCGGAAGCGTGTTCACCCCGGCCGTCCCGAGCGTCTCGTCCAGGATGGCTCGCCGGGTTTCGAGGGGCAGCGATCCGAAAGGGCCGCCGCGCGCGCGCGCCGCAGCATCGATGGCCGCCAGCTGCGCGACGTAGTCCGGCACGGGCGAGGGCCCGGACTTCTCCAGGCGGGGGTGGCCATAGCCATGCGCCAGCGCGACGCCCTCCTCGTAGTCCCGCGTCCAGGCGACAAACCGATCGGTGATGAGCGCCACGCGGTCGGCGCCAATCGACGCGGGCAGCACCGTGGCCGCCAGGTCCCGCAGCACCGCGATGGCTTGCGGCGTCAGCTGCCGGACCTGCGCGGCAAGGCGCACACGGGTCAGCGGCAGAGCGGGAAGGGTGGAAGCCAGGGCCTGGAGAAGGGTGCGCCTGCGCATGTGGTGGTTCTCGCGAGCCAATCTTACCGCCGCGGCCCTTCGATGCGGCCGCTTATAATCTCGGCCATGAAGGTGGCCCTGGGTGCGGATCATGCGGGGGTGGGACTCAAGGACGAGCTCAAACGGGAACTGGACGCCATGCGCGTGGAGTACGAGGACTTCGGCACAAACGGCACCTCGTCGGTGGACTACCCCGACTTCGCCGCGCAGGTGGCGCGGGGCGTCAGCGAAGGGCGCTTCGATCGCGGCATCCTGGTGTGCGGAAGCGGCATCGGGATGGCCATCGCCGCCAACAAGGTGCCCGGGATTCGCGCGGCGGCCATTGGCGACACCGAGAGCGCGCGGCTCTCTCGGGAGCACAACGACCTGAACGTCCTCACGCTCGGCGCCCGCCAGACCGAGTCCCGTCGCGCCGCCGAGATCGTGCGCGTCTTCCTGAACACGCCGTTCGAGGGCGGCCGCCACGTGCGGCGGGTGGAAAAGATTCACGAGACCGAGACGAGGCGCTAAGGCCTCCGGCGCGCGAGGCTAGCTAGCTGCTCCACGAGTTCCTGTGGTGATCGGGTGACGCGGGCGCCATCGTGCCGATCGCCCCCTCCGGCCAGGACGATGGCAGACGCGTGAGGCACGCCGTGAGCGATGTCTTCCGCCTCAGGACGAAGACGAGGGCGCGTGCTCGGCCAGCCAGGCGTCGGCCTCGCGCTCGAACCAGGCCAGCGGCCCTTCGGCCGCATACGCAGGATGCGGGAACGCCCGCTCGCCGCGCCGTTCGAGGCCAATCTTGCCGAGCACGCGCTGCGACGCCAGGTTGCCCATGCTCGTCATCCCGGCAATGCGCGGCAGCCCCAGATCGGCAAAGCCGTACCAGAGGACCGCCCTGGCCACCTCGGTGGCGAACCCGCGCCCCCACGCCTTCCTGGCCAGCGTGTAACCCACCTGGATGATGGTCTCGCCCTGGATGTGGTTCAACAGATGGAACCCGACGCGCGTGCCGGTGGCGTTCTCGACCGTCATCCAGATGCCGAGCCCGGGATACTTCTCGTAGTACTCGAGGATCCGCGTCTCGAGCATCGCATCCACCTCCGCGGTGCTCTTGACGCCGCCGAGATAGCGCGTGACCTCGGGATCCGCGTAGAGCGCGCGAAGCCAGTCCCGGTCCTCCGGCGTGAAGCGGTGCAGGCGGCAGCGGGCGGTCTCGAGCCAGCCGTCCCTCTCTATCGCGTGCCGCCCTTCTTCGTCACGAGCTTCTGCACGCGCCAGTTGATCAGCTCCCCCACCCAGATCTCGTTTTCCGACGGGCACGCAATCGCGTGGATCCAGCCGAACTCCCCGAGGTTGCGGCCGGGCTGGCCGTACACCCCAAGCACCTTGCCGTCGAGCGACACCTTGTAGATGCGGCTCGGATAGAGGTCGCCGATGAAGAGCACGGGATTGGGCCCAGGCGTCATGCAGAGGGCATCCGGCGCCCCAGGCGCCTGGGAGCCGGTCTTCAGGTCCGGATTCGCCTGGCCGTAGGTGATCTTGCCGCGCTTCGGATCCACCGGCACGTCAATCGTGAACTCCCTCAGGTACGTGCCGTCGGGATCGAACACCTGGATGCGGCGATTGCCCCGGTCGGCGACGAAGATCTCGTCCTTCGGAGACACCGCGATGCCGTGCGGCGTGTCGAACTGGCCCGGCCCCTTGCCGAGCGAGCCCCAGCTGGCCACCCACTCGCCGCGCGCGTTGGCCTTGCCCACCCGCGAGTTGACGTAGCCGTCGGTGAAGTAGGAGTTGCCCTTCGAATCCCACGCGACGTCGGTGGGCTGGTTGAACACGTTGTCGCGGTGGACCGGTACGGGGTTGCGAGGGTTGTTGTTCTCGGGAACGGTCACGGCCACGCCGGCCCGCTTGAGGATGTTCGCCAGCTGCGACGCGTAGTCGGGCGGCACATCGAGGTGCGACGATTCGCCCTTGCGGCCGAACACCCATTCGACGCGGCCCTGCGGGTTCATCTTCAGGATCATGTTCGACCCCTTGTCGACAATCCAGATGTTGTCCTGCTTGTCGATGCGGACGGCGTGGGCATAGGCCCAGGCGAACAGGTTCTTGCCGATCTCGCGGACGAACGTGCCGTTCCGGTCGAACTCGAGCAGCTGCGCGGCCGTGGCCATGTAGGCCGGCCCGGTGGAGTTGCCGCGCGAGAAGACGAAGATGTGCCCCTTCGAGTTGACCGCCACGCCGGCGATCTCGCCGAAGTGGATGTCGTCGGGCAGCGTGAGGGGATTGGGAACCGATTCGAACGGCAGCTCCGGAATCGTCTGCGCCACGGCAGGCGACAGCGTCAGACCAGACACCACGAACGCGAGAAGGACACGTCTCACCTGCCACCTCCTGAGTCACGCCGGCCGCACACAGCTCAGCCGGCAATGGGCGCATGGTAGCACCTCGGCGGGTGCGAACGGGTGCGAACGGGTGCGGCGGGTGCGAACAGGTGCGGGCGGGTGCGAACGGGTGCGGCAGGTGCGAACGGGTGCGGGCGGGTGCGAACAGGTGCGCGCCGAGCCAAGGGGGGTGCTCAGCTGGATCGCAGCGCGACGACGGGATCGACGCGGCTCGCGCGGCGCGCAGGGATGTAGATCGCCAGGGCGGCCACGATCAGCAGGATTGCCGGGATGGCCGCAAGGGTCACGGGATCGTACGGGCTGACGTCGTACATCAGCCCGACGATGAGCCGGTTCAGCGCGACGCCTCCGGCCAGGCCCACGATGACGCCGACGCCCGTGAGCAGCAGCCCCTGGCCGAGCACCTGGCGCTGCACGAGCCCCACGCTCGCGCCGAGCGCCAGCCGGACGCCGATCTCGCGCGTCCGCTGGCTCACCGAGTAGGCCATCACGCCGTACACGCCGACGGCGGCCAGCAGCAGGGCGAGAACGCCGAAGACGCCGAGCAGCGTCGCGCCCATGCGCGCGGCCCACAGGGCCTGATCGAAGATCGCCGCCATGGTGAAGACTCCCGTCAGCGGCATGGTCGGCTCCATCTGCTGCACCGCGGAGCGGACCGCACCGAGAGAGGCCTCGGGATTGTCGCTGCGGAGCATCAGGGTCACCGCGGTCTGCGGCGCCTGCCCGAGAGGCTGATAGAGATGGGGCTGCCGCTCCTCTCCGATGAAGTTGTACTTGCTGTCGCGCGCGATGCCCACGACCTCGGTGAGCTGCTGCTGGCCCGAGAAGCGGAACCGCCGCCCAATCGCCTCCTCGCCGGGCCAGAACCGCTCGGCCATCGTCTCGTTGATGATGACTACCTGGGGAGATTCCGGCGTGTCGGATGCGCCGAAGTCCCTCCCGCGCACGAGGGGAATACCTGTGGTGCCGAAATAGCCGTCGCCGACGACCGTGATCTGCACGAAGCGGCCGGCGCGCGGGTCGCTGGTGTCCTGCCCTTCCTGGAACACAGTCCGTGCAAAGCCCCCGCCGGCGAGCGGCGTCGCGTTTGCGAGCGTGGCCCGCTCCACGGCCGGGAACGACCGCGCGCGCTCCAGGATCTCGCGCTGGCGCTCCACCGCAGCGTCAATGGGCAGCCCGCGCGACGCCAGATCGAACGAGATGACGGCCAGGCGTGGCAGGTCGAAACCAGGATCGATCTGGCGGGCGTTGCCGAGGCTGCGGAGGAACAGCCCCGCGCAGAAGAGCGCGACCATCGACAGCGCCACCTGGCCGACGACCAGCGCGTTGCGCACGCTCAGGCGCCCGCCGCCGCTGCTCGCCTGGCTGGATCGGTCCTTGAGCTCGACCGCCAGGTCGGGCCGGGAGAACTGCAGAGCGGGGAGCAGCCCGAACAGCAGCCCGGTGCCGAGCGCCACGGCGCCCGTGAAGAGCAGGACCCGCCAGTCCATCGGGAGGGCCAGCGCGTCCTCGGGCAGGAACGGTGGCCTGAGTGCCACCAGGGCCGAGCGCGACCACGAGGCGGCCAGCAGCCCGACGGCCCCGCCGAGCAGGCCGAGCATCACGCTTTCGACCAGCAGCTGGCGAACCAGGCGGCCGCGCCCGGCGCCGAGCGAGACGCGGACGGCAATTTCCTGCCGCCGCGCCGCCGCCCGCGCGAGCATCAGGTTGGCGACGTTGGCGCAGGCGACGAGCAGCACGAGCCCGACAATCGCCATCAGGAGTCCGCCCGCGGCGGTCAGCTGCTGGCGCTGTGCGGGATTGGGTGACAGGCTCACGTCGGCCAGCGGCTGCACGACGATGCCGCGGCCGCGGTTGTCGTCGGGATAGTCAGCGGCCAGGCTGGCCCCGATGGCCGCCAGGTTCGCCCCCGCGGCCTCGAGGGAAACGCCCGGCGCCAGCCGTCCGACGACCTGGAACACCAGGGCGCGCCGGGAGTCCCAGGTCTCCCGGATGAACCCGGACGTCGCCTCCCGATACATCGAGAACGGCACCCACAGCGCCGGGCCGCCGATGGCGCCCGTCCCCCGGAAGGCTTCGGCCGTCACGCCAACCACCGTGTAGGCGTGACCGTTGAGTGTGATCGCTCGCCCGACGACGCCGGGATCGCCCCCGAAACGCCGCTGCCACAACCCATGGCTCAGCACGACCTCAGGCGCGGCGCCTGGAGTCCGATCCGTGCCGGGGGTGAACCCCCGGCCGGCCGCCATGGGCGCACCGAGCAGCGAGAAGTAGTTGTCGGTCGCGATCTGGCCGAAGACCTGCTCCGGATCGCCCTGGCCGTCCGAAACCCCGACCCCGATGAACCCGCCGGCCGCCATGCCTTCGAGAACCTGATTGCGGTCCCTCAGATCCTCGAAGTTCGGGCGCGACATGGGATTCGCGTTGCCGAAGAACCCGGCGCTCCGGTTGCGTTCGTCGGTCGTGAACACCCCGACGAGGCGGGACGGCTCACGCATGGGCAACGGATTCAGGAACACCTCGTTGACCAGCGTGAAGATGGTGGTGTTCGCGCCGATGCCGAGCCCGAGCGACAGGGCGGCCACGAGCGTCAGGGCCGGGTTCCGCATCAGGATGCGGGCGGCGAAGCGGGCGTCGTTCAGGAGGGACCGCATGGCGAGGGGCCCGGCAATCACCGTACCAGGCGGGGAACCCACGAATTGCTGTCGTCAGCCCCCGGGCAGCGCGTGCGTGCGGTCGCTTTCGGATGGAGGTTGTCCGGAACCGGACGGGTATCTCCAGACCGATGGCAGTCGACATGACATCATTTCTGGTAGAATTGTCACCGTGATTGCTACCATGGATTCTGCCGGGCGCATTGTACTTCCAAAGGCCGTACGCGAACGGGCACAACTGTCCCCCGGAATCCCGCTCGAGGTGCAGGTCGTCGATGGCCGCGTCGTGATCGAGCCTGCCAGCGCCAGGATCGTAGTCGAAGACCGCGGCGGCCTCTGGGTGGCTGCGCCCCTGGAACCGGCCCCGGTGCTCACGCAGGATCAGGTCGACGCCACCGTCGAGTCGCTCCGCGCGCCGGCGGAGCCCGTGCGAGGCCGCGACTGATGCGCGTCCTCCTCGATACCAGTTGCCTCGTGGCCGCGGTGCTGCCCCAGCACGAGCATCACGCCGCCACGGCGGCGGACCTCACGCGGCGCCGTGCCGCGGGGCAGGCGTTCGTGATGGCCGCCCAGGCCGTCATCGAGGCCTACGCGGTGCTCACGCGGCTGCCACCGCCGCACCGCCTCGCGCCGGCGGATGCGCTGGCCGTGCTGGATCGCAATTGGGGAAAGGCCGAAACGGTGGCGCTCACCGGCGCCGAGACGTGGCGCGTCGTCCGCCAGCACGGCGGGGCCGGGGTCGCCGGCGGGCGGGTCTACGACGGAGCGATTGCGGCCAGTGCACGAAAGGCGCAGGTCGATGAAATCCTGACGTGGAACCTTCGCCACTTCGACGGCGCGGTCGGCGTCAGGGCGGTCGCTCCCGCCGCCTAGGCGCCTCGCTCAAGGCGCGATCTCGACGACGATCTCGATCTCCACCGGGATGTCGAACGGCAGCTCGTTGGCCGCCACGGCGGTCCGCGCGTGGCGGCCCGCCTCCCCGAAGATCTCCACCAGCAGGTCGGAGGCGCCGTTGATCACCCATGGTTGCCGGGTGAACCCCGGCGCGCTGTTGACCCATCCCGTGAGCTTGACGATGCGGCGGACGCGATCGAGGGAGCCGACTTCAGCGCGGAGGGCGGCGAGCGAGTTGAGGATGGTGGCCCGCGCGGCCTTGTACCCCTCTTCTTCGGTGAGCTGCGCGCCCACCTTTCCGGTCACGGTGGGCTTGCCGTTCGCGAGCGGTCCCTGCCCGGCGAGGAAGACGAGGTTCCCGCTCCGCACGGCGGGGACATAGTTGGCCACGGCCGTGGGCGCCGGCGGCAACTGGATGCCCAGCGCCTTCAGCCTCGCCTCCGGTGAGGTCGCCTGCTGCGCGAGGAGATTCGCCGCGCCGGCGACCAGCCACGCCGCCATCACCAGCACCCTGCCTCGTCGCATCCTGCCCTCCTTCGCTCCGCCCGCCCACCGCGCCCGCCCGCACCCGTCCGCACCCGTCCGCACCTGTCCGCACCCGCCCGCACCTGTTCGCACCTGCCCGCACCCGTTCGCACCCGCCCGCACCTGTTCGCACCCGCCCGCACCCGTTCGCACCCGCCCGCACCCCTCACTGACCGTCGAAATACTCCACCAGGAGCCGCGCCACCTGGCCCATCCGGTCCTCGGCCTCCGCGTAGGGCTCGCGGATCCCGTTCAGCAGGAACGACACCACCACGGGGCCCGACCGTGTGTAGATGACGCCCACGTCGTTGGCGATGGAGGGCGGGAAGTCGCCGGTCTTGTGGCCGACCGGCACGTCGATGAAGTGCGGCAGGCGGCGCGCGCCGGACTGCTGCCAGCGCATCACGCGGCTCATCTCGGCAGCCGAGGCGGCGGAGGTGAGCTTCCCCGTCTCCATCGCCTCGATGAGACGTCCCACGCCGCGCGGCGTGATCACGCCCAGCCAGGTGTCGGGCGCGTCGTTCAGGCGGCGCAGGTTCTCGGCCTGCACCTCGGGCTTGCGCATGCCGGCCTGGATGGATTCGAGGAAGGCGCGCGGCGAGGTGCCGTAGTCCAGGTCGCCGGAGCCGAGGGCGTAGACGTCCTCGGCCGTGAGCCCGGCGGCTTTCGGATCCGCCAGCGTGAACCGGTTGCGGAACACCTCGAGGATGGTGGCGTTCAGCCGAAGGGCCGGCGCGTAGCCGTTCTGCTGCAGCCAGGCGTTGATGGCGGGCACGCCGCCCACCTTCGCGAACGCGATGTCGGTGGCGGTGTTGTCGCTCGTGATGATCATCTGCATCACGACGTCGCGCACGGTGGGCTGCAGCCCCACGTCGTGGTAGCGCAACACGCCGGAGCCGCCGCGCTTGTCCGCCTTGGCGATGGTGACGCGCGCGTCGAGGTCGAGCGCCTTCTTCTCGGCCATCTGGTAGGCCATCACCATCGCCGGGATCTTGATCACGCTGGCGCTGTTGAACGGCTCATCGGCGAGCACCGCGGCTTCCTCGCCGGTCGTCAGGTGCTTGACGTAGATGCCGGCTTTCGCCGGGATGCGCGACAGCTCGCCCTGCAACAGGCGCTGCAGCGCGCCGGGCTGCTGCCCGGAGGCGAGGGCGGTGGCGGCAGACAGCAGGCAGGCGCAAACCAGGGTATTTCGCATCGCGGGCGTCCTCCGGACCGCCGCATGGTAACAGGTTGGCCCGCCGGCAGCGGCGCAGTACAATTCCCCGGATGCCCGCCCCCACCTCCCCGCTCCTGCAGCGCAGCCTCGCGGACGCCGACCCGGAGATTGCCGCTGCCATCACCCACGAGGAACACCGACAGGCCACCGGAATCGAGCTCATCGCCTCGGAGAACTTCGTGAGCGAGGCCGTGCTCGAAGCGGCCGGCTCGGTGATGACGAACAAGTACGCGGAGGGCTATCCGGGGAAGCGCTATTACGGCGGCTGCGAGTTCGTGGACGTGGCCGAGTCGCTGGCCATCTCACGGGCGAAGCAGCTCTTCGGGGCCGAGCACGTCAACGTGCAGCCCCACTCGGGCGCACAGGCGAACATGAGCGTGTACTTCACCGTGCTGCAACCCGGCGACACGGTGCTCGGGATGAACCTCGCGCACGGCGGGCACCTGACGCACGGCCATCCTCTCAATTTCTCGGGCAAGTTCTACACCATCGTCCCCTACGGCGTCCGCAAGGAGGACGAGCGCATCGACTACGACGAGTTCGAGCGGCTCGCCCACGAGCACAGGCCGAAGATGATCGTCGTCGGGGCGAGCGCCTACCCGCGCGTCATCGATTTCGCACGGGCCGGAGCGGTCGCGCAGGCCGTCGGCGCGCCGCTGATGGTGGACATGGCCCACATCGCGGGCCTCGTGGCGGCGGGCGTGCATCCCAGCCCCGTCCCGCATGCGGACTTCGTCACCTCTACCACGCACAAGACGCTCCGGGGCCCGCGCGGGGGGCTCGTGCTGTGCCGCGCGCAGTACGCGAAGGACCTGGATCGCTCCCTGTTCCCCGGCGTGCAGGGCGGGCCGCTGATGCACGTCATCGCGGCCAAGGCCGTGTGCTTCAAGGAAGCCCTCGAGCCCTCGTTCGCCGAGTACCAGGCGCAGGTGGTTCGGAACGCGCAGCGGCTGGCCGCGGGGCTTGCCGCGGCGGGCTTCCGGCTCGTCAGCGGCGGCACCGACAACCACCTCGTGCTCGTGGACGTCTTCTCGAAGGGCATCACGGGTAAGGTGGCCGAACAGGCCCTCGGCCGCGCCGGGATCACGGTGAACAAGAACGCCATCCCCTTCGACACCAACCCGCCGATGACGGCCAGCGGCATCCGCATCGGCTCGCCCGCCGTCACGACGCGGGGCATGAAGGAAGCCGAGATGGACCAGATTGCCGGGTTCATCGCGCGTGTCCTCTCGTCGCCCGAGGACGATCGGGTGCTGGCCATGGTGAAGGCCGAGGTCGAGGCGCTGTGCCGGATGTTCCCGCTGTACCCGGAACGGCAGGGCTGACCGCCGCCGTCGACGCGGTCTTCGCGGACGACGGGCCGCTGGCGCGCGCCCTCCCGCACTTCGAGCCCCGCGAGGGCCAGCGCGTGATGGCCCGGGCCGTCGCCGACGCGCTCGAGCACGGCGGGGTCCTGCTGGCCGAGGCGGGCACCGGCACCGGCAAGACCCTCGCCTACCTCGTGCCCGCCATCCTGAGCGGCCGCCGCGTCCTCGTCTCCACCGGCACCAAGAACCTGCAGGAACAGATCTACTTCAAGGACCTGCCCGTGCTGCAGCAGGCCCTGGGCGTTCCCTTCAGCGCGACCTACATGAAGGGGCGCGCGAACTACCTCTGCCTGCACCGGCTGCAGCAGGCGCGCGGCGCGGGGCCGTCAGGCGCGGCGAACGCCGAACTCGAGGAGATCGCCGCCTGGGCCGGGACGACGGAGACCGGTGATCGCGCGGAGCTGGCGGACCTGCCGGAGAACTCACCGCTCTGGCACGACGTCGCCGCTACGGCCGACACGTGCCTCGGCAGCGACTGCCCGCAGTACCAGGACTGCTTCGTGACGCGCATGCGCCAGCGCGCCGCTGCCTCGGACCTCGTCATCGTCAATCACCACCTGCTGTGCGCGGACGCGGCCGTGCGGCAAAGCTCCTACGGCGAGGTGATCCCGGCGTGCCAGTACGCGGTGGTGGACGAGGCGCACCAGCTGGAGGACGTGGCGACCCAGTACTTCGGCATCGCCGTCAGCAACTACCGGCTCGACGAACTGGGCCGCGACGCGGAGCGGATGCTGAACGCCGGCGTGGTGGCCGACGACGACGGGGCGCTCCGGCGGCAGGTGCGGCGCGTGGACGACCACGCGCGCGCGTTCTTCGGCGGTCTGAGCCTGGCCCGCACCGCGCGGGGCGCTGCCAGCGAGCGCCTGCGCATCGGGCCCGACTGGTTCGGCGACATCGTCGACGACGGGCTCGCCCTGGTCAGCGCGCTGGACGGCTTCGAGGGCGCGATGAGCCTGGCCGCGGGATCGGCGGAGGGCAGCGGCGCCTCGGAGGACGTGCTGGCGCTGGCGCGGCGCGCCGCCGAGATCCGCGACCAGCTGCGCTTCCTCATGGCGGCCTCCGACCCGCATCACGTGTACTTCGTCGAGACGCGGGGACGCGGCGTGTTCCTGCGGGCCGCGCCCATCGACGTCTCCGAGCTCCTGCAGGAGATGCTCTTCGACCGGATGCGCGCGACCATCCTCACTTCCGCCACGCTCACCGTGGAGGGATCGTTCGCCTACGTGCGCGGCAGGCTCGGCGTGGCCAGCGCGGCCGAGGTGTCGATCCCGTCGGAGTTCGACTACACGCGGCAGGCCGTCCTGTACCTGCCGCGCCGCATGCCGTCGCCCAAGGCTCCGGGGTTCGGCGAGGCGGCGGCGCGCGAGGTGCTGGAGATCCTGCGGCGCACCGAGGGACGCGCGTTCGTGCTGTTCACCAGCTACGGCGTGATGCGAGAGGTGCGCGGCCTGGTGGAATACGCGCTGCCCTACCCGCTGCTGGTGCAGGGCGACGCGCCGCGGAGCGTGCTGCTCCAGCGGTTCCGGTCCACGCCCCACGCGGTGCTGCTGGCGACCTCATCGTTCTGGCAGGGCGTGGACGTGGCCGGCGAGCAGCTGAGCTGCGTGATCATCGACAAGCTGCCCTTCGCCTCGCCGGGGGATCCCATCACCGCCGCGCGGGTGGAAGCCATTGCGGCCGAGGGGGGCGATCCGTTCCACGACTACCAGGTGCCGCTGGCGGTCCTCACCATGCTGCAGGGGCTCGGGCGGCTCATCCGCCACCGAGAGGATCGTGGCGTGCTGGCGGTCCTGGACCCACGCCTCCGCACCATGCCGTACGGCCGCCGGTTCCTCGATTCCTTTCCGCCGGCGCCGGTGACGCACGACCTCGATCACGTAGGGAAGTTCTTCACGGAGTAATCTAAACTGTTCAAAGCACGCGGGTTCAAAGCACGCAGGTTCGAAGCACGAGGGTGCTGACATGCTCAAGACACTGATGACGACACTGGCGGCGATCGCGGCCGTGGTGATGCTCGCCCCGGATGCGTGGGCACAGTCCACGCTGATCAAGGGGAAGGTCCTCGACACCGAGGGGAAGCCCATCCAGGGCGCGGCCGTGACCATCGAGCTCAAGACCGGCGCGCCGCGGAAATACCAGACGAAGACCGACCGGCGGGGCGAGTTCGTGCAGCTGCTCACCGAGTCGGGCGAGTACCTCGTGACCGCCTCGTTCGAGAAGATTGGCACGGCGGCGGCCCCGGTGCGCGTGCGGCTGGGCGCCCCGGCCGACGTCACCATCACGCTGGCGCCGGGCGGCGCCTCGCCCGAGGAGGCGAAGAAGAACGCCGAGCTGAAGAAGGCCTTCGACGAAGGCGTGGCGGCCAGCCGTGCCGGCAATCACGATGCGGCCATCGCGAGCTTCACGGCCGCGGCGGGCCTCATGCCGAACTGCCACGACTGCTACTACAACATCGGCGTGTCGCAGATGGCGAAGAAGGACGAGAAGGCCGCCGAGGAGTCGTGGAAGAAGGCCCTCGAGATCAGGCCGGACTACGTCGAGGCCATGAACGCGCTGGCGACGCTCTACAACAACCAGAAGCGCTTCGACGAGGCGGCCGCGATGAGCGCGAAGGCGGCCGGGGCGGGCGGTGGCGCGGGCGGGTCCGCCGACGCCATCTACAACCAGGGCATCATCCTCTGGAACCAGGGCAAGATCGCCGAGGCCAAGGGCAAGTTCGAGGAGACCATCAAGGCCGACCCGAATTACGCCGACGCCCACTACCAGATGGGCATGGCGCTGCTCAATGAAGGCAAGCTCCCCGAGGCCGTCGGCTCGTTCGAGACCTACCTCAAGCTCGCCCCGGACGGCCAGTTCGCGGCCCAGGCGAAGGCGATGGTGGCGCAGCTGAAAAAATAGGTGCGGGCAGGTGCGAACGGGTGCGGGCAGGTGCGAACGGGTGCGGGCAGGTGCGAACGGGTGCGGGCAGGTGCGAACGGGTGCGGGCAGGTGCGGGCGGGTGCGAACAGGTGCGGGCCTGCCACGACGGGCGGTGCGAGCGAAGAGACGTGCGAACCCGCGCACATTCGTGCAGAATGACGGCAGCGAGGCGGCGGCGTGGGTGAGATAGCCGCGAACCTCGCGCGCGTGCGGGAGCGGATGGGGGAAGCTGCCCTGCGGGCGGGGCGACGGCCCGAGGACGTGCGGCTCGTCGCCGTGTCCAAGACGTTCCCCATCGAGGCCGTCCGCGAGGCGTACGACGCCGGGCAGCGCGAGTTCGGCGAGAACAAGGTGCAGGAGGCCCTGCAGAAGATCGACCTTCAGGCCGACATGCGGATCGGGTGGCACCTGATAGGTCACCTGCAGTCGAACAAGGCCAGGAAGGCCGCCGCCCGCATGGACTGGATTCACGCCATCGACAGCGTGGATCTGCTCCGCCGCGTGGACGAGGCGGCAGCGGCCGCGGGACGATCGGTGAACGTGCTCATCCAGGTGGACCTCGCGCTCGAAGCCACCAAGCACGGGGCGCCGGTCGAGGCCGTGCCGGACATCCTGGCCGCCGCGGCCGGCCTTGAAAGCGCGCGGCTGGTGGGGCTGATGCTGCTGCCGCCGCTCGTCGATAAGGCGGAGGACGCCCGGCCGTGGTTCCGGCAGTTGCGGGCGCTGCGGGATCGCTGGGTGGAGGCCGGCATCCCAGCCGGACAGCTCCGGGAGCTCTCAATGGGGATGAGCCACGATTTCGAGGTGGCCATCGAGGAAGGCGCCACGATGGTGCGCGTGGGAAGCGCCATCTTCGGGGCGCGGTTCTACGGCCCGCCGGCCGTGAAAGGTTCGCAGACGCCATGAAGGTGACACCGCTCGACCTGCGCCAGCAGCGATTCCAGACCGTGATGCGCGGCTACGACCGCGGCGAGGTGACCGCGTTCCTCAACGAGGTGGCCGACGACTACGAGAACGCCCTCCGCGAGACCGACCGTCTCCGCCAGGAGGTCACCAAGCTCGAGGCCGTGCTCGCCGAGCACCGCGGCCAGGAGCGCAACCTGCGCAACACGCTGCTGACGGCCCAGAAGATGGCCGACGAGATCAAGGACACCGCCACGGCGGAGGCGGAGCGGATCCTGCGCGAGGCCGAGGGCCGCGCCGATCTCATCGTCCAGAAGTCGCAGGCGCGCATCGAGGACGTCCAGCGCGAGATCGAGGGGATGAAGTCGAAGCGCAGGGAGGTGGAATCCAGCGTCGAGGCGCTGATCTCCACGCTCCAGGGCACGCTGGCCTTCATCCGCGAGCAGGACGCCAAGGTCCGCGACGAGAAAGTGCTGCTGCTCCACCGTCCCAAGCAGGTGGAGCCTCCCGCTGCGCCGGCCGGTACTCAGGCGCTGGCGACGGTCGAGGAGCCGCGGGCATCCTCGCAGGGCTAGCCGCACGGGTGACCTGCGAGCTCGCCGTCCGGGTCATCCCGCGCGCGTCGAAGGCTGGTGTCGCCGGCACCCGCGACAACGCGATCCTCGTGAGGCTGGGCGCGGCGCCCGTTGAGGGCGCCGCCAACGCCGAGCTCATCGACACCCTCGCCCGCGCGCTTGGCCTGCCCAGGCGGGCCCTCACCATCACTGCCGGCGCCTCGTCTCGCAGCAAGCGCGTGCGCGTGGAGGGGCTCTCGCGCGAGGCGGCCCTCCGGAAGCTCGGCATCGTCCCATGATCACTGCCGACCTCCTGATCGACCACGCCGACCTCGTCGCCACGTGCGCGGGGCCCGCGCCGCGCGGCGGCGGTGCGCAGGGTGACATCGCTGCGGTGCCGCACGCCTCCGTCGCGTCCGCGGGCGGGCGGATCGTGTTCGTCGGTCCCGCGGAGGAATGCCGCCGGCAGGTCTCGCTCGGGCCGGACGCTACGGTCGTCGAAGGGCGAGGGCGCACGGTGGTGCCCGGCTTCGTGGATCCCCACACGCACCTCGTGTTCGCGGGGGATCGGCGCGACGAGCTGCAACGCCGGCTCGCCGGCGCCACCTATGCGGAGATCGCGGCGGGGGGCGGCGGCATCGTCAAGACGGTGGCCGCCACGCGCGCGGCAAGCGTGGAGGAGCTGGTGAGGGCCGCGCGCCCGCGCCTGGCCTCCATGCTGGCGCACGGCACGACCACGGCCGAGGTCAAGAGCGGGTACGGCCTCGACGTGGAGTCGGAACTGAAGATGCTCCGGGCCATCAGGCGGCTTGCCGCGGAACAGCCCATCGCGATCGCCGCCACGTTCATGGGCGCGCACGAGTATCCCGTGGATTATCGTGGCCGGCGCGAGGCATACGTGGATCTGGTCACGCGCGAGATGATCCCCGCCGTCGCGCGCGAGGGCCTCGCGGAGTGGTGCGACGTCTTCTGCGAGCAGGGCGTGTTCACCCCGGAGGAGTCGAAGGCCATCCTGCTGGCAGGCGCTTCGCACGGGCTGAAGTCGCGTATCCACGCGGACGAGCTCGCGCTCAGTGGCGGATCGGCGGTCGCCGCCGACGTAGGTGCCCGATCGGCAGATCACCTGATTTTCGTGGACGAGGCCCATGCGGATCGCCTCGCGGAGTGCGGCGTGGTCGCCACGCTGCTGCCGGCGGCCGCGTTCTTCCTGAAACTGGGCCGCTTCGCCCCGGCGCGCATGCTCATCGAGCGCGGCGTGCCGGTGGCCCTGGCCACGGATCTCAACCCCGGAGGCGGCTTCACGCCCTCCATGCCGTTCGTGATGGCGCTGGCGTGCTTCGGCATGCACATGACGCTCGAGGAGGCGCTGGTCGCTTCCACCATCAACGCGGCCGCGTCGCTGGATCTCCAGGACGTGGCCGGCAGCCTCGAAGTCGGCAAGCCCCTCGACGCCGTCGTCGTGAACGGTCCGCTGAGCGAGCTCGTGCGCGTCGGCGCCCCGGTGATCGGCGCGGTCATCAAGTACGGCCGCGTGGTCGCTTGACGAGTGGGATCAGGTGCGGCAGGTGGGATCGGGTGCGGCAGGTGGGATCGGGTGCGGCAGGTGCGATCGGGTGCGGCAGGTGCGATCGGGTGCGGCAGGTGCGATCGGGTGCGGCAGGTGCGATCGGGTGCGGCAGGTGCGATCGGGTGCGGGCCCGCATGCATGGACGAAGATTCTTGGCACGCCTGCCAAGACGGGTGGCCGACGGGCGCCTTCGCACCTGTTCGCACCCGCCCGCACCCGTTCGCACCCGCCCGCACCTGCTCGCACCCGCCCGCACCTGCTCGCACCCGCCCGCACCTGTTCGCACCCGCCCGCACCTGCTCGCACCCGCCCGCACCTCCGGTAACCTATGCCGATGTCCTTCTCCACATTGACCTTGAGGGCCTTCCTCGACCGTCTC
>JBFWQE010000028.1:0-45457 GCA_050249615.1 Vicinamibacterales bacterium
CCTGGGCGGATTGCTCCAGGTGGGGTAGACGAACGCGTCCAGCTTCAGCGCATCCATTGTCTTCATGACGGCGTCGCGCACCTGCTGGCGATAGGCCATCTCGGCCTGGCATGCGGGCGTCTCCGGGCCGTTCTCCGGCCCCTGCTCCGCCTGCTCGAGGCGACGCTGCACCGTGGGGTGGAAGCGGCCGGACTTGATGATCTCCGCGAGGCTCTTCACCGGCACGCGGTCGCCGTGCGAGGCGAGGTAGCGGTTGATGTCGTACTTGAATCCCATGCAGGGGCCCACACCCGTCTGGCGGCGAATCGCGTCGAGGCCATCGACCGTTGCCGGGTCCACGATGGTGGCGCCCGCGCGCCGGAGATCTTCGACGGCACGCATGAACACCGCGGCCACTTCCGGATCCGTGGTGTCCTTCGGCGCGGTCACGCCCGGGGCCTGTGGCCCTGCCGTGCTCCGCTCGTATGCCTGCCGCAGCACGCCGATGCGCGCGCCCTTCAGGCCATCGCGCTGGAGCGCCTGCTGGTAGTTCTCGCGCGGGCGGCCTCGGGCCGCCGCTGTCGCGGGATCGTCCGGATCCTCACCCACGATCACCTGGAACACGGCGGCGGCGTCCTCCACCGTGCGCCCCATCGGGCCGGCAATGTCAGCGAGCAGGTTGAGCGGCATCACGCCCGCTCGGCTCGTGAGCCCCATCGTCGAGCGGATGCCGACCAGCGCCTGGTGGGACGACGGCCCACGGATGGAGTTGCCCGTATCGCTGCCCAGGCCGATGAGCCCGAAGCTGGCGGCAACCGCCGCCGCCGTTCCCCCGCTCGAGCCGGCGGTCACGCGATCCAGCGCGTAGGGACTCTTCGTGTAGCCCGGCAGGATCGAGCTCACCGTCTCGTAGGGCGTAAAGGCCCACTCCGCCATGTTCGACTTGGCCAGCACCAGCGCGCCCGCCTCCTTCACGCGCTTCACCTGGAAGGCGTCCTTCGTCGAGATGAAGCCTTCCAGCGCGAGCGAGCCGTTCGCGCTCTGCAGGCCGAAGGTCTCGAAGTTGTCCTTCACGATCATGGGCACGCAGTGGAGGGGGCTGAGCGAGCCGGTCCGTTTGAAGTCCGCGTCCAGCGCGTCGGCCTGCGCCAGTACGCGCGGGTTGGTGAGGATGATCGCGTTGATGGCCGGTCCGTTCTTGTCGTAGGCCTCGATGCGGCGGAGGTACTGCTCGACCAGCGTGCGGCATGTGAGCCGGCCCTCGCGCATGGCGGTGTGCACGGCGGCGATGGTGGCTTCCTCGACCGGGAAGGGTGCAGCCTGGCGGGCGGCCGGGGCCACGACGACCCCGGCGACGAGCAGGGTGATCAGGGATAGGAGGCGCAACATGACGCCTACACTCTGAGTGAGTGGCGCTCCGCGCGCAAGACCCGTCACGTGCTCGGGCGTCGTTGCGGCGTTCCCGGTCGGCCCGCCCGGCCCGTCGCTGAGCCGTGGGCCCTGGCCTCAGCGCCGCCGGCGACGCGACGCGGGTTCAGCCGTGGAAGGGCCCGACCAGTCCTCCCACATGAGCCCCTCGACCCTGGCGAATTCGCGCGTGTTCGCCGTGACCAGAGTGAGGCCGCGCCGGACGGTCTGGCCGGCGATCAGCGCATCGTAGGCTCCGATGGGCACGGCCTGCCGCTCCAACTCCGCCCGCACCTCGCCAGCCGCCCGCGCATCCGCGTCGTCGAATTCCAGCACCGCGAGCGGGCCGGCGAGGAACATCTGCACGCGCTCGGTGTTGTAGTCGCGCCGCGTGCTCTTCGCAACGCCATACCACAGCTCGTGCAGGACCACCGTGGAGACACACACCACTCCGCCCTCCGTCAAGGCCCGTTTGAAGCGCGACCGGACGGTGGCCGATGTGCCATTGATGATCGCAATGCACGCGTTGGTATCGAGCGCGTACTCGATCATGCGAAGTCCGTCCGAGGCGGTGCCAGCGGCTGGTTGCGGCCTTCGGGCATGAAGGGCTCCGCGGCGTAGCGGTCGAGCTCGGCGAACCACTCGTCCACATCCACCATCACGGGCTCGAGCAGCACACCCCGGCCATGGCGGGTGATGCGCACCTCGGTGCCCGGAAAGCGGAATTCCAGCGGCAGGCGAACGGCCTGGCTGCGGCCGTTGGCGAAGAGCTTGGCCATCTTGTTCACAAGTGGTGCCTCCTCCAGGGTGGTATATATCCAGAATATATACCGCTGCCATTTCGCCGTCAAGCACAACGAACGACCATGGCTCGAGGCCATCGCTCCAAGCTCCGCCTCCTCCCCGGGCCTTTGCGATAACATCCCGCGCATGCGCAAGACTGCCCTGTTCCTCCTGCTGCTCGCCACGTCCCTCTCCGCCGCCCAGGCGCCGCAGCAACCCAACTGGACCGCCGTGGAGGAAGAAACCCTCCGGCACTTCCAGGCCATCGTCCAGATGGACACGACCGACCCGCCCGGAACGCCACCCGGCGGCGAAAAGCCGGTGGCGGACTACCTGAAGCAGGTGCTCGAGAAGGAGGGGATTCCGGTGCAGGTGTTCGCCCTCGAGGCGAACCGGCCGAACATCGTGGCGCGGCTGAAGGGGAACGGCAGCAAGCGGCCGCTGCTCATCATGGGCCACAGCGACACCGTGAACGTGGACGCGAAGAAGTGGACCCATCCGCCCTTCAGCGCACATCGCGAGGGCGGCTACGTCTACGGCCGCGGCACCGTGGACGACAAGGACAACGTCGTCGGCGCGCTGATGACGATGCTGCTGCTGAAGCGGCTGAACGTGCCGCTGGAGCGCGACGTGATCTTCCTCGCCGAGGCCGGCGAGGAGGGCGCCACCCGCGTCGGCATCAACTTCATGGTGAACCAGCACTACGACGCCATCGACGCCGAGTTCTGCTATGCGGAAGGCGGCGGCGTGACCCGCGCAGGCGGCAAGGTGAGCTTCGCGACCGTGCAGACGCTCGAGAAGATTCCCCGCGCCATCACGGTGACGGCACGTGGTCCGGCGGGGCATGGCTCGGTGCCGCTCGAGAACAACGCCGTCGCGCGCCTGGGCGAAGCCGTCGGGGCCATCGCCGCCTGGACGCCGCCGATGCGCCTCAACGAGACCACGGCATCCTACTTCAAGCGGCTCGCCACGGTGGCGACCCCGGAGCAGGCCGCGAAGTATCGCGACGTGCTGAGCCCGGACCCGAACGTCAGCGGCCCGGCGGATCAGTGGCTGCGGAAGAACGAGCCGCGCCACTGGTCCATGCTGCGCTCGTCGCTCTCGCCCACCATCATCCAGGGCGGCTACCGCGTCAATGTCATCCCGTCCGAGGCGACCGCCACCATCGACACGCGGACGACACCGGACGAGGATCCGGCGAAGTTCCTGGAGCTGGTGAAACAGGTGGTGGACGATCCGAACGTGGAGGTCTCGTGGGCCGCGCGCGACGTGCGCCCCGGCACCGCCAACGCCAATCTCGCGTCCGACGCCTTCAAGGCCATCGAGGCGAACATCACGAAGCACTACCAGGCCATCACGCTGCCGACGATGAGCACGGGCGCGACCGACATGGCGTACCTGCGCGCCAAAGGGATGCAGTGCTACGGCATCGGCCCCGCGTTGGATGTCGAAGACGGCCCGAAGGGCTTTGGCGCGCACAGCGACCAGGAGCGTATCTTGGAGAGCGAGCTGCACCGCTTCGTGCGCTTCAACTGGGACGCGGTCGTGGACCTCGTCCGCGCGCGCTAGGCGCTAGGGGCCTGGCACGAAAGACCCGAATCTGATGCAGTTCTTGCGTACGAAGGTGCTCTATGACCCGTGTCCCCATCGTCCTGCTGGCGGCGGCCGCCGTGTCCTGCTCGCCCGCTGAACCCGTGAAACCCGCCGTCACCTACCCGGCCACCTCCAAGGGCGACGTGGTGGAGGACTACCACGGCACGAAGGTCCCCGACCCGTACCGCTGGATGGAGGACCTCGACTCGAAGCAGGTGGCCGACTGGGTGACCGCGCAGAACGCCGTGACGGACCCGTATCTGGACGCGCTGCCGCTCCGGAAGCACTTCACCGACCGGCTCACTGCTCTCTGGAACTACCCGCGCGTGGGCCTGCCCGACATCGAGGGCGGGCAGCTGTTCTACTCGAAGAACACGGGCCTGCAGCGGCAGTCGCCCGTCTTCATGCGCGCGGGCTGGTCCGCCGAGCCCACGCTGGTGATCGATCCGAACACCATCTCGGAGGACGGGTCGGTGTCGCTGGCGCAGTACCAGCCCTCGCCGGACGCGAAGCTGCTGGCGTACGGCCTGGCCGAGGGCGGCGCCGACTGGCGCACGCTCAAGGTGCGCGACATCGCCGCTGGCGAGGACCTCCCCGATGAAGTGCACTGGATGCGCTTCTCCGACATCTCCTGGACGAAGGACTCGAAGGGCTTCTTCTATTCGCGCTATCCGGAGCCGCCCTCGAACAAGGTGCTCGAGGCCGCGCTTTCCGGCCAGGCGCTCTACTACCACCGCGTCGGCACGCCGCAGTCCGAGGACGTGCTCGTCTACGAGCGCAAGGACATGGCCGGCTGGCTCATCGGCGGGAACGTCACCGAGGACGGGCGCTACCTGCTCGTCATGATGGCCGAGGGCTCCGGCAACCAGAACCGTCTCTACTATGCCGACCTCGGCAACGCCATGCGGCCGAACGTGAAGGCGCGGGTGACACCCGTCATCGAGACCGACGACGCGGAGTACGCGCCCATCGGCAACAGGGGCGCCACTGTCTACCTGCGGACCGACAGGGATGCGCCCAACCGCAAGGTGATCGCAGTGGACCTGCGCTCGCCTGCCCCCTCGAACTGGAAGACCATCGTCCCCGAGCAGAAGGAGGCGCTCGAGGGCGTGGGCGTGATCGGCGGGCGCGTCGTCGCGCAGTATCTCGTGGACGTGCAGAGCCGCCTGCGGCTCTTCGGCCTGGACGGCAGCGACGAGGGCGACATCGCGCTGCCGGGCACCGGAACGGTGGCCGGGCTCGCCGGCCGCGAGGATGCACCGGACGTCTGGTACATGTTCAGCTCACCGCTGACGCCCACCACGGTGTATCGCTACGACCCGGCGACGAAGCTGAGCGTGGCCTTCGAGCCGCCGACGCCGCCCGTGGATGCCAGCCAGTACGAGACCGTCGCCGGCCTCGCGACGTCGAAGGACGGCACGCGCGTGCCCTACTTCATGACGGCGAAGAAGGGATTGCCGCGCGACGGCAACAACCCCACGATGATCTACGGCTACGGCGGCTTCTCGGTGACGACGCTGCCCACCTACCGGGCCGACGTGCCGGCCTGGCTGGAGCTGGGTGGCGTCTGGGTGACGGCCAGCATGCGCGGCGGCTCGGAGTACGGCGAGGCGTGGCACAAGGCGGGAATGCTGGAGAAGAAGCAGAACGTCTTCGACGACTTCATCGCCGTCGCGGAGCACCTGGTCAAGGAGAAGATCACCTCGCCGGCGAAGCTGGGCATGATGGGCGGGTCGAACGGCGGCCTGCTGGTGGGAGCGGTGATGAACCAGCGGCCAGACCTCTTCGCCGTGGCCCTGCCGGCCGTGGGCGTGATGGACATGCTGCGCTACGACCGCTTCACGGGCGGACGCCTCTGGGTCGGCGAGTACGGCTCGGCCTCGAATCCCGAGCAGTTCCCCTTCCTCATCAAGTACTCACCCGTGCAGAACCTGAAGGCGGGCACGTGCTACCCGGCGACGCTCGTGACGACGGCGGACCACGACGACCGCGTGGTGCCGAGCCATTCGTTCAAGTACGCGGCGGCGCTGCAGGCCGCTCAGGGCTGCAACAAGCCGGTCCTCATCCGCGTGGAGGTAGCCGGGTCACATGGCTACCGCCCGACTGACAGGCTGATTGCCGAGCGCGCCGACCAGTGGGCGTTTGCCGCGGAGGCTGTGGGGCTGAAGAATGCTGCCCATTGACGATTGCCGATTGACGATCGGGTGATTCATTGTGCGATTGGCGATTTGGGCATTGCAGCATTCGGGATTGGGGCATTGGGGCATTGGCGCATTGGGGCATTGGGGATCGCGCTGATGCACACGCCTGGGAATGTTGCTCCTCGCCCTTGACGCCCTCCGCGCACCGCGGCTGGCGGTGTTTGCCGCCGCCGCGAACGGCGCGCTGGCCATCCCCGCCGTCTTCGCACGATTTTGCCGATTCGGTGCCGTCCCGCGCCGCGATCCTCATGCCCCCTCGTGACACCGCCGGGTACTCCGGCACACCACTCGCGAAGAAACTCGGCATCAAGGCTGGCAGCCGCGTCTGGCTGCGCGGCGCGCCCGCGGGGTTTGGGGATACGCTCCAGCCGCTGCCCACCGACGTGACGTTCGAGCGGCGCCCCGGCCCGCAGGTGGATGTCGCCCACGTGTTCGTCACCCGTCGCGAGGACCTGGCCGAGGCGCTCGGGAGCCTCCGCCAGCAGCTGAGCCCCACGGCCGCGCTCTGGATCTCGTGGCCGAAGAAGGCCGCGAAGGTGCCCACAACCGTGACCGAGGACGTCATCCGCGAGTTGGCGCTGCCACTGGGGTTCGTGGACGTCAAGGTCTGCGCCGTCACCGACGTGTGGTCCGGGCTGAAGCTCGTGGTGCGGAAGGAACTGCGCAAGCCCTCATGAAACCCCAGCTCGCCGCCGGCGCCGCCATCTTCGTCGCGTGCGTGGTCCTCGGCACGGTGATTCACGAGCACGACCACCTTTGACGCTCATGGGCTCTGCCTCACGGTCTCCCATGCCCGCGTTCCGTGAAGTCGTCCGCTCGGCGAGTCTTGGCTTCGTCGTCGGCGCGACCCTGCTGGGAGTCGGGGGCCGGGCGCTGATGCGTGTCGTGGCGCTGGCGACCGGCGCATCCTCGGGATTCTCCGTTGGCGGCTCGCTCGAAGTCCTCGCAGCGGGAGCCCTGTACGGCACACTTGCGGGGCTTCTGCTCCCCTGTGTTCCCGCACGGCTCGGCCGCTGGCGCGGCGTGCTGCACGCTGGCGGCCTGTTCGTTCTCATTGCCCTGGTTTCCGATGCCGCGCGCGGAGCCGCCACCGCCACCGCGCTCCCGGCGCGGACACTCGCCGTTCTCGCGTTCGGGGCGCTTCTCCTCGTGAACTCGCTCGTGCTCGTCGGGCTCACAGGTCGCGATCGCCGGTCCACGTCGAGCGGCTGAGAGACGCTCATCGCCTGTGTCAGAATTCGTGACATGGCGATTCGAGTCGTGCAGCTGGGAACCCCACGAGCGCCGGGCGAGGGGCTCCGCCTGGGGACCGTCCGCCGCCCCCCGCGCGGCGTGCCGAAGTCCGAGTTCGCGTCGCGTGACTTCTACGACCTGTGGCTGCCGGACCTGGCGCCCTCCGAGGCGCTGGTCAAGCAGGCCCAGCAGGCGTCCGACGACAAGGCGTGGCGCGCCTTCGAGAAGAAGTACCGGGCCGAGATGAAACGTCCCGAGGCCGCCCGGCTCCTCGCGCTGCTGGCGGCACTCTCGAAGCAGACGGACTTCGCGGTTGGCTGCTACTGCGAAGACGAGGCGCGATGCCATCGGTCCGTCCTCCGCGCGCTGCTTCGGGAGCACGGAGCGACGATGGCCTAGAGAGCCAGGGACCACACGGGGGGCGGGGGTGTTTGGGGCTTGGGGCTTGGGGCTTGGGGCTTGGGGCGCGACGAATTGCCAATGCCCCAATCACCCAATCACCCAATCACTCAATCACCCAATCGAATGCCCAATGCCCCAATGCCCCAATCGCCCGATGAATCGCTCAATCCTCAATCGACAATCATCAATGGACGACCCTCCCCTACTCGTCTCGTAGGACAACGATAGGGTCAACTCTCGAAGCCCGCCAGGCGGGCAGCATGCTGGCAACGGCCGCGACGACGGCAATGGTCGCCACCACGACACCCATGGTCAGCGGATCGGTCGGCTGGACGCCGAACAGCAGTGACGTCACCAGCCTCGTGAGGCCGAAGGCGCCGGCCAGCCCGGCGACGACGCCGATGCCCGCGAGCAGGAGCCCCTGCTTCAGCACCTGACCGATGACGCTCCCCCGCTCGGCGCCAAGCGCCATGCGGATGCCAATCTCGCGGCGGCGTTCCGTGACCATGTAGGACAGCACGCCGTAGGTGCCAATCGCGGCAAGGAGGAGCGCGAGCACCGCGAAGGCGCCGAGCAGCTGTGCCAGCAGCCGCGGCCGGCGGATGGAGTCGGCGAACACCTCGTTCATGTCACGCAACCGCACCACCGGCACCGCCCGGTCCGCCTCGCGCATCACCCCCTCGATGGTCTGGGCCAGCCCCGCGGGCGGGAGCGTCGTCCGCAGCACCACGTTCATGGTCGCGGGCATGTTGCCCAACCCCGGGAAGTTCGCCGTCTGATCCGCGAGGAAGTAGAACTCCGTCCCCGTCTTCTGGTCCACGCCGCCCTGCTTGACGTCCTTCGCCACGCCGACCACGGTGAACCACGGGATGTTCGCGGCCGGTGGCCCGGACGGGCGCAGGCGCTGGCCGATGGGATTCAGGTCCTTCCAGAACGTCTTGACCAGGGTCTCGTTGACGACGGCCACGGGGCCCGTGGCCGACGCGTCCGTGGCCTGGAACCCGCGCCCCGCGACGAGGGGGATGCCCATCGCCTCGAAGTAGTCCGTCATCACGAACTGGTAGTAGTCCACGTTCTCGTACGGCCCTTCCGCCGGCGCCGTGTAATTGTCGATATCCGTGTCGTTTGCGTTCACCGGCCGGTTCGGCGGCAGGCCCGACATGGCGGACGCCGCCTGGATGCCGGGGAGGCTCCGCAGCCGCGTGAGCACGCGCTGCATCAGCTGCGCGCGGGCGGGTGCCTGGGGATAGCTCGCCGGCGGCAACGTCACCTGGAAGGTGACCAGGCGTGACCGATCGAAGCCGGCGTCCACGGTCGTGAGGTTGAGGACGGTGCGGAGCAGCAGCCCGGCGCCGATGACCAGCATCACCGCAAGTGCCACTTCCGCCATCACGAGGCCCCGCCGCACATGATGCCTGGTGGCCCCGGTCGCGCCGCGTGCGCCGCCTTCCTTGAGGGCCGCGGCCAGGCCGCTCATCCGCGTGTGCAGCAGCGGCGCGAACCCGAAAACGATGCCGGTGGCGACCGACACGGCCAGCGTGAAGAGCAGCACGAGCGGATCGACCGCGACCTCGCTGGTTCGCGGCAGGCTCTCCGGGTAGGCCGCGATGATGGCCGACACACCCACGCGCGCCAGCACCAGCCCCAGCGCGCCGCCGACCAGCGACAGCAGCACGCCCTCCGTCATGAACTGCCGCAGCAGGCGCCCCCGCCCGGCGCCGAGCGCGGTGCGGACCGCGAACTCCCGATGCCGCGTCTCGGCGCGCGCGAGCAGCAGGTTCGCGAGATTCGCGCACGCGATGAGGAGCACGAAGCCGACCGCGGCCTGGAGCACCCAGATGGCGCGGCTGGCGCTGCCGACGATCTCCTCCTGGACCGGTTCCATCTGCAGCACGTGCCCCCCGGGCTGCGCGCCGGACGCCCCCGGCTGCGGCGGCGCGAACACGTGCATCTTCACCCCGGTTCGCTCCCCCCAGTTGGCGATCAGCGAATCGAGCTCGGCCCGCGCCTGCTCCATCGTCACGCCGTCCTTCAACCGGCCAATCAGGTAGAGGAAGTGGCTGCCACGGTTCTGCCGGTTCGCGGGGTTGAGCCCGATGGGCAGCCAGATCTCCGTGCGGTTGTCCATCACGTCCGCACCCGGCGGCATCACGCCAATCACCTCGCGGCGGACGCCGTTCACCTCCACCATCTGCCCGACGATGGGCTGGCCGCCGAAAGAGGATTGCCACAGCTCGTGCGAGAGAATCGCCACGGCCGGCGGCTGCGGCGGCGGCGTCCCGGGAGGCAGCGGCGCCGCGGAGCCCCCGACGACGTCGGTCTCGCCCTTGGCGAAGAGACGGCCCTGCGCGGCGGGAACGCCGAGCGTCGTGAGCAGATCGTCTGTCACCGCTGCGGACCGCACCCGCCGGGGGCGGTCCGCCGCCATGAGGTTCACCTCGCCGGTGGTGAACGCGCCCACCGAGGCAAACGACTGGTTCAACTCGCGGAACTCGAAGAACTCGGGCGGCGACACCCAGAACTGGTCGAACCCCATGTTCGGGAACCGGGTCGTCAGGTAGACCAGCTGCTCGGGCTTCGGAAACCCGAGCGGCCGCAGGATCACGCCGTTGACGATGGAGAAGATGGCGGTGTTGGCGCCGATGCCGAGCGCCAGGGTGAGGATGGTGACCAGCGCGAAGCCCGGCGTGCGCAGCAGGCCACGAACGGCGTGACGAACGTCCTGCATGAGGTGGTCCATGCAGGCAGTAGACGGGTGCGGCCCCGGATTCGTTGCAGGGCTCTCATGGCCCTCTCATGCGCGCCTGATACACGTGGGGCATGGCGCTCGGTCCGCGGACTCCATGTGTACTGGCCATCCTGCTGGCCCTGGCCGGGTCACCCACGGCAGCTCAACCGTCGCCGCCCCCGGCTTCTCCCACGCTCACCCTGGCCGATGCCCTCGCGCGCGCGCGCGCCGAAGCGCCCGAGTCTGCCGCGGCCCGCGCCAGGGTCGACGCGGCCGGCCAGGCGGTCGGCCAGGCCGCCCGTGGCCCCAATCCGGTCTTCGAGTTCCGTCTCGAGAACTGGGCGTCCGGCGTGTCGCGGTCGGTGCTCCCCTACGACGCGTTCGCCGAGGTCACGCAGGTCGTGGAGATCGGCGGCAAGCGCGGGGCCCGCCGCGGGGTGGCGGAGGCGGCGCTCGGAAGCAGCCGGGCCGCCGAGGCGCTGACCGCGCAGATGGTCGCGCTCGACATCTCCCGCGCCTATCTCGATGCCGTCCGACTGCGCGACCGACAGCGGACCCTGTCGGCGCAGGCGACCGATCTGGCCGAGATGGTGCGCGTACTGGACCGCCGGGTGACGCTGGGCATGACGGCGGAGTCCGAGCTGCTCAAGCTGCGAACCGAAGAGGCCCGTGCGGCCACGGAGCTGATCCGCACGGAGCTGGCAGCCAACCGGGCCCTCTCGGCCCTGACCTCCCGTCTCTCCGTGGACGTCACGCTCGACGCGCTGAGCCTTCCGCCACCGCCGCCGGCGCCCGGCGCCATCGACGACGAGGCTGCGCTGAGGCGCCGGCCGGACGTGGTGTCGGCCGAGCGCGCGGTCTCGGCCGCGCGCCAGGCCCTGCGCCTCGAAGACGCGCGCGCCGTGCCCGACCCGGCGGTCAACGCGGGGTTGAAGCGCACAGTCGGCTACAACACCGGCCTCTTCACCGTGACGATGCCGGTGCCCCTCTTCAACCACAACCGCGCGGCGCGCATCGTCGCGCAGGGGCAGGTCACCGCCGCCGAGCTCGAGCTGGCGGCCACCGAACGCCGCGCGCGAGGCGACCTGGTGGCGGCACGCGCGGCGGCACAGCGCCTCGGCGAGCGTGCGCGTGACATCCGGTCGAGGCTCGTGGATCCGGCGCGTGGTGCCCGGGACGCGGCCAGGGCGGCCTTTGCCACCGGCGTGGGGGACGTCCTCCGGCTGGTGGACGCCGAACGCGTCTTCGCCGATGCCGCGCTCATCGCCATCGATCTCGAGACCGACGCAGTCATCGCCGCCATCGAGGCGCGGCTGGCCGCTGGAGAGGACCCGCTGCCATGAGGCTTTCACGAATCACGTTGCAGACTGCGGGCGCCGGGCTGGCCATCGCGGCACTGGCATCCGGCTGCGGCTCGGGCGCGCCGCAGGAGACTGCCCCCGCGGCGGCACCGGAGGCCCGCACGTCGGTGCAGGTGTCGGACGCCGACGCGAAGGCCGCGGGCATCGAGACGGCGCCGGCGCGGATGGTCGAGCGCACGGAGCCGTTACAGGCGTCCGGCGTGGTCACCTTCGACGAGCGGCGCACCGCGCGACTCGGCTCGCTGGTCGAGGGCGTCGTCGCCGAACTGCGCCTCCAGCCGGGCGATCAGGTCAGCCGGGGCGCCATCGTGGCGCGGCTGCACAGCCACGTGATCCACGATGCGTGGGCCGACTACTTCAAGGCGCAGGCAGAGCACCGGCGGACCCAGACGGAGCTCGAGTACGCGCGCACCGCGGAGGCGCGCGCGGCGCAGCTGGTGGCCGACAAGGCCCTCTCACCGCAGGAGCTCGAACGCGCCCGTGCCGACGTCAACGCGGCCAGCCAGGCGGTGGCGGCCGCGATGGCCGACATCATCCGGGGCGAGCAGGAGCTGGAGCACTACGGCATCAAGGCGCGTCCCGACGCCAACCCCCGGGACGAGGGCGAAGTGCCCGTGATGGCGCCCTTCGCTGGCACGGTCATCGAGCGGCTGTCCACCGAAGGCGCGCCGGTCACGCCCGGGACGCCGCTCCTGGTCATCTCGGATCTGTCACGGCTCTGGATCACGGCCGAGATCGACGAGGCGCTGATCGGGCGCGTGGCCACCGGCAGCACGGCCACCATCCGTACGGCGGCCTATCCGGGCGAGACGTTCACGGGCACGCTCACCGCAATCGGCGCCGTCGTGAACCCCTTGACGAGGCGCGTCACGCTGCGCATCGAGGTGGACAACACCGACCGCCGGCTGAAGCCCCAGATGTTCGTCACCGCGAGCCTCGGCGCCGCGGGCCCGCGGCGCGTCCTGGTGGTGCCATCGCGCGCGGTGCAGGCCATGGAGGGCGAGACGGTGGTGTTCGTCCGGACCGGCGCGGACCAGTTCGCCCGGCGCTCCGTCAGGGTGGGCGCCGAGGTGGACGGCCTCGTGGAGGTCGTGAGCGGCCTCGCCGAGGGCGATGTCGTCGCCACGGCCGGTGCGTTCCTGCTGAAATCCGACCTGCTCAAGCCCGCGGGCGACGAGGAGTCGTAGCCGTGGGACTCGTCGAGCGCTTCGTCAACGCCACGTTCGGACAGCGCGCCTTCGTGCTGTTCTTCCTGGCGGCCCTCACGGTCACGGGCGTGCTGGCCTTCCGGGATCTGCCCATCGAGGCGTTCCCCGACCTGACCAACCAGCAGGTCGTGGTGATCACGGAAGCGCCCAGCCTCGCGGCGCCGGAGGTGGAGCAGCGCGTCTCCTATCCCATCGAGACCGCGCTGATGGGCGTGCCCGACGCCCAGGAAGTCCGCTCCATCTCGAAGTTCGGCCTCTCCATCGTCACCATCGTCTTCGACGATGCGGTGCCGATCTACTTCGCGCGGCAGCTGGTGACGGAGCGCCTGACGGACGTGCGGAGCCGGCTCCCCGAGGGACTGGATCCCGTGCTCGGCCCCGTGGCCACGGCCTTCGGCGAAATCTACCAGTACGTCGTCACGGGCGAGGGCGTCGACCCGATGGTGGCGAAGACCACCCACGACTGGGACATCCGAACGCGCCTGCGCTCGGTCCAGGGCGTGAGCGAGGTGAACTCGTGGGGCGGGCTCACCAAGCAGTTCCAGGTGGTGGTGGACCCGCTCCGCCTCGAGAAGTACGCCCTGACGCTCGGCGACGTGCTGCAGGCCGTGGCCGGCAACAACCTGTCGTTCAGCGGCGGCTTCATCGAGCACCGCGCGGAGCGCTACACCGTGCGCGGGGTGGGCCTCATCACGAACGTGGCGGATCTCGAGCGGGTGGTGCTCAAGTCGCACGAGGGCGTGCCGGTGCTGGTCCGGGACGTGGCCACCGTCGAAGTGGCGCCCATGCTGAGGAACGGCGCGGTCACGCGGAACGGGCAGGGCGAGGTGGTGGGCGGCATGGTGATCATGCTGAAGGGCGAGAACGCCCACGACCTCTCGCAGCGCGTCAAGGCGCGCATGGGCGAGGTGCAGGCCAGCCTCCCGCCCGGCATGCGCATCGAGCCGTTCTACGACCAGAGCGAGGTCATCGACCGCACGACACGCACGGTCGCGACGAACCTCATCGAAGGCAGCCTCCTGGTCATCGTGGTGCTGTTCATCTTCCTGCGGGACGTGCGCGCATCGCTCATCGTCGCGGCGGTCATCCCGCTGTCGATGCTCGTGGGCTTCATCGGGATGCGCCTGTTCGGCGTCTCGGCCAACCTGATGTCGCTCGGCGCCATCGACTTCGGCCTCATCGTGGACGGCGCCGTGGTGATGATGGAGAGCTTCGTGCGCCGGCGGACGGAGGCCGGCGGCCGGATCGAGCTCGCGGCCCCCGACCAGCGCCCGTCGATGCGACTCAACCTCTTCCGCAGCGCGGCCATCGAGATGGCGCGGCCGGTGCTCTTCGGCGTCCTCATCATCATCGCCGTCTACCTGCCCATCTTCACGCTCGAGGGCCTCGAGGGGAAGATGTTCCGGCCGATGGCCATCACGGTCTGCTCCGCCCTCTTCGGATCGCTGGTGCTCTCGCTGACGGGCGTGCCGGTCGTGTCCTCCTACCTGCTGAAGCTGTCCGGGCGCCACGAGGAAGAGCGATGGTTCGTGTGGTTGCGGGACCGGTACACGCACCATCTCACCCGGCACATGCGCCATCCGATGTTGACCATCGGTGTCGCGGTGGTGCTGGTCGCGACGGCCCTGGGCTCCATCCCCTTCCTCGGCACCGAGTTCATGCCCCGGCTGGACGAAGGCTCCATCCTCATCGAGACGCGGAAGCTGCCATCGGTGTCGCTCGAGGAGTCCGTCCAGATCTCCACGCGCGTCGAGCAGATTCTGCTCCGCGACTTCGAGGAGATTTCGCAGATCGTCACGAAGATGGGCCGTCCCGACCTGGCCACCGAGGCCATGGGCATCTACCAGGGCGACGTCTACGTGCTGCTCCACCCCGAGGACGAGTGGGAGAGCGGGCGCACGAAGGAAGAGCTGATCAACGCGATGGCCGCGTCGCTGTCGCACGTCCCCGGACTCTCGGTGAACTTCACGCAGCCGATGGCGATGCGGCTGGACGAGGTGGTGTCGGGCATCAAGGCCGACGTGGCCGTGAAGGTGTTCGGCCCCGACGCCGCGGTGCTCGAGCGCATCGGCGCGCAGATTCTCGACGTCATCGAGCACGTGCCCGGCGCGGCCGACGTGCAGGTGGAGGTGCTGTCCGGCGCGGCGCAGCTCGAGATTCGCATCGACCGCGACGCCATCGCGCGCTACGGGCTGCACGTCAACGACGTGCAGCAGGTGGTCGAGGCGGCCGTCGGCGGCAGCCAGGCCACCGAGCTGCTCGACGGCGCGCGCCGCTTCCCGGTCGTGGTGCGGCTGCCGGCGGCGATGCGACAGGACCCCGACGCCATCAGCGCCCTGGTGGTGACCGCGCCCGGCGGCGAGCGCGTGCCGCTCGACCGCCTCGCGGACATCCGTCTCGCCTCCACGCCCGAGGCGATCAACCACGAGAACGCCGAGCGCCGGCTGGTGGTCCAGAGCAACGTGCGCGGGCGCGACGTGGGCAGCTTCGTCGCCGAGGCGCAGCGGCGGCTGGAGGGGGCCGTGACGCTGCCGACCGGCTACTACATCACGTGGGGCGGTCAGTTCGAGAACCAGCAGCGCGCCATGGCGCGACTGGCCATCGTCGTCCCGCTCTCGCTGGCCATCATCTTCCTGCTGCTGATGGTCACGTTCGGCCGCTTCCGGTGGGCGGTGCTCATCCTCGCCAACGTGCCCTTCGCGGCGGTGGGCGGCGTTGCGGCACTCTGGCTCCGCGGACTCACGCTGAACCTCTCCGCCTCGATCGGGTTCATCGCCCTCTTCGGCGTGGCCGTGCTGAACGGCGTCGTGATGATCGCCGCCATCCGCGCGCTGCGCGAGGACGACGGCCTCGAGATCCGCGAGGCCACCATCACGGGGGCCGGCGCGCGGCTCAAGCCGGTGCTCATGACGGCGCTCGTGGCCTCCATCGGCTTCCTGCCGATGGCGCTGTCCCAAGGGGCCGGCGCCGAGGTGCAGCGGCCGCTCGCCACCGTGGTGATCGGCGGCATCGTCACGTCCACGCTGCTCACGCTCATCGTGCTGCCGACGCTGTACGACATGATGGAACGGTGGGTGGCGCGCCGCGAGGCCGCCGAAGCCGAAGCCGAGGGGGCCTGAGGCCCGGCCCGCGAGCCAACCGGGGGACATGATGCGCGTCCTCGTCGTCGAAGACGATCCCGAGATCAGCCGCTTCATCGTGCGCGGCCTCACCGAGGAGCGCCACCTGGTGGACCTCGTGGAGGACGGGGCCTCCGCCGTGGACATGGCCACCGCCGAGGAGTACGACGCCGTGGTGCTGGACCTGATGCTGCCGGGGATGGACGGCTTCGAGGTGTGCCGGCAGCTGCGCGCAAGAGGCGTGGACACGCCGGTCATCGTCGTCACGGCCCGTGACGCGGTCAGCGACCGCATTTCGGGCCTCGACGGCGGCGCAGACGACTACCTGGTGAAGCCCTTCGCGTTCGAGGAGCTGCTGGCGCGCCTGCGCGCGCTCACACGCCGTGGCCGCACGCGTCACCTGACCACCACGCTGGACTACGGCCCCGTCTCGGTGGATCCGGTCGCCCACACCGTGACGGTGAGCGGGACGCCGCTGACGCTCACCGCCACCGAGTACCGCCTGCTCGAGTTCCTCGTGCGACGCGCCGAGGCCATCGTCACGCGCGACCAGCTCGCGCAGCACGTCTGGGGCGGGGATTACGACCCCACGTCGAACAACGCCGATGTCTACGTCGGCTATGTCCGGCGCAAGCTGCAGGCGGTGACATCCGAGCCGCTCATCCACACGGTCCGCGGCCTTGGTTATATGCTGAAACGAGACCGCCGCCCATGATCCGCCTGCCCCGGCTCACGACGTTCCGTGCGCGGCTCACCCTGCGGTGGACGGTCGCCGTCGGGGTGCTGCTGGGTGTGGCGAACCTGGTCGTGTACGGCGGCGCGCGGATCTATCTCGACCAGTGGCTCGACCGGCACGTCCGGACCGTGGCGGCTACCGAGGCGGCCTCCACCACGGACGGCCTCGGCGACGTCCACCTCCACGAAGCGCCCTTCGCGCAGCTCGAGGGCGGCGCCTTCACCGAGAAGTTCGTCCAGATCTTCGACAGGGCGGGACGCCTGGTGCTGCAATCCACCGCGCTCGACGGCCAGCCGCCGGTGGTCGCGCCCGAGGTCGTCGAGCAGGCCTTCGCGGGCCGCGCCCCCATCGTGTCGGTGACCGTGCGGGGACGGCCGGGGCGGGCGACGGTGCTGACGGCCGAGCGCGAGGGACGCCTCTACGCGGTTGCCGTCGGACTGTTCGCGGACGACATCGTGCAGGGCCTCGCGTTCCTGGCGTGGATGCTGGGCGCCGTGTGGCTGGCGGGGCTCGCGGCCACTGCCGCCATCGGCTACGTCCTGGCCTCGCGCGCGCTCGAACCGGTCGCGCGAATCACCGAGCGCGCGGCGTGGATTGCGCAGGGCAACTTCGCCGCCCGGCTCGACCGGCCGCGCGTCCAGGACGAGGTGGGCCGCATGACGGTGCTGCTGAACTCGATGCTGGACCGCCTGCAGGCGGCCGTCGAAGCCAACCGGCGCTTCGCGTCGGACGCCTCGCACGAGCTGCGCGGGCCGCTCACCGCGATGGCCGGCGAGCTCGACGTGGCGCTCCGGTTCCCGCGCTCCGCCGACAGCTACGAGGAGACGCTGCGGCACGTCCGCGGCCGGCTGGGGGCGCTCACCAAGCTGGCCGAGGACTTGATCCTGCTCGTCCGCGCACAGGAAGGCACGCGCGAGGTCACCCTGCGTGAGGTGGCCCTCGGGCCTCTGGTGGACGAGGCGTTCCACCGCCTCGACGCTGCGGCCCGCGCTCGGGGCGTCACCCTCAGGCGCGAGGGGCTCGACGGTATCCAGGTCTACGCCGACCCGTCGCTCTTCGCGCGGGTCATCGACAACGTGCTGGCCAACGCCGTGCACTACAACCGCGAGAACGGCTGGGTGCAGGTGACCGCCCGCGTGGAGGAGCCTGCCGCCGGCACGTGGGCGCCGCCCATCGTCCATATCCTGGTCCGGGACACTGGCACGGGCATCCAGCCCGACGAGTACGAGCGCATCTTCGAGCGCTTCTTCAGGCTCGACCAATCGCGCGCGCGCCACACGGGCGGCAGCGGTCTCGGGCTCGCGATCTGTCGCGAGGTGCTCACGCTGCACGGCGGCACCATCCAGGTGGCCGCCAGCTCGCCGGCGGGCACGACCATGGAGATTCGCATCCCGGGGCAGGGGGTCGAGGCGATCGAGGAGGTATCGAACCGACCAGTCCCCGTCCAGAGCCCGGCCGCGACATAAGGCAGACGGCCAAGGCACGGGCAAAAAGGCACAAGGCGGAAGGCGGAGAACTGAGGTAAGTTGCCGGGCATCGACGCGCGGTCGTCCCTATGCGTTTCGCCCTTCAGCCTTGTGCCTTCCGCCTTGTGCCTTCTGCTCCCTGCCTTTCTCTGACCCTCGCCCTTGTGTGCGTATCGTCCGCACGCGCCCAACCTCCCGTCTCGTTCTTCGAACTGCCCGTCACCGGCGGCGAATCGGCGCTCGAGCAGCTCGGCATCCGTCCCGAAGAGCGCGGCGTGGCCCTGCACCTGCTGGCCCGCGCCATGCACGGCGTGGTCACGTCGGGCGCGGGCAGCGGGCTCGCGATCACAGCCGCCGAGATCCTCGCCACCCCGACCATCGCTTCCGTCCCAGCAACGCCATCACGGGGCGGACTCGTGCTGGCGCCCTTCAGCGACGCCGCATGGCGGCGGGTCCTCGGCCTTCCCGCCGGCGCCGACCTGTTCAGGGCTGTCATCCTGAATCGTGGCGCGCTGCTCGTGTCGGCCGGCGCGATGCAGTCATGTCCCGGGTTCCGCCAGTGGCTCGCCGGCGAGCCACGCCTGTTGCAGGACGTCGTGACGAGGTGGGCGGGCGCCTTCGTGCAGGCAGCCCCCGGGCTTCAGGTCACCGGAGACCGCGTGGCCGTTCCCGGCGGCCCGCCCCTCGATGCGGCGTGGACCGCGCTCGTCGGTGCACCACCCTCGAGGCCCGACGAGTTCCTGCGGCGGCTGCTGTCCCGCGACGAGGGACACCTGGCGCGGTTCTACGGCACCATGGGGAGGCTCGATGAGGCCACGCGCACAGCGCTGCTGCACCCCCTGCCGGGGGAGGATGGCGCGCGTGCGCTCGCCACCACGTACCGTCTGGCCAGGGAGGCCGACGCGCCGTGGGGCCCGAACGCGCATCCCTACCAGCTGAGTTACGCGGACCTCCCCTCGGTGCTGCGTGCCCTCGGTCCACCGGGAGCAGGCGGCCTGCCGGACTCCGCCGGCTGGTGGCCCGCGCTGCTGTCTGGAAACGTGCGCTCGCGTGCCGACGCACGTGCCCTGCTGCAGCAGGCGCCTGCCGCCGCGCCTTACGCGGCCCTCGTCCGGGCGGTGCTCGACGGCTCGCCGGGCGAGCGGCGCGATCACACGACGATCGTCGCCATGGCGCGCCGCGCCTGGCAGGAGGCGGCGCCGCCGGACGCGCAGTCGGACCTCCTGTATGCGCTCGGACACTACCGGCGGTTCCAGGCCTTGCTTCTCATGCTCGATCGCCTGGGGGTGACATCGCCCACGGTGTGGGCCCGGCTCGTCGATGCGGCCCTGCACGTGGACGAGGGAAGCAGTCGCGAACGCCGCGTGCGGCTCGCCGCCTTCCAGGGGGCGCTGGCGCTCGTCGAGCGCGCGCACCTCGCCGGCAGCCTCGAGAAGGACACAGCCGAACGGGTGTTCCTGTCGCTGGCCGCCACCGTGGACAGCCCGGCGCCTCCTCCCGCGGCCGTGCGCGCGTGGCTTCTCGACAGCTTCGTCCCGGCGTTGCCGCCGCTCGTCCGGCCGGATCGCTTCTCGGGCCGGACGGCCTACGAGTCGCGCGTGCTGCAGGCCCTCGCCGGGCGTCCACTGGAGGCGCCCCCGGTCATCTCGTGGGAAGGCGCCGACTACACGGTGGACGTCGTCGCCGCGGAGCACGAGCGCATCCTGCGCATCCGCTCGCAGGTGCCCTCGCCGGGCCTGGATGCAGCGCTCGAGGGTCGCGACGACGGGGCCCTGGGCGCGGCGCTCGTTGCCCTCGCGTACGCGCCGTCGCTGGGCGACCCCGACGGCGCCGTGTCACTCGGTCCAGAGGTGGTCGAGCGCCACGACTTCGGCGGATCCCGCTCGGCGCCCGGCCGCGACGTGGCCTGGCTCGCACCGGTGGAGCGCACCGGCATCGGCGAGCCGTGGCACGTGGCGGGAAGCCTCCTCGGGCTCGACCTGGCGCTGGCACGCTCCGCGCTTCGCCGGCTCTCCCTCGACGACATGCCGGCCATCCCGACCGTGAACCTGAACGATCAGCTCACGCTGGCCCGCACTGCCGTCGCGCTGCGCCCGGTGGACCTGGACGATGCCACGCGCGATGAGCTGGCCGACGCGATTGGGCGGGGGCGGGCGCGCGTGGCCGCTGCGGGCGCCAGCGTGCCCGCGCTTCTGGCCCTGGCGGACGAGGCGGCGCTGACCAGGGCGGATCGGGAGACGCTGGCGTGGAGCGTGGCTCGCGACCCGGACATCGGCGCGTCGCTCTTCAGCACGCGGGACCTGCTGTGGCTCGGGCGCCCGCGCGTGGAGCGCGCCACGCTCGACCGATGGGGCGTCCTCAGCCACCCGGTGGACGGCCGGCTCACCACCCGCTTCGACGCGCCCGTGCCGTGGGACGACCTGGCGGGACGTCCCGTCATGGGCGTGCTGGCCACGCAGGTGCCGGACCTGACGCTGCGCCTGGTGGAGGTGACCGCCGAGAGGCGGGTACCAGCGGCACTCATCCCCGCGCTGCTGCTCTTCGCCACGCAGGATTTCTGGCACGAAGTGGAGGCCCGCTTCTCCGACGACTGGCCCGCCATGGTGCGCGGCGCCGCGGGCCTGCCCGCCACGCGCATCGAGGACTTCGTGGCCGCACTTGCCAGTGCCGGCCCCCTCAGACCGCGCTAGAATCGGCCCCTCGGGGCACTACATGCCGGCCAGACTTGCCGCGGGTCTCGTCTTCGTCCTCACCGCGCTCGGGCTGAGTGCACAGGCGCCGGATCTCGCCATCCGCATCGTCTCGCCCGGCCCGGACACGTACCTCTCGGGCCCTGTCCTGCTGAAGGCCATCATCGAGCCGCCGCCGCGCGCGCGCGAGGCGGCGCGCGTGCTGTTCTATGCCGACGGCCGCCTCGTCTGCACGGTGGCCGACACGGCACGCGCGGAGTGCCCGTGGGACGCGGGCGCCGAGGTGAAGGAGCACCTGGTGCGCGTGGTGGCGGATCTGAAGGACGGCGGCCGCGTCGTGACCACCACGCGAACCAAGGGCCTCGAGCACGTCGAGACCGTGTCGGTGGACGTCGTGCAGGTGACGGCCGTGGTCAACGACGGCAACCGCTTCGTGAAGGGGCTGGAGCGCGACCGGTTCCGCATCCTCGAGGACGGCGTGCCGCAGGCCATCTCGCACTTCTCGAGCGAGGGATCGCCGCTCGAGCTCGTCGTCGCGGTGGACGTGAGCCAGAGCATGGCGCCCAACATGCCGCAGCTGAAGAACGCCGTGCGCAAGTTCCTTTCCGCGCTGGGGCCGAAGGACCAGGTGACGCTCGCCGCGTTCAACGACCACCTGTTCACGCTCGCGCGGCGCGAGACGGTCCCGGCCCAGCGCCTGCGCGCCGTCGACCGCCTCGCCCCCTGGGGCGGGACGGCCCTCTACGACGTCATCGTTCGCGGCGTGCAGCTGCTCTCGAAACAGCCCGGACGGCGGGTGCTCGTCGTGTTCTCGGACGGCGACGACCGGACCAGCCACGCGACCATCGCAAACGTGGAGGCCGCCATGCGATCGAGCGACGCCACGCTCTTCATGGTGGCGCTCGGACGCGGCGCGCGCGAGTCGCAGCTGCGCTCGGGCATCCAGCGCCTCGTGACGCTCAGCGGCGGGCGCGGCCTCTTCGTCGAGCGCAGCGACAAGCTCGAGGAAGCCTTCGCCGACATCGTCGAGGAGCTGTCGAACCAGTACCTGATCGGCTACCAGTCGACGAACGCGAAGCGCGACGGCACGTGGCGCGAGATCGCAATCGACCTGCCGGGCAGCGGCCACACCGTGCGCGCCCGCCAGGGCTACCGCGCGCCGGGAGGGGGATAGTGAAGCGCGTCGGGAGTCGGGAGTCGGGCTTGCCCGCCCAAGCCTCGGCGAAGGCGGGAGGCGGGAGCCGGATCTGCGGATCGCTGTCATCTGCGCCATCTGCGTCGTCCGCGGCATCTGCGTCGTCCGCGGCATCTGCGTCGTCCGCGGCATCTGTGTCATCTGCGTCATCTGCGGCTCTGATCTGCGTCATCTGCGCCATCTGCGGCGCATTCAGCGGCCCCTCCGCGTCGGCGCAATCCCCCTCCCAATCTCCATCCGGGTTGCAGTTCGGCGTGAGGACCGAGTTGGTCCTCGTGGACGTCAGCGTCACCGACGGCGACAGCCGCCCCGTGCCGGATCTCACCGTCGCCGACTTCGACCTGCAGGTGAACGGCCAGTCGCGTCCCATCGCTTCGGCACAGTACATCGCGACGGTCTCCGACTCGAAGGGCCCGGCGACGACGGCCGGCGCGCCCTCGTCGAACGACGCGCCCACCTCGGGCCGGCTCATGCTCTTCGTCGTGGACGATGGGCACATCCGCGTGGGGGGGGCGCAGGGGATCATCCGCGCGGGCGAACTGCTGCTCGATCAGCTGGCCCCGGGAGATCTCGTCGGCGTGGCGAGGCTCCCCACCGGCGTGGGCAGCGTGGAGTTCACGGCGGATCGCCGCCGCGTGCTCGAGGCGCTGCGCCGTCCCGCGGGCACCCCCGCTGGATCGGCCGGGAACGGCCATGTGCAGATCAGCGAGGCCTACGCGCTCGAGACCAGTGACATGGACACGTGGCAGCGCGCCGTGCAGCGCGAGTGCGCTGGCCTCACCGACCTGAGCTTCGAGTCGTGCGCCGACGCGCTGGAGGCCGATGCCCGCATGGCCATCAACGAAGCCAACGCGCGCGCCGTGCAGACCCTGCGGTATCTCGAAGTGCTCTTCTCACGGCTCGCGCGGCTGGGTACCCCGGTCAACGTCGTGATGATTTCCGAGGGCCTCTTCGTCGGACGCGCCCCGCTCCGGCTGGCCGACGTGTCCCGCCGCGCGGCCGAGGCCCGCGTCACCCTGCACATCGTCCGGCCCGCCCCGTCGATGATGGCCGACGCGTCGCGCGCCATCGCGCCGGGACAGAGCTACTCGATGGACGACTACCTGATGCGGGAAGGCCTCGAGCAGCTGTCGGGTCAAACGCGGGGCCGGCTCCTCCAGGTGGCTGCCGGCACGGGCGCCGGCATCTTCGAGCGGTTGAACCGCGAGCTGTCGGGTTACTACCTGATTGGCTTCGAGCCGACCGACGAAGACCGCACGGGGCGCGATCGGCGCATTCGCGTGCAGGTCCGCCGTCGCGGGCTGACGGTGCGTGCCCGGCCGACCTTCGCCCTCGCGCGCGAGACGGCGGGGACGGCCGTCGCTGACGGCGCCACCAACGGAGCCGAGAGACGCGCCCCCGAGGCGGTGGTCAAGGACCTGTTGTCCTTCCCGCTGCCGGATCGCGGCCTGCCGATGACGGTGGCCACCTACAGCACCGCCGATGACGACGACCCTCGCGTGCGCGTGATCATCAGCGCCGAGATCGGCGAGCCGGCGCGTGAACCGGCGGAGTGGCCGATCGGAATCCTCGTCCTCGACAAGGACGACAAGACCGCCGCCGGGCAGATCAGCCGCATGATCCTGGCGCCTGCGACACCGCATGCCGCGTCGCGCCGCCTCCTGCAGACCTCGGTGCTCCTCGAGCCGGGCGAATACACCCTCAGGCTCGCGGCCATTGATGACAGCGGGCGCACCGGCAGCGTCCATCACACCATCCGCGCCGGCCTCACGCGCACGGCGGGAAGGCAGGAGGTGTCGGACCTGCTGATCGCACCGGAGCCCACGCCCCCCGACCCGGCGCGTTTGATGCCCGCGCCGCTGGTGGACACCGAGAGCGTGTCGTTCCAGGTCTCGGTGACGGGCCGGAACAACGCACAGCTCGCCAATACCACGGTGACCGTGCAGGTGGCCGAGTCCGAGAATGGGCCGCCCGTCACCTCGGTGGAGCTTCCCCTGGCGCGACGCGGGCCGTCGCTGCGGACCTTTGGCGGCCTGGTCCGGATGGGGCTGCTGCCGCCCGGCGATTACGTGGCCCGCGCGGTCATCGCCACGCCCGGGCAGGCGGAGACGCGCGTAACGAAGTCCTTCCGCTTCGCGCCAATACTGTCGCCGCCTCCGGTGGCCGAGGCCGCCGCCGATCTCGCCGCGGCACCGCCATCGGTGGACGAGGAGGTGCCGCCCCCGCCCCCGCCGCGGATCGCGGTGCGGCTGCCACGCTTCGACCCGGCGTCGGTCCTGTCGCCGCCCGTTGTCGATGCGTTCCTGTCGTCGCTGGCGTTCATGTACCCGCCGTCGCCCGAGGCGGCCGCAGTACTCGAGCGTGCGCGTCAGGGCCGGTTCGACGCGCCCGAGCTGCCGCGCGGCGCCACGCCCGCAGACGAGGCGACGTTTGCCTTCGTGCGCGGCCTCGGGGAGCTGGAGCGCAAGCGCTATGCGCAGGCGACCGCCTGGTTCCAGGTGACGCTGAAGGCTGCGTCCGACTTCCTCGGCGCCGCCTTCTACATCGGCGCGTGCCACGCCGCGAGCGGCCGAGACAAGGAGGCCGTCGGCGCCTGGCAGATGTCGCTGCTGAGCGACGCGGCCGACGTCGTCTACCCGCCGCTCGTGGACGGCCTGCTGCGCCTGGGCGACGGGCTGCAGGCGCTCACCTTCCTGGACGAGGCGCCAGACGCCTGGAAGGACGCCGACGCACGCGACGAGCGGCAGGCCACCGCCGAAGCCATGGCCGGCGCCTACGCGCCGGCGCTGGAGAAGCTTCACGCGCTCATCGAGCGCCGGCCGGCCGACCTGGACCTGCTGTACCTGGCGCTGCAGGTGATGTACCGCGTGCGGCAGGAGAGCGGCGCCATCGGCGAGGCCGATCGCGCGCATTTCGTGGACTACGCGGCGCGCTACACCGAAGGCCAGGGGCCACAGGCCACGCTCGTCGGCACGTGGCTGAAATACGTCGTCAAGCCGTAGCGCCCGCCGCCTGCTGAAAGGCCTCCACGGCCACGCGGATGGTCGTGCGCCGTGACGCATCGCGCCGCCATGCGGCGTAGACGTGGCGCCGCAGCGTCGGCTCCGAAGGAACAATCCGGACGCCGGGGGGCACCGGTCCACGCCCCAGGCGCGGGATGACCGCCGCGCCGAGTCCCGCACCCACCAGCGCCAGCTGCGTCGCGTACTCGGAGGCCGTGTGCGCGACGCGCGGCTCGTGTCCTCGGCGGCGCAGCGTGTGCAACAGCCAGTCGTGGCAGATCGAGCCTTCGAGCCAGGTGATCCAGGGTTCCTCCGCCAGGTCGTCCAGCCGCACGCGGTCGGCGCGGGCCAGCTGGTGGCCGGCTGGCAGCGCGATGTCGGCGACGTCGTCGAGGACCGGCGCCTTGTTCAGGCCTGGCGGGAGCGCGAGCGGCGCGTTCGCCCAGTCCTGCAGGAGCGCTAGGTCCACGTCCCGCCGAATCAGCATCGGAATCGAATCCGCCGGCTCGAGCTCGCGCAGCATCGGCTGCAGCTGCGGGTGCTTCGCGGCGAGCGAGGCGAGCGCCCGCGGGGCCAGGCCGCGAGCCCCGGTGGCAAAGGCCGCGATGACGAGGCGGCCGCTGAGGGTGTCGCGAGCCGACTCGAGTTCAGCCTCCGCCTGTTCGAGCGCCGACAGCACCTGTTCGGTGTGCTCCACCAGGCGCCGGCCCACGTCGGTGAGCCGAACGCCGCGGCCCTGTTTCTCGAGGAGGGGCTGACCCACCTCGCGCTCGAGCTTCGCGAGCTGCTGCGAGACGGCCGACGTGGTCACGTGCAGCACATCGGCCGCCGCGAGGATGGACCCCTGGGCGGCGACGGCGTGGAGGGCGCGGAGACGCTCGACGCTCAACATGTAAGCAATTCTAAATCATAAAAGTGAGAACAATTCACTTGTGCTAATCGGTCATGAGGGACGATCGTGGTGGGCATGATCCCCGCCACGGTCGTCGATTGGGGCCTGCTGGTCGTGCCAGGCGTCATCTGGGGCGCGTCGTTCCTGTTCATCGCGGAAGGCCTGGAGGCCCTCGCCCCGAACGGCATCACGTTCCTCCGTCTCGCCATCGGGTTTGCGGCGCTCTCGCTGGTCCCGTCGGCCCGGCGGGCGCTTCACCCCGGCGACGGGCGGGGGGCGGCGCTGCTGGGCGTCATCTGGCTGGCCTTCCCGCTCAGCCTGTTTCCATTCGCCGAGCAGCGTGTGTCCTCCGCGCTGACGGGCATGCTCAATGGCGCGACGCCCATCTTCGCGGTCCTCGTGGCGAGCCTGGTGGCGCGAACCTGGCCGGAGGGCCCGGTGACGGCGGGCCTCACGCTGGGCGTCGCCGGCGCCGTGTTGATGGCGGTACCGGGGCTGGGCGGCGCGAGCAGCGCCGCGGGCATCGCCATGATCGTGACGGCGCTGGTGTGTTACGGCGTGGCGCTCAATATCGCGCGCCCTCTGCAGCAGCGCAGCGGGGCGTTGCCGGTCGTGTGGCGCGCGCTCGGCGTTGCCGTGGTGCTCACGGCGCCCCTGGGTCTCCCTGAAGTCCTGGAGGCACGATGGACCGCCCGGTCCCTCTTGTCCATGCTCGCGCTCGGCCTGCTGGGCACGTGCGTGGCCAACGTGGTGATGACCACGGCGGCGGGACGGCTGGGGGCGAGCCGGGCCTCGGCGACGCTCTTCCTCGTGCCTGTCGTCGCGCTCGTCCTCGGCGTGCTGGTCCGGGGTGAGCACGTGGCCGCCCTCTCGGTGGCCGGCGCCGCGGTGTGCCTGCTGGGCGCGTGGATGACGAGGATGAGCGCGGCGGACGCGAAGTCCTGGAGCGACCGACTCCGTGGTTCGTGGCTCTCGACAACATCAACGTCATCAACGACTTCGGGCGTGTACAGAAGTATTACAGAACGCCGGTCCGGCAGCTGATACCTTCATGAGCCACATGGCTCACGTCGCTGCTTCACAGATTTACGGTCGCAAGAATTCCACGGGCGTCAACTGGATTACCGTCATCGCGATGACGGCGTTTCATATCGGTGCCGTCGCCGCGCTCTTCTACTTCGATTGGGGCGCCATCATCGCCATGCTGGCGCTCTGGTACATCTCGGGCAGCTGGGGCATCGGCATGGGGTATCACCGGCTGCTGACGCACCGCGGCTTCAAGACGCCGAAGTGGGTGGAGTACTTCCTCACCCTCTGCGGCACGCTGGCCCTCGAGGGCGGGCCGATCTTCTGGGTCGCCACCCACCGCATCCACCACCAGAACTCCGACCACGAGGGCGACCCGCACACGCCGCGCGAGGGCACTTACTGGGCGCACATGGGCTGGATCATGACCGGCAAGGCCATGCACCACGACACCAGCATCCTGAAGCGCTACGTGCCCGATCTCAGCAAGGACCGGTTCCACGTCGCGCTCACCACCTGGCACTGGGTTCCGCAGGTGGTGGTGGGCCTCGGCCTACTGGCCATCGGCGGCTGGCCCTATGTGCTGTGGGGCGTCTTCTTCCGCACGGTGTTCGGCCTCCACTGCACCTGGGCGGTGAACTCGGCGACCCACCTGTGGGGCTCCCGTCGCTTTGCCACGCGGGACGACTCCACCAACAACTGGTGGGTGGCGATGTTCACGTGGGGCGAGGGCTGGCACAACAACCACCACGCCCACCCGGTGTCGGCCCGTCACGGCCTGGCCTGGTACGAGATCGACATCAACTACATGGGCATCAGGGCCCTCGAGTTCCTGGGCCTGGCCCGCGACATCAAGGTCGCCAAGATCAACCAGCAGCTCGAGGAAGAGGCGGCCTAGGCCGAAGCAGAAAAGCGCAGGGCACAAGGCACAAGGTCGAAAGCACGAGGCGGGAGGCGCGGGGCAGGGGGATTCCCTTTTTGCCTTGTGCCTCCTGCCTTTTGCCTTTTATCGTGGTCCTGATCCATGACCCGACGACGCACCGCCGCCATCGTCGTCATCGTCCTGTCGGTCGTCCTCGTGGCGGCCGCCGTGTCGCTGAACGTCGGGTGGGTGGTGACCGCGCGCAGCGTGCTGCCCCTGGTCCTGGGCGTCATCGCCTTCGCGCTCATCATTGCCGGCATTGTCGTCTACACCGTGTTCCTGGTGCGCGAGCTGCGGCGCAACGAGCAGCACGACGCGTTCATCAACGCCGTCACGCACGAGCTGAAGACGCCCATTGCGTCCATTCGGCTCTACCTGGAGACACTCCAGGCCCGCGACGTGGGCGACCAGCAGCGAAAGGAGTTCTACAAGGTGATGCTGGCCGACACCGAGCGCCTGCAATACACGGTGGAGCAGGTGCTGAAGGCGGGTGTCGCCGGACACCGCCACGCGATCCATTACTCGCCAGTGGACATGAAGGCGCTGGCATCCGAGTGCGTGGAGACGGCGCGGCGGCGCCATCACCTGGGACCTGATGCGGTGACGCTGATCAGTCCCGCCACCGACCAGGCGCTCGTCGTGGAAGGCGACATCGACGAGCTGAGGACGGCGCTCTCGAACCTCATCGACAATGCGGTGAAGTACTCGCTGAAGGTCGTGCAGGTGACCGTCGAGGTCGCCGCTCCGACGCCAACCAGCGTGTGGGTGCGCGTCCGCGATCGCGGCATCGGCATCCCGCCGTCGCAGCTGAAGCGCATCTTCAATCGCTTCTACCGCTTCCAGTCGCGCGGCTACAAGGTGAAGGGCACCGGGCTCGGCCTCTACATCGTGCGTTCCATCGTCAAGCAGCACGGTGGCCGGGTCTTCGCGCAGAGCGAAGGCGAAGGCACCGGCGCCACGTTCACGCTCGAGTTGCCGCGGATGGTCGCCAGCGCGGCGTCCGAGGCTGCGCAGGCCGGGGCGGAGCCCGCGCGGGCAGACGTGTGACAGGTGCGAGCGGGTGCGAATGGGTGCGGCAGGTGCGGGCAGGTGCGGGCAGGTGCGGGCAGGTGCGGCAGGTGCGGGCAGGTGCGGACGGGTGCGGGCGGCCGTTGGTCTCGGCGTCGCCCCCACGCTCCCGGCTCCCGGCTCTTGGCTCCCTGATCCCTGATCCCTGATCCCTGATCCCTGATCCCTGATCCCTGATCCCCGACACTGACGATATGCCCCGCATCCTGGTCGTCGAAGACGAAGAGCACCTGGCCGACGGGCTCCGTTTCAACCTCGAAGCCGACGGTCACGCTGTCGACATCGAAGGCGACGGCGATGGCGCCCTGGAGCGCCTTCTCGGGGGCGGCGCGCCGTACGACGCGGTGATCCTCGACGTCATGCTGCCGGGCCGCAACGGGTTCGAGGTCGTGCACGCCCTGCGCGAGGCCGGTCAGTACGTGCCCGTGCTGATGCTCACCGCCCGCGGGCGTCCCGAGGACGTCCTGCAGGGCTTCGAGGCGGGCGCGGACGACTACCTGCCCAAGCCGTTCGAGCTGGCCATCCTCCTCGCCCGCGTGAGGGGCCTCCTGCGCCGACGCCAGTGGGCCCGTGAGGCGGCGCCGGCCGCCGCGGCGGCCCGCGTCCTTTCCTTCCACGGCCGCACCCTGGATCTCGCGGCCCTCGAACTGCACGTCGGCGACAAGACGTATCAGCTGACGCAGATGGAGTGCGACCTGCTGGCGTACCTGATTCGCAACGCCGGGAAGGCGGTCTCGCGCAAGGCCATTCTCGAGGATGTCTGGGCGCTGCACGAGGACACCGACACGCGCGCGATCGACAACTTCATCGTGCGCCTGCGGCGCTACCTCGAAGACGACCCGACCAGACCGGCGCTGCTGCTCACGGTCCGGGGGGTGGGATACAAGATGGCCGTGGACTCAGGGGGCGGGGCGCAGGGCTCAGGGTTCAGGGGGCAGGAACCCCAAGGCAGGGGTCCCGACTCCTGATAGATCCCTGATCCCTGATCCCTGATCCGAAACAGCAGGAACACGGTCTGCTGTGTCGGGCGGAAGTTGTCGTCCGACGCCACCAGCAGCGTGCGTGAGCCGTCGGGCAGCTCGGGGCCAAAGGCCAGGGCTTCGAAATTGTCCAGGTTCGCCAGCGACGGAGGCAGGCGCGGGATCAGGCTGTCCAGGTCCAGGATCAGGGTCTTCGTCGCGCCGCGCCAGCTGCCGTTCACCAGGCTGTCAACCTTCGACACATCATCGGCCCCAACCAGGCTCACAAGACTGATGAGCGCGGTGTTGCGAACAAGGCGCGTGCCCGGGTCCAGCAGGCAGGCCCGCTCGAGCGCGAGCAGGTTCGAGTCGTCCAGCGCCAGCAGCTCGGTCAACCCGTTCTCCCCGTCGTCGCAGATGGTGTCGAAGCCCTCGCGCGCCGGCGTCGGGGCGATGGGGAACATCCACTGCCGTCGCGCGCGCCAGGTGCCGCCGTCGGCCACGAACTCGACCAGCCGCCCCGGTCCCCCTTTACCGCCCCCAAAGGGACGCCCGTTCCGGATCGTCGTCGGCAGATCGGCGTGACGCGGCTGCTCGAGGCCTGCGATGAGGCGCCCGTCCGGCGTTCGTGTCAGCGCCTCGGCGCCCTGGTTGTCACGGGTGCCGCCACGGTCCGGGCCGAGTCCGAATGACGGAGGCCACGCGTGCATCCCCGTGACCACCATCTCCGGAGACAACGACAGCAGCGCAACCGGCCACTCGCCGGCCGGTGGCTGGCCCGGTGCCCCCGTGGACCGATGCCCTTCCTCGGCGACGACGAACGTTCCGTCGGGCAGCGCCACCACGCCTTCGAGGTCGGCGGCCCTCACGCGGCGTTCATCCATGCCCGGACCCGGGACGATGGCAATCACGCTCAGCGGAGTCACCGTGAGCGCTCCCTCGGCGAAGGAGATCTCGAGCCAGGCGACGCGGGCCGGCTGTCGATCGTCGATGACCGCCAGGTAGCGGCCCGAGCGCACGTCGCGGGCGAGGCCGGAGAGGCTGCCGACGAGCCGGGCACGATCGGCGGCGGAACCCGGTCGCGCAGAAGGGATCACGTACGACGCGAGGAACTCGAGCGTGGGAATCCGTACGCTCGCTGGTGCGGCGCCCGGCTGACGCGACACGGCCGGGGCGCAACCCGCGATGCCGGCCGTCACCACGGCCATCACAAACGTCGCGGCCCGCCTGGAGAGCCGTGGCAGAATGCGGTCTAGGTTCGCTGCCTTGTTCAAGGAGTAGATGATGACACGCGTGGTCCCCGTGGTAGTTGCCGCCCTCCTGTTCGTGCCCTCCGTGGCCGCCGCACAAGCGCCCGCCAACCCGATGCAGGCCTCGATCAAGTCGGTGTTCGACATGCTGAAGGGCAACCTCTCGAAGACCGCCGAGAAGGTGCCCGAGGACGTGTGGTCGTTCAAGCCGACGCCAGAGGTGCGCTCGTTCGGCCAGCTGATCGGCCACATCGCCGACTCGCAGTTCGGCATGTGCGCAACCGCCGCGGGCGAGAAGCCTGCGCAGTCGGGCATCGAGAAGTCGATGAGCACCAAGGCCGACCTGACCAGGGCGCTCAACGACTCCATCGCCTACTGCGACAAGGTCATCGCGGGCATGGACGACAAGAGGGGCATGGAGGTGACGAAGTTCTTCACCGGCCCGAGCACGCGGCTGGGCATTCTGTCCTTCAACACGGCGCACAGCTACGAGCACTACGGCAACCTGGTCACCTACATGCGCCTCAAAGGTATTGTTCCGCCCTCATCCGGAGGGAACTGAGAGGGCGTCGTCCATTGATGATTGGCGATTGCCGATCGGGTGATTCATCGGGCGATTGCCGATTGGGGCATTGGCACATTCGGATTTGGGTAGTGGGGCATCGGAGCATTGGGGCATTCAGGTGAGGTGACATGACGAATGGCCCAATGCCCCAATCGCCCAATCACCCAATCACCCAATCCGAATGCCCAATGCCCAATCGCTGAATCACCCGATGAATCGCTCAATCATCAATCGGCAATCATCAATGGGCACCGCGGATGTCATAGGCGTACAGGCGGTCCTGGTCGCGCAGGACGAGCAGCCCGTTCGTGATGACGGGATGGCTCCACGTCGGCGACCCGCCGGTCTTCAACTGGAAGCGCCCGCGCTCGACGTAGCCGGTCGGTGACGCGTCGGCCAGCCCCACGACGCCGTTCTCGCTGTAGAGGTACAGCCGCTCGTCCGCGTAGATGAGCGAGCCCTTTCCCACGCTGCGGTTCCGCCAGGCCATCGTGCCGGTGTCGAACTCGATCGCCGTCAGGATGCTGCTGTTGAACCCGTACAGGTGCGTGCCCACCAGTACCGACGATGCGTGGTGGTTGCGCATGTCCCGGGTGAAGTAGACCTCGTTGGCGGTGGCGAAGTTGCCCGCCGCGCGCACGTCCACGAGCGCCGCGCCCGTGCCGTAGTCGGACGAGAAGAAGACGCGGTTGCCCCGCACCACGGGCGTCGCGATATTCGCGGTGCGATTCGACGCCCGCTCGTGGGTCCACAGGACCCGCCCATCCCTGGGATCCACGGCCAGCCCGCGCGACGCGGTGAAGAACACCACCTGCTGCAGGCTGCCCGTCCTGAGCAGCACCGGCGAGGAGTAGCCGGCCTCGTCACCAGCCTGCTGCCACAGCGTGCTCCCGTCCGTCTTGTTGAGGGCGACGATCGAGGCACGGCGTCCGCCCGCGTTCAGCACGATGCGGTCGCCAATCACGAGGGGCGATTCGCTGTACCCCCAGTACGGCGTCACGCCGCCGAACTTCTGGACGACGTTGACGGACCAGAGCTTCCGACCCGACGCCGCGTCCAGGCACGACAGCTCGCCGGATCCCCCGAACGCGTAGACGACGCTCCCGTCCGTGGTCGGCGTGCTGCGCGGGCCGTCGCCCTGCTCGTTCCGGAATCGACGCCCGTTCGGCGTCTCCCACAGCTTCTTCCCTGTCGCGCGGTCGAACGCCATCACGTACTCGAGATCGTCCCGTGCGCCCAGGGTGTAGAGGCGCCCGCCCGACGTGGAGAACGACGAGTAGGCAATTCCCGCGCCGGTCGTCTGCCAGGCCAGCGGCGGGCCGCCCGGGGGCCATTCCCTGAGCAGGCCCGTTTCACGCGAGATGCCGTCCCGGTTCGGCCCCCGCCACTGCGACCAGTCGGGCGGCGCAGGTGCCTGGGCCGCGCCAAGCACGACCGTCAGCAGCCAGACGCCGAGGAGCGAGAGTGCAGACCGACGTGACATCGAACCTCCACGAGCCGGGTTCCGCCGATGCGGGTGTCGCGCGCTAGTCGAACGGGGTCGCCATGGGTGGTAAGGTCGCCACGAAATCGTGCGCGAACCTCGTGCTGTAGTCCCCCAGCAGCTGCTCCACGCGGTCGTACGACGGCGAACGGACGATCAACCCCGCATGGTGGCGCTTGTCGAGCCGCCACACCACTTCCGGATCGGCATAGGCCTCGGTGGACGGATGTTCCTGCCGCGCCAGCGAGACGATGAGGCCCGCGTAGTCGGCGCGCGGCGCGCGCACCTCGTACGGCTCCTCCCCGCCCGCCTTCTCGATCCGCGCCCATTCGGCCCACAGATTGACCCCGGTCGCTGCCTCCACCAGCTCGTTGATGTGCGCGCCGCCGACACGTGCCGAGGTCTCGAGGAACACGAACTCCCCGTTCGCCCGCCGGATGTACTCGCTGTGCGACACCCCGCGCACCAGCCCGAGTGAGGTGAGCACCTTGCGATTGAGTTCCAGCACGCCACGGTCCTCGTCGGTTGCCCGCCTCACGATCCTGGTGGTGAACACGCCGCCGCCATGGGACACGTCGAAGGGCGGCGTGCCGTAGCGGCTGGCGACGGCCATCCGGATCTCCCGTTCATAGACGATGGAGTCCACGTGATAGACGTCGCCGGCGACGTAGGTTTCGAGCAGATGGTGGGACGAACGGTCCCCCAGCTCCTCGATGGCGGCCCACAGCTCCGCTTCGCTGGCGATCTTGCGGATCCCGATGGCCCCGGCCTGCTGCCGCGGCTTGAGGAACCACGGCGGCTCCACCTCGGCGCAGAACGCCCGGACGCGCGCCTCGTTCAGCACGTGCACGAAGCCGGGCACGGGGATGCCGTCGCTGGCCGCCTTCACCCGCATCGCGAGCTTGTCGCGGAAGTAGCGGGTGGTCGTCTCGCCCATACCGGGGATCCGCAGGTGCTCGCGCAGCGCCGAGGCGCGCTCGAGGTCGAAGTCGTCCAGCGGGACGATGCGGTCGATGACCTCGCGTCGCGCGAGGTGGCTGACACCGAGCAGCAGGTCGTCGAGCTTCCACTGCTTGTTCACGTCGGGGACGTAGAACATCTCGGCGATGCACTCGCGCGGCCATGCGGCGTCGCGCAGGCTCTCGGAGGTGACCAGCAGGACGCGGCAGCCCTGCCGATGAGCTTCGCGGATGAAGTCGTGGCCCTTGAAGTAGGACGCGAGGCAGAGGATCGTCACGGGGGGATTATGTGCGATCCCGTTCTCGGGTTCTCGGGTTCTCGGGTTCTCGGGTTCTCGGCCGCGATTTGCTACCATTTCGCGCGTGAAGCTGATCGTCGCCATCGTCGCCGCGCTCGTGCTCGTCGCGGGCATCGTGCTGTTCGTCACCAGCTCGCGCGTCGAGGAGGCGCCCGCTCCGGTGGCGGCCGCTCCGGCGGCGAAGGCGGAAGCGGCAGCCCCGCCGCCCGCTGCCCCCGAGCCGGCCGTCACGGCCGCGGAGCCCGCCGCGCCCGCGCGCAGGGCGGCCCCTCGCAAGACGGAGCCGGCCCCGGCACCGGCGGAGCCTGGCGCGCCGACGCTGGCCACGCTCGTGCTCGACAGCGACGTCCCCGGCGCCTCGGTGTTCGTGGATCGCCAGTACGTGGGCACCACGCCGCTTCGCCTCGACAAGCTCGAGCCCGGCAGCAAGCAGGTGAAGCTCACGGCCGACGGGTACGAAGGGATCGAACGCTCGGTCGATCTGTCCCCCGGCGAGAACCCGCTGACGATGAAGTTCCGCGAGGTGCGGCTCAACAAGCGCATGGAGGTTACCCACAAGCACGGCATGGGCTCGTGCTCGGGGACGCTCGTCGCCACCGTGGACGGGCTGGCCTACGAGACGACGAACAAGAATGACGCCTTCAAGCTGCCCTACGCGCAGATCGAGACCTTCGCTGTGGACTACCTGGACAAGAACCTGCGCGTGAAGCAGAAGGGCGGCAAGACCTGGAACTTCACCGACAAGACAGCCGCTAATGCCGACGCCCTGTTCGTCTTTCACCGCGATGTGGAGGCCGCGCGCAAGAAGCTGGCCGAAGGGTACACTGCTGTGCGGTGAGGTACCCATTTGGCGATTGCTGATTGACGATTGACGATTCATTGACGATCCGGTGATTGGGAGATTGCGGCAATGGATTGCGGCAATGGTCCAATGCACCAATGCGGCATTCCAGGAATGCCGCAATCCCCGAATCGCGAAATCACCGGATGAATCGCCCAATCGCCAATCGGCAATCGTCAATGGGCAGCCGCGGTATATTGGAGCCATGAAGCGCATCCTCCTCTTCGTGCTGACCAACCTGGCCGTCATGGTCACCCTGTCCATCGTCCTGGGCCTCCTGGGGATTGGTGGGTACAGGCTGCCCGGCGGCGGACTGGACTACGGCGCGCTGATGGTCTTCTGCCTCGTCTGGGGCATGGGCGGTGCGTTCATCTCGCTGGCCCTGTCGCGCATCATCGCCAAGCAGGCCATGGGCGTGCAGCTGGTGGACGGCCGGACAGGCCACGCCGAGGCCGACTGGCTGTACGGGACGGTGAAGCAGATCACGGATCGGGCCGGCCTGCCGATGCCGCAGGTGGGCATCTACGAGTCGCCCGAGGTGAACGCGTTCGCCACGGGGCCGAGCAAGAACCGCAGCCTCGTCGCCGTATCCTCGGGCCTGCTGCGGTCGATGTCGCGCGACGAGGTGGAGGGCGTGCTCGCCCACGAGGTGTCGCACATCCAGAACGGCGACATGGTGACGATGACGCTCATCCAGGGGGTGGTGAACGCGTTCGTGATGTTCTTCGCGCGCATCGTCGCGAATATCGCGCGCAACGCCGTGGACGAGAAGATCTCGTACCTCGTGGGCATCGTCACGACCATCGTGCTCGACATCGCGTTCGGCATTCTCGGCATGATGGTCGTCGCCTGGTTCTCCCGCGCGCGCGAGTTCCGCGCCGACGCCGGGGCCGCCACGCTCTCGGGCCGGGGCAAGATGATCGCGGCGCTGCAGCGGCTGCAGCAGAACACCCGCATGATCGACACCGCGCACCCCTCCCTCGCCACGATGAAGATCTCGGGGCGGGGCGGCATGATGGCCCTGCTCGCCACGCACCCCCCGCTCGAGGCGCGCATCGCGGCGCTGCAGAACGCGAGGTAGTTCAGATCGGGAGTCGGGAACCGGGAGTCGGGAGTCGGGCGATGCATCGACGATTCGGCCATGTCCTCGCGGTGGCAGCGGTGCTGGTGATGATGGGCGCGCCGCTATGGGCTGGGCAGCCGGTTGACCCGGACGCCTCCGCCGTGCGCCGCACGGTGGAGCAGTTCCTGGACGACCTCGGGAACCGCCGCCTCGACAAGCTCCCCGCCCTCTTCGCGCCGAAAGCGACGATGGTCGTGGTGCGGCAGCGTGACGGCCAATGGACGACCGCCCACCAGACCTTCGACGAGTGGCTGGCGGGCTTGAAGGCGCAGACGCCGGGCACCATCTTCCAGGAGCCGCTCACCAACGTCACCGTCCACGTGGAGAGCGGCCACCTCGCCTTTCTCCGCGCCGACTTCACCGTCGTCGTGGACGGCACGATCCGCTCCCACGGGGTGGACTACTTCACCCTGGTAAAGGATGGCGGCGCCTGGAAGATTTTGAATGGCAGCTACACGTCGATACCAGGAGAAGCCAGGTAGTTCAACGTCCTGGAACCCCAGAACCCCAGAACCCCGGAACCCCAGAACCTGAGAACCCGAGAACCCGAGAACCTGAGAACCCAAACTCCCGTGGTCACTGAAACCGTCGAAGCCGAAGGGCACCTGATCGACTCGGGCAACCTGCAGTCCATCCTCACCACCATCGTCGAGCACGGTGCGGAGTACGAGATCCTGCGCCTGGACGTGGGCCGGACCAACGAGGCCCCGTCGAAGCTGGCGATCAAGCTCATCGCCGAGTCGGACGAGTCGCTCCTCGACCTGCTCGCCAAACTCTCGGTGTTCGGCTGCTACGTGAAGGGGACCCCGCCGGCGGTGCTGCGGGAAGCCGACATGGACGGCGCGGCGCCGGAAGACTTCTACTCCACGACGAACCATCGCACGTCGGTCTTCATCGACGGCCGCTGGGTGGTGGCGGAGCACCAGCGCATGGACGCCGCCATCGTCGTCCGGGGGATGACGGCGACCTGCCGGAAGCTGCGCGACCTCCGCAAGGGCGACCTCGTCGTGTGCGGACTGCAGGGCGTCCGCGTCCAGCCCGACCTGCAGTCGCGCGACAAGCCGACGTTCGGGTTCATGAGCAACGAAGTGTCGTCCGAGCGGCGGGTCGAAACCGCGGTGGCGCGCGTGGCCGACGCCCTGCGGCGGGTGAAGGCGCGAGGCGGCCGCATCGCCTTCGTCGCAGGCCCCGTCGTGGTGCACACCGGCGGCAGCGAGTACTTCTGCGAGCTGGTCCGCCTCGGCTACGTGAACCTGCTGCTCTCGGGCAACGCCCTGGCCGTGCACGACATCGAAGTGGCCCTGTCCGGCACCTCGCTCGGCATCGACCTGAGTTCGGGGAACCCCGTGGAGCACGGCCATCGCAACCACATGCGCGCCATCAACACCGTGCGGCGCGCGGGCGGCATTGCGAAGGCGGTGGAGAGCGGCGTCCTCACGCGCGGCATCATGCACGCCTGCCACACGCAGGGCGTGCCATACATCCTCGCCGGATCCATCCGCGACGACGGGCCGCTGCCCGAGACGATGATGGACCTGTCGGCCGCGCAGGACGCGTATGCGAAGGCGCTGGAGGGGGTGGATGTCGTCGTGATGCTGTCGTCCATGCTGCACAGCATCGGCGTGGGGAACATGCTCCCGTCGTGGGTGATGGTGGTCTGCGTGGACATCAACCCCGCCGTGGTCACCAAGCTTGCGGATCGGGGCTCGACGCAGACCGTGGGCGTCGTCACCGACGTGGGCCTGTTCCTGCACCAGCTCGCGACGGCGCTGAGGTAGGGCCGTGCTTCGCACGGTAGGCGGCTTCGCCGTGGGCCTTCGGCAGGCCGCTGCGCGGTGGGCCGGGAAAAGCCGCTGCGCAGTGGGCCCTTCGGGTGGGTTGGGACTTCGTGATCTTCGTGGCCTTCGTGGTCCCGTGGACAAGCCATGCACACGACATTGATTCGTCCTGCTGATCTGTCGCCGCACCTTGCCGACCCGCGCTGGGTGGTCGTGGACTGCCGTTTCGACCTCGCCAACCCGGCGTGGGGCGAGGAGCAGTACGTGGCCGGCCACATCCCGGGGGCGCGGTACGCGCACCTCGACCGTGACCTGTCCGGCACGAAGACGGGCACGAATGGGCGTCATCCCCTGCCGACCGTCGAGCAGATGGCCGCGACGTTCGGCGCGCTGGGCATTGCGCCCGACACGCAGGTGGTCGCCTATGACGCCGACTCGGGGATGTACGCGGCACGGCTCTGGTGGATGCTGCGGTTCGTCGGGCACGATGCCGTGGCCGTGCTGGACGGCGGCTTCGCGCGCTGGGTCGCTGAGGGCGGCGCCGTGCAGCCAGGCCGTGTCACCGCCACGCCCACGGTCTTCTCGCCCAGGCCGCGGGTCGAGTGGTCCCTGACCGTGGACGAGGTTGCCACCGGCGTCAACGGCGTCCTCGTGGACGCCCGCGCACCTGAGCGCTTCCGCGGCATGAACGAGACGCTCGACCCGGTCGCCGGCCACATCCCGGGCGCCCGGAACTACTTCTTCCAGCAGAACCTCGCGGAGGACAAGACGTTCAAGCCCGCGGCAGAGTTGCGCGCGCAGTGGGATGCCGTACTCCAGGGCGAGGACCCGAGTGCGGTGGTGATGTACTGCGGCTCCGGCGTCACCGCCTGCCACAACCTCCTCGCCATGGAAGTCGCGGGCCTGCCCGGCTCCCGCATCTTCCCGGGCTCGTGGAGCGAATGGTGCGCCGACCCGACGCGGCCCGTTGAGACGTAACCTCGTCCCAACATTCGTCCCCGTCTTCGCCGAAGGCCTTGGCGGGCAAGCCGACTCCCATTCCCGACTCCCGGCTCCCGACTCCCCGTTCCCGACTCCCGACTCCCGATTCCCGACTCCCGGTTCCCGACTGGATCGGTCCTGCCAACTTCCGTCCCCTTCTTCTCGTCCAATCCCCACGACGGTATTCACGGGAGACCTGGACGATGACGCTTCGCATCCTCTTCACGTTGGCCATCCTGGCGGGCCTGGCCGCGGCGCCCGCCGCCGAGCAGTCGTTTCACTGGGAGGCCGGCCGCCACGACGGGTACGCCTTCGACGCCCACCTGGGCGAGCACATCGAGCGCGCGCTCGAGCGCGTGTCGCACATCGCGGAGCGGATTGCGGACCGGATTGGCTACCGGGTGGAGCGCCTTGCCGACCGCGTGAGCCAGCGTGTGGAGTACGCGGCCGAGCGGGCGGCCGCCAGGGCCGAGCGCAAGGCCGAGCGCATCCGCACGCGGGTGGAATCGCGCGTGCGGACCGTGCAGTCGCGCATCGAGCGGCACATCGGGGCGTCCGGCTGGTCCTACGGGGATCAGAGCAGCATCGACGACAACCCCTGCGACGACCGCGACCGATGGGACGACGACACCTACCGGCACTGCGAGGTACGCGAGGAGCGGCTCCCTGCCGGGCCCCTGGCGGTGGACGCGGGGACCAACGGCGGCATCCGCGTGGAGGGCTGGGACGGCAGCGACATCCTCGTGCGCGCGGTGGTCCAGGCCAGGGGGCGCGACGAGGCCGAGGCAAAGAGGCTGGCCAGCGAGGTGGAGATTCGCGCCGGAGGCGGCCGCGTGAGCGCCACCGGGCCCGACACGGACAGGGGTCGGGGATGGTCGGTCAGCTACCGCATCAGCGTGCCGCACCGGACTGACCTCGAGCTGAACGCGCGCAACGGCGGCATCACCATCGCGAAGGTGACCGGCGCCATCCGCTTCGACACCACCAACGGCGGCGTGCGGCTGGCCGATCTCGCCGGCCAGGTGACGGGGCGTACACGCAACGGCGGCCTGCGGGTGGCGCTCGGCGGCAGCCAGTGGGACGGCGAGGGGCTGGACGTGGAGACGTCGAACGGCGGCGTCACGCTGGAGATCCCCTCGTCGTACAACGCGCAGCTGGAGACGCGCACCGAGAACGGCGGCTTCCGCTTCGACTACCCGATGACCATCACCGGCGAGCTGTCGCCGCGGCGCGGCATCTCCACCACGCTCGGCGCCGGCGGTGCGCCCGTGCGGGTGCGGACGACGAACGGCGGGTTGAAGATTACGCAGCGATAGAGAGGGACGAGTTTCTCACTTCTGACTTCTCACTTCTGACTTGTCCGTGTTCGCCTCTCACCACCCTGAGGCCCGTGGCTTTTGCCCCGGCCTCGGGGTAGAGTGATGGGCTGTCATGTCCACCACGACCAGCCCACTCCACATCCTCGACGCCGACGCCACGCTCCGGGCTCTGCGCGACCTGCGCGCGAAGCAGCCCGTCAAGTACGCCGCCTTCTACTCCAGCCAGCTCGGCGGCATTGTCACCGACCCGGCGCTGATGGTCATCCCGTTCGATGACCACATGGTGCACCGGGGCCACGGCATCTTCGACACCGCGGGGCTGGTGAACGGGAACATCTACGACCTCGAGGCGCACCTCGATCGCTTTGCACGCTCGGCGGAGCTCTCGAAGCTGAAGCTCCCGGGGACGCGCGCCGAGATGCGGGACATCATCATCCGCACCACCGCCGCCAGCGGCCGCCGCGACGGCGCCATCCGCTACTGGCTGTCCTCCGGCCCGGGCAGCCTCGAACTGAGCCCGGCCCAGGGCGCCGAGCCGGGCTTTTTCGTGATGATCTTCCCGGGCCTCGTCTACCCGGAGCGCTGGTACACCGAGGGCCTGCGCGTGATGACGACGACGTATCCGATCAAGCCGTCGCTCTACGCCATCACGAAGACCACCAACTACCTGCCGAACGTCCTGATGCAGATGGAGGCCAAGGAGAAGGGGCTCGACAACGGCGTGTTCGTCGACGCGAACGGCCACGTCGGCGAGAGCTCGAACATGAACGTGGCCTTCGTCACCGCGGACGGCGTGCTGCGTCACCCGACGTTCGATCACATCCTCTCGGGCTGCACGGCGCGGCGGATGCTGGAACTGGCGCCTGCCCTCCAGTCGAGCGGTCTCCTCGCCGGCGTGGAGGTGTGCGACATCCCCGTCGCAGACGCGCGCGCGTCGCGGGAGATGCTCCTGATCGGCAGCTCGGTGAAAGTCGCGCCCATCGTCCAGTGGGACGGGCAGCCGATCGGCGACGGCAGACCCGGGCCCGTGGCGAAGGCGCTGCTGCAGCTGATCGAGGAGGACATGCGCACGGGCGACCGGCTCATCTCCGTGCCGTACTGAGGACGCCGACCACCGCAGCAGGCGCGTGGCGCGAAGTTCCGCGTGATGCGGAGCTTTGAGATGCCCCCGATTGTCTGCGGACGGGCCTAGAAGCCCAGTACCGTGAGCGGGAGCCACTCCTTGAGCGCGGCTATGTGCGGCTTCACCAGCTCGCGATTCCGTTCCGGCACCTCTGGCGCGGGCACGGTCGGCTCCGGCAGGCCCGCCTGCTCCGAGCCCTTCTTGATCAGGTCCTGGAGGGCCGTCCAGTCGATGCTGCTGGCCACCTCGATGCCGGCCGCCTCGTAGGCGCGCCGGCGTACCCATGCGTACTCGCTGGACGAGAAGCCTTCGGCGTTGAGCGCGTCCACGTGCGCGCGCCTGGCCTCCCTCAGCACGGCCCGCAGCTCCGACAGCATCGTCCCGATCTCGGAGAACGACAAGTCGCGCCCGCCTTCGCGCGCCCGCGCCTCCAGCGACCGCCCCTTCTCCTGCAGCTCGGCCCACCGCGGCCCGAGCGACTTCCGCATGCGATCGTGCACGGCCAGGTACCGCGTCAGCTGCGCCTCGGTCAGCTCGCCGCCGGAGGGCGGCTGGTACGCGGTCTTGTTCTCGACACGTTCCGATTCGGCGGCCATGTCTTTCGCCTGCTGCATCCAGGCGGTCGCGTTGTCGATCATGGGCCGTGCCGCGCGGTATCCGAAGTACAGCGCCACACCTACGGCCAGCGTGCCAAGGACGACGATGACCAGGCAGCCGGCGAGAAGTTTCTGCATGGGGAAAGTGTAGACGGTCTTGGGACTTGGGTCTTGGGACTTGGGACTTGGGAGTTGGGTCCTTGCCCGTGGGGATGGCGACGACTCAGGACCCACGCCCAGGACCCAGGACCCAGGACCCAAGACCCAAGACCTACTGATACCTGAGCGCCACCATCGGGTCCACGGCCGCCGCGCGGCGGGCAGGGACGAGGCAGGCGACCAGCGCCGTGCCGCCCAGCACCAGGGCGATGCCGACAATGATGACCGGATCGTAGGGCGACACGCGGAAGAGCAGGATGGACATGGCCGAGCCGAGTGCGATGCCCAGGCCCACGCCGAGGGCGATGCCGGCCACGATCTGCCACAGGCCTTGCCGCACGACCATCAGCAGCACGTCGCGCGCGCCGGCGCCCACGGCCATCCGCACGCCAATCTCCTGCGTGCGGCGGCTCACCGAGAACGCCATCACACCGTACAGGCCCACCGTGGCCAGGAACAGCGCGGCGAAGCCGAAGGCGAGGAAGAGCGACCCGAACACGCGGAACGCCCAGGTGCCTCGCTCGAAGCCCTCCTGCACCGTGGCGATGTTGAAGATGGGCAGGTTGGCGTCCACCGCGCGCACTGCGTCCCGCGCCGGGCCCGACAGGTTGAGCGGCGGGCCCGACACGTGGGCGAACAGCGTGAGCCCGCTTGTCGGCACCTGCGCCAGGGGCAGGTAGACAGCCTCGCGCACGCGGTCGTTCGGGCCCTCGCCCATGCCGAGATCCGGGACCACGCCGACGATCTCCCGCCATTCCTGGTGTGCGCCCGTGGCCAGCGCGAGCCGCTGGCCGATGGGGCCCTGCGGGTAGTACCGGCGCGCGAAGGCCTGGTTCACGATCACCGTCGGCGCACCCGTGTCCCGATCCCGCGCGTCGAAACTCCGGCCCTCCACCATCCCGACACGCAGCACCCGGAAGTAGTCCGGCGTGATCAGGATGCCGTGCACGTCGTGGTAGTCACGATCGCTCGCGTACTGCCGATCGGGCAGCTTGATCGCGTAGCGCGGGCCGCCAATGGGCACGCTGGTGGCGGCGGCCACGCTCACCACGCCTGGCAATTCCCGCATCCTGTCGAGGGCCGCATCGGTGAACTGACGCCGCTGTGACTCATCCGGATAGTCGGCCGCGGGCAGCGACAGCCGCGCGCTCCACACGTCGCGCATCGCGAAGCCGAAGTCGGCCTTCGCGATGTTCGCCAGGCTCTGGATCATCAGGCCCGCCATCACGAGCAGCCCGAACGACAGTGCCATCTCGCCGACGACCAGCGCGCGCGAGAAGCGGCCCATGCGGAGGCCGGTGGATCGGCCTTCGTCGCTCATCACCGCCGCCAGGTCCGTGCGCGAGGCTCGCAGCGCCGGCACGATGCCGGAGACCAGCGCCGCCACCAGGGTGCTGAGGGTGACGAAGAGCAGCACCATCCCGTCGATGCGGATGTCGATCCAGAACGGCGGGTTCGTGTCCACGATGCCGCGGTTGAACAGCACGATGCCGGCCTGGGCCAGCGCGAGTCCGAGCGCGGCCCCGACAGCGGCCAGCAACAGCACCTCCACCATCATCTGCCGCACCACCTGCCAGCGCGTGGCCCCGATGGCCGTCCGGACCGCCACCTCGCGGGTGCGCGCGGCGGCTCGCGCGAGAACCAGGTTCGCCACGTTCGCGCAGGCGATGATCATCACCCCGAACACCGCCGTCAGCATCGTCATCAGCGCGCCGATGGTCTCGCTGCCGATGAACTCCTCGATGTAGGTCTTCACCTCGACCGTGTAACCGTCTTCATAGCGGTCCGGATACGCCTGTTCGAGCTGGCGCCACAGGGTGGCCATCTCGGCGCCGGCCTGGTCCATGCTGACGCCGGGTTTCAGCCGGCCGATTGTCTCGAGCGCGGGCCCCTCCCCGAACGGCGTGTTGAGCGGATCGATCACGAGCGCCGGCCACAGGTCCTCGGTGCTCGGGAAGGCGAACTTCGGCGGCATCACCCCCACGACCGTCATCACCGTGCCGTTCACGCGGATGGACCGGCCGATGGCCTCCGGCGAGCGGCTGAACTGCTCCTCCCACAACTGGTCCCCGATGATCACCACCGGGGCGGCACCGGGGCGGCTGTCCTCGTCGGTGAAGTCGCGCCCGAGGGCGGGCGCCACTCTCAGCAGGCGGAAGGTGTTGCCCGTGACCGCGGCTGCCGTGTAGCGCACGGCCTCGCCTTTCGGGCCGACCACGTTGGCCGTCTGGAACTGGAAGCCCGCCAGCTGTTCGAACGACTGCTGCCGGTCGCGGAACTCCGCGAAGGTGTGCACGCGCGCGTCCACATCGTCCTGCTCGGCGATGTTGAAAGGTGCCAGGTGGATGATGCGGTCGGACTCGGGGAACGGCAGGCCCCGCAGCACCGCGCCGTTGACGATGCTGAACATGGTGGTCGTGAGCCCGATCCCCAGGGCCAGCGCCACGATGGCCAGGGCCGCCATTCCCGGCTGGCGCAGGAGCGAGCGGACGGCGATGCGGACCTCGCGCATGTGGGGAACATACGGAGGAACGGACGTCCAGGTTCAAGGGCTTGTGTTCTACCGCCGGGGGCGCGCGTGGCGCTGCGCGGCCCGCTCGGCTCTCTCCTCGACCGCGCCGCAGGCGAGGTCGCACAGCGTGAACACCGACTCGTCCGCGAGGTCGTAGTAGACGAACAGCCCCTCGCGGCGGCGCGAGACGAAGCCGTGAGCATGAAGCATCTGCAGGTGCTTCGACAGGTTCGCCTGGTTGAGGCCGGTGGCTTCCATCAACGCGCTGACGTGCAGCGGCCCGTCGGCGAGCGCGTTGAGCACCTGCAGGCGCGCCGGCTCGGCCAGCACCTTGAAGCGGGCGGCCACGTCCTCGAGCAGTTCGGGTGTCATCGTCCGGCCCCTCATGACGACGCGGGCATCTCGACCGGCAGACCGGCGCCCTGCCACGAGGCAAAGCCGCCGGCGAGGTTCTGGACGTTGGAGCGCCCCGCCCGCCGGAGTACCGACGCCGCGATGG
>JBFWQE010000029.1:0-44527 GCA_050249615.1 Vicinamibacterales bacterium
GCGTTCGGCGACCCGATCCAGTGGGTGCAGCCGCGCCGCGCGTTCCTCGGCGCGCGCTTCCGCTTCTAGTCGGGCGGACGGGTTGACACGGGAGCCGGGAGCGGGCCGCGGGCCCGCTCCCGGCTTCTCTTTTTGGGGGAGGGTTCCGTGGGGGACGCACGCCTGCGTGTGCAGTCTCCGGCACGAATGGTCACCGGGCGCCGGCGTTCCCCGGAAGGGCGACCCGGACAAGCCGTCGAGGCACTATAATCCGGCCATCGTGTCCACAGGCCACAGGGACTCGGAACGCATTCCCGTCCTCGGCGCCCTCCAGGGCGAGGTGAAGGTCTACCATCCGATGACCGTTCACCAGGTCAGCCTGGGCGGCATGCAGGTGGAAACGTCATTCCCGCTGCATCTCGATTCGCTCCACGACTTCCGCCTGACGCTGCGCGACCGCTCGATCGTGATCAAGGGCCGGGTCGCACATTCGCGCATCATCGACGTGGATCAGGACATCGTCATGTACCGATCCGGGATCGAGTTCATCGAGCCCTCCGGGCCGGTGCTTGCCGCGATCGCTGAACTCATCGAAGAGCTCAAGCTACACAAGGGGTAGGCACGGGGTTCGAAGCACACCGGTTCGAAGCACAGGCGCCGGCTTGCGACGCCTTGCCCCCATCCTTGAGCCTCCGGGCTCTCCGGGCCTTGAACCTCCGGGCTTCGAACCTCCGTGCCTGAACCTCCGCGGCCTACTGCCTCGCACTCAGGTGCACCAGGTAGTCCCCCGACTCGATCCGCTGTGCACGTCCGAGCGGCGCGTTGTAGAAGTAGACCCACGCCTTCTGCACCCGGCCGTCCTCGAGCGTGACATCGGTGAGCACGCGCTGGTAGAGGCTGCGATCCGGCTCGTTGGGGCGGAAGCCCTCGAGCTCGTCCAGCGCCGCCAGGACCGGGACCGGGTCGGACAGCGTGTACACCTCGCCCAGCACGACACTGTCGTCGTCGGCGGGAACGGCCGCTGGGTAGATGCCGAGATCGAACAGGGCCGCGCGAATGCGGCCTCGGCCGGCAAAGGTGAGCCTGGATTCAACCCGCTGGCGACCCGGCCTGTTGAAGGGGGTCATCAGGGTTCCGTAGAAGAAGACGTGCTCGGACACGGGGGCCTGCAGGACCTGCAGTGTAGGAGTGCCCCGGCCGGGGAGTCAACTGTCGACTGTCATCGGACAGCCCGAGTGCCGCCTCTGCTGCGGCGCCCGGCAGCGCGCCGCGCCCGGCGTGCTGCCTCGTTCAATCGCGGGTGCGGCCGCGCAACGCTACTGCCGGCCCTGCTTCTGCCGGGCCATGGATTCGAGCGCGTCGAAGAACTCGTTCGGGATGCTGAAGGAGAGGGCGACGGTCTTGCCGTCGCCGGAAAGCTGCAGCGAGTCGACCATCTGCTGCATCCCGGGCCGGCTGCCCGCCTGGAGCTTGGCCATCGCCAGGAACCCGCGCACGACATCGCGGAGATTCTGCGCGGATGCCTCGTCGCGAGCCTCGGCCTTCAAGATGCCACTGACGCCGCCGTTCACGTGGCCTGAGGCCGAGAACCACGAGACTGTCGGGAGCTGCGACTGAACCTCCGATGGCAGGCGCGCCTGGCGCGCCAGCGCGTCGAAGCGACCCACGGCCCACGCGTTGCTGTTGTCGAGTTCGGCCACCAGGCGCATGAGCTCGTTGTTCGACATCACGTTGCGGTTGTCGGCACCGGCGTCGATGGCCCGTTTCACGGCCTCGAGGCCGCCAAGCGCGACCAGGTCGGCCTCGACGAATCCGACGGCCATGGTGCCGTCGGCAGGGTCCTTGTCGAGGTGAGTGAGCAGGCGCTTGCCCTTGTAATCCTCGACGGCGCCGCCGTGCTCCAGCGCGAGCGCCTCGAGCCTGGCCGCCTCGAAACGGCCCCGCGCCAGCACCACGGCCGAGCGCTCCGGGTTGTCGGTCACGCCCTCTGCGGCGGGTATGAACGCCGCCACCACCGAGTCGATGTCGCGTTCGATGTCGAGACCCGTCTTCTGCTCGAACTCGTCGCGCTCCTTCGAGGGAGGCTCCATCTGCCGGAAGCGCTGCCGGAACTCGGAATTCATGACGTCCCGCACGTTGGCGTAGGCAACCACGGCGGCGTCCTGGGGGACATACTGGAGCTCGTCGGGCCCGGCCGCGCTGGAGAGCAACGACACCGGCAGGCCCAGGTAGGACGCCACCAGCCCGGTGCCCAGCCCCACGGTGAGGATGGCCCCGGACACCAGGACGAAATAGCGGGTCTTCTTCGACATTCGGCTCTCCCTGAAGCGTATTACGAATCGGTGACGCCCGGGGTTCCTCTTTCGGGACCGCCATTTAGCGGCAGGCGCAGGCGCCGTGCCCCCGGAGAGGGCCTCCGGGCCCTACTGCTCCAGCACGTACTCCCGACGCTCCACGGCCCGCGTCGCCAGCCACAGGAAAACGGCCGCGTAGGCGCCAAGCCATGCCAGCGAGACCGCCATCGGGGGCGTCTCCCTGAAGAACCCCTGCAGGAGGCTCGTAATGCCGTCGGTGGGCATGGCGTGCGGCACCAGGGCCTGCAGGTAGTAGGCGATGGTGACCTGCTTGAGGTAGCCGGGCAGCACCATCACGGTCGGCTCCCAGCCGAACGTGAAGACGAGCCCCAGCACCAAGGGGCGCTTGAAGAAGGCCCCGACAAAGGCGAACACCGCCCCGTACACGGCCAGGCCGAGGCCGAGGAGACCCAGGTCCGTCACGAGCGACAAGAAAGTGCCCGGGACTTCCCGAAACGGCACCACCAGGAAGTAGACCAGCATGACGGCCGGCAGCACCACCAGCATCGTGCACGCCACATAGGCCAGGTACTTGCCGACCAGCACCGCGCCCCGCGGGATCGGGCGCGTGAACAGGTAGGTCAGGGTCTTGTCCTCCACCTCGTCGGCCATCAGCGCGGTGCCATAGAAGACCGCCAGCACCGGCACGATGAATCGGAGAAAGAGCATCCACATCATCACGCCGAAGACGCCGATGCCGCCCACCGCGCGCCCGTTGACGCGGAGCGCGGACATGCCGAACATGTCCAGCGCCCGGACGATGATGGCCAGCACGACCGGCCCGCCCACCACGAGGGCCATGAAGATGGTGCGGCGCGACCACAGCATTTCGCCGAGCGACAGGTCGAAGACGCGGCGCGAGGCGCTCCAGAATCCCATGCTCATTGCTTCACCAGGTAGCGGAAGACGGCCTGCAGGTTGTCGTCGGGCGACTGGACCTCGTCGATGGCGCCGGCCTCGCCCGTGGCGGCCAGATCGGTGAGGCGCGCATAGAAGCTGTCCGGCCGGCTGGTTTCGACCACGACCGCCCCCGGCTCGAACCTGAGGCTTAGCACATCGTCTTCGGCGAGGAACCGGCGGGCGAGCTCCCGGGGATGGCTCCCGCGGATGTGCACCGTGTGCGGGTGCGTGTCGATGAGGTCGCGGATCTGGTGGACATTCCCCTCGGCCACGATGCGGCCGTTGTTGATGAGGAGGATGTTCGACGTCATCGACTCGATCTCGTGCAGGATGTGGCTCGAGACGATGATGTGCTTGCCCGATCGCGCCCAGTCCTTCACCCGCCGGATGGTCTTGCGCCGCATCAGCGGGTCCATGCCCGTGAGCGGCTCGTCGAGGATGAGCAGGGCCGGGTCGTGCACGAGTGCCTGCGCCAGCTTCACCCGCTGCCGCATGCCCTTGCTGTAGGCGCCGATCTTCTTGTCGGCGGCGCTCATCAGGTCCACCTTGTCGAGGGCCACCTTGGCTGCATCGACGGCCTCGCGCTCGCCGAGGCCGTTCAGCCGGACGAGCGCCGTCACCCACTCCAAGCCCGTCATCCGGTCGTAGAACGCGTCCTGCTCAGGGCAGAACCCGATGCGCCGGTAGATGCCCGGATTGCCCCACATCGACTCGCCGAAGACGCGGATGCTGCCCTGGCTGGGCTTCAGCTGCCCGGTCATCAGCTTCATGAAGGTGGACTTGCCCGCGCCGTTCGGGCCGAGCAACCCGGTGATGCCCGGCGGGATGGCGACGGTCACGTCGTTCAGCCCGCTCACCTGGCCATACCACTTCGACAGGTGCTCGGCCTGGACGAGGGCGCCGGTCGCGGCCGGGGATTCACCCGGCGTCGCTGCGGCTCCCGGCGCCCGGTTCCCGACTCCCGGCTGAATCGCGACGTTCACGTGACGATCTCCACGCCCTTGACGCGACGCGCCAGGATGACCCCGGAGCCCACGATGAGGACCACAACCGTGAGGGCGGCGACGGCCGGCGACAGGTCGTAGCGGGGCTCAAGACGGAAGATGACGTCGCCCAGCTGCTCCAGGGCGTCCCCGGGGGAGAGCCAGGCGAATCCGCTGGAACCGGTGATCCCGCGCAGCGCCTGGAACAGCGCGGCCGTGAAGAACATGAGGCCCGCATACATGATCCCGACGAAGCGGCTGTTCTTCGACAGCGACGAGAGCGCGAGCATGGTGGACGACGCCAGCAGGACCTGCGCCAGCGAGAACAGCGTGATGGCCGGGAGCAGGTAGGCGTTGTTCCGGATGAACGCGAAGCTGCCGGCGAAGATCGCCTGCACGAGCAGCAGGCCCATGGCCGGAGCCCAGGTGACGAACGCGAGGAGCAGGAACAGGATTGCCATCTTGCCGGCGATGTACTCGGCCGCCGTGAGGGGCTTCGACAGGTAGAGCTGCAGGGCGTTGGCGCGACGGTCGTTGGCGATGAGGCCCGCGCCGACCCAGATCGTGACGAAGAAGACGAAGACCCCCTGCTGGTCGAGGAACTCGCGGAACGTCTCGCCCTTCGGCGCCAGGAACGCGGCCTGCTGGAAATTGGCCGACACGTAGATCTGGACGGCACGCACGAGGAACGGCGCCCAGGCGAACAGCATGAGCGCGATGAACGCGCGCTTGCTGATGATGGAGCGGAGGCCGGCACCGGCGATCACCTGCCAGGCGCGTCCGACCGCCGCACGCGTGCCGCCGTAGCGCCGGTATCCCTGATCGTGAATGGGCATTGCCTAGACCTCGCCCACCGCACGCGCGAAGACGTCCTCGAGCGTCGGGACGCTGGGACGCAGGTGCCTCACCTGCACACCCTCGCGGGCCGCGAGCCGGAACAGCACCCGGGCACCGGGATCGGGCTCGTGCGCCGGGGCGCCGTCCGTCCGTGCCATCTGCGTCATCTGCGTGACGAAGACACGGATGACGTCCTCATCCGTGTCGTGGCAATCGAACCCCTCGTGCCGCAGGACGCCGATGAACGCGGACTGGTCTCCCTTGATTCTGAGCTCGTAAACCCGCCCCCGGGTGCCCTTCAGCGCCTGGATGGGCCCGGATGTCGCGACGGCGCCCTTGTCCACCACCACGACGTGATCGCACGTGTACTCCACGTCGGGCAGCAGGTGCGACGAGAGAATGAGGTTGACGTTCTTGTTGTGCGCGAGGTCCCGGATGAGCTCCAGCATCTCGTCCCGGCCCTTCGGATCCATGCCGTTGGTGGGCTCATCGAGGAATAGCAGATCGGGATCGTGGACGAGCGCCTGGGCCAGCTTGATGCGCTGCTTCATGCCCGTCGAGTAGGTCTCGAGGTTCCGGTAGCGCGCCTCGCCGAGCCCCACGTAATACAGCACTTCGTGGGCGCGCTGCATGGCGTCGGCAGGCGGTAACCCGCACAGCTGCCCGCAATAGGCGACGAACGACACCGCGTTCATGCCCGGGATGTGCGAATCGCTCTCCGGCATGTAGCCGACCCGGGCGCGAATCTCGAGCGGCGACGCGGCGACATCGAGGCCGAGCACGCGCATCGTCCCCTTGTCCGGCGTCACGAACCCGAGCAGCGTCTTGATGAGGGTGCTCTTGCCGGCGCCGTTGGGACCGAGCAGGCCGACGGCCCCGGGTTGGAAGACGGCGGAGACGTCCTTGAGCGCCCAGTTCCTCCCGTAGCGCACGCTCAACTGATCGCACTGCACCACGGGCTCGGTCACCGGGCTGGCGTCTGAAGCGGCGGGCGGAGACGCGTCGTGCGCCATCTCGAGCATGCACTGGAGTATACGCGGCGATGTCTCAGAGCGTTCCGCGCAGTCCGAGTGCGTCCGCCTGCTCGCGCATCGACTCGATCACGTTCGTGATGTGCTGGTCCAGCGGAAGCCCCAGCAGCTCGGCGCCCTTCCTCAGGTGCTCCCGGGGCACCTGCCGGGCAAAGGCCTTGTCCTTCATCCGTTTGATCACCGAGGACGCTTCCAGATCCAGCACGCTCTTGCTGGGCCGCACCAGGGCGGCGGCGGTCACGAACCCGGCCATCTCGTCACAGGCCACCAGGGCCCGTTCGAGCGGCGATTCGGGCTCGACGCCGGTGATCTCCCACGCGTGCGCCTGGATCGCCCGCAGCACCCAGTCCGGATAACCCAGTGACCGCAGGTGCTCGCACCCCTTGTTCGGATGGTCCCCGAGTGTCGGATACCGCTCGTAGTCGAAATCGTGGAGCAGGGCGACGACGCCCCACTCCTCCTCGCTGGCGCCTTGCCGGCGCGCGTAACCACGCACGGCGGCCTCCACCGCCAGCGCGTGTTTCCGCAGGCTCTCGCTCTGGGTCCACTCGGTCAGCAGCTGCCAGGCAGCATCTCGGGAGACGGTCATCGGAGGATCATAACGGAGGTCTTGGGGTCCAGGGGTCTTGGGGCTTGGAGGGCCCCCAAGACCTCAAGGCCCCAAGACCTCAAGCCCCCAGGCCCCCAAGCCCCTTCCGGATGACGGCCGCGGCGTGGGGGTTCACGCCGTAAGCGTCAAGCTCTCCAGCCGTGACCCAGGCCACGTCGTCGGCATCGGTCCCGGCGACGGGCTCACCCGCTGGAGCCCGGCACAGGAAGTCCACGATCACGAAGTGGAAGCGGACCCGGCCGTCGGCGTCGTGATGCACGCGGTCGAACGTCTCGACGATGGGGCCGACCTCGACGGCCAGCCCGGTCTCCTCGAGAATCTCCCGCCGCACGGCATCGGTCAGGCGCTCGCCGAGCTCCACCACGCCGCCAGGAAGGGACCACTCGCCCTTCCGCGGCTCCTGCGCACGCCGGACGATCAATGCGCGGCCCTCCCGAACGACCACGCCTCCGACGCCCACCACCGGCCTGGAGGGGTATTCTTTGGCCATCTATGAAATCTCATACGGAGTATCTGACATTCCACCTGCCGGCGCGCGTGGGGTTCGAGAACATCACCCCGCAGGTGGAGGCCGCGGTCCGCACGAGCGGCGTCCGTGAGGGCCTCGTGCTGGTCAACGCCATGCACATCACTGCCTCGGTCTTCATCAATGACGACGAGCCAGGGCTGCACCGGGACTACGCTGCCTGGCTCGAGCACCTCGCGCCCTTCGACGCTTCGCCGGCGCGCTACGCCCACAACCGCACCGGCGAGGATAACGCCGACGCACACATGAAGCGGCAGGTCATGGGGCGCGAGGTCGTGGTCGCAATCACCGGAGGCCGGCTGGACTTCGGCCCGTGGGAGCAGATCTTCTACGGCGAGTTCGACGGCCGCCGCGCCAAGCGCGTGCTCGTGAAGGTGATCGGCGAGTAGCGGCCCCGGCTCGTTCAGAGCGCGAGCGAGGCGACCGCGTTCAGGTCCGGCGGTGCGAGATTGCCGCGCTCGAGCTGCCGCATCCCGGCCGCGCCAATCATCGCCGCATTGTCGGTGGACAGCGAGACGCGCGGGATGAAGACCGGGATCTCCAGGGCCTCGCCACGGGCAGTGGCCTCCCGCCTGAGGAGCACGTTGGCCGACACCCCGCCTGCGATGCCCACCGACCGGGCGCCGTGCCAGCGCGCCGCAGTGAACGTCCGCTCGACCAGCGTGTCCACCACCCGTCGCTGGAAACTCGCGGCGATGTCGCGAATCTCGTGGTCCGGCAGCCTGTCCGCCCCGAGGTCGGCCTGACGCGCGCGCACGTGACGGAGGACGGCGGTCTTCAGGCCCGAAAAGCTGAAGTCGAACCGCGCATCCCGCTCGGGCGCGTTCCGATCGGGGTTGGTCAGGCGTGTCCCAGGCCAGTGGATGGAGCGGTCGTTGCCCTCGGCCCACAGCCGGTCGATGAGGGGGCCGCCAGGGTATCCCAGGCCGAGCAGCTTCGCGACCTTGTCGTACGCCTCGCCGGCCGCATCGTCCCTCGTGCGGCCGAGCAGCGCGTAATCTCCCTCGGCCCGCACGAGATAGAGATTCGTGTGCCCACCCGACACGACCAGTACCACGGCCGGGAGCGGAATGCGCCCGTGGTCCAGCCAGATGGACTCGATGTGTCCCGCGAGGTGATGCACGGCCACGAGGGGCCGGCCGAGCGACCACGCCACCGCCTTGGCGAACGACACGCCGACCAGCAGCGAGCCGATGAGCCCGGGCCCCTGCGTCACGGCCAGCGCGCCGATGTCCGGCCAGCCAGTTCCGGCATCGAGCAGGGCCCGCTCGACCACTCCGCAGATGTCGCGCACGTGCTGCCGGGAGGCCAGCTCCGGCACCACGCCTCCCCACTCGCGGTGGATGGCGACCTGCGAGGCAACGACACTGGAGCGGATGGCCCACGGCCGCATCGCATCGGCCGTCCGCTCGACAATCGCGGCGGCGGTCTCGTCGCACGAGGTTTCGATGGCGAGGAGGCGCATCAGGGGCTCAGGTGCTTGCGGGGTGCGAGGTGCAAGGGTGCGAGGTGCAAGGGTGCAGGGTGCAAGCGTGCAAGCGTGCAGAGGTGCACGCGTGCGCGGGCCTACGAGGCCGGCCGCAACGACTCCGTGAACGGCGCGCGGTACACACCGCGCTCCGTGATGATGGCCGTGATGTATTTCGCGGGCGTCACATCGAACGACGGGTTCCGGACCTTCGCCCCATCGGGGGCGACCTGGGTGGCGCCAACGTGGGTGACCTCACGCGGGCTGCGCTCCTCGATGGGAATCGCCGAGCCGTCCGGCGTCGCCAGGTCGATGGTGGACCAGGGCGCGGCGACGTAGAAGGGGATGCCGTGCTCCTTCGCCAGGATGGCGACGGAGTAGGTGCCAATCTTGTTCGCGGTGTCCCCGTTCGCCGCAATGCGGTCGGCACCCACGACGACGAGGTCCACCAGCCCGGCCCGCATCATCGCTCCGGCCATGTTGTCGGTGATGACGGTGGTGTCGATGCCGTCCTTGACGAGCTCCCACGCCGTGAGGCGCGCCCCCTGGAGGAAGGGCCTCGTCTCGTCGGCGAGCACGGCGACCGTCTTTCCTGCCTCGACGGCGCCGCGAATCACGCCGAGGGCGGTGCCGTAGCCAGCCGTCGCCAGCGCACCCGCGTTGCAGTGTGTCAGGATGCGCGCGTCGGCGGGCACAACCGTCGCCCCATGACGACCGATGGCCCGGCAGCTCTCGACATCGTCGTCGTGGATGCGGTCCGCCGTGTGGCGCAGCCGGGCCTTCAACTGGTCCACCGACTCGCCCGCCTGCGCGCCCTCGGCGAAGGACTGCTTCATGCGCTCGAGCGCCCAGAAGAGGTTCACCGCCGTGGGCCGCGTGGCGGCCAGCAGATCGCAGTTCCGCTGGAACTCGGTGACGAACTGCTTCGTGCCCGTTGCCTTGCTGCGCGCGGCGCCGAGGGCCACGCCCATGGCCGCGCAGACACCGATGGCCGGAGCGCCGCGAATGACCATCGTCCTGATGGCCTTCGCGACGTCGTTCACGGTCCGGCAGGTGACGTAGGTTTCGGTGGCCGGCAGCTTCCGCTGGTCCACCATGACAATGGCATCGCCGTCCCAGGCGATCGTCGGCAGCATCCCACGATCATAACAGCCGGCCATCGAAGGGATGCGGCAGCAGCTCCCGCATCTGGTGGCGGCCCGTGATCGTTTCGAGGTTGGCCAGGATCACCTCGAGGTCGCGGCCGAACTCCCACAGAACCTGCCGGCAGGCCCCGCAGGGTGATGTGGGCTCCTGCGTGTCGGCCACCACGGCGATGCGCACGAAGTGCCGGTGGCCCTCCGACAGCGCCTTGAGCATGGCCACGCGCTCGGCGCAGACGGTCAGGCCATAGCTGGCGTTCTCGACGTTGCAGCCGGTGACGATGTGCCCGTCGGCCGTCTCGATCGCGGCGCCCACCTTGAAGCGCGAATACGGCGCCACCGCCCGCTCGCGTGCCTGACGCGCGGCCTCGATCAGCACCTCAGAGCCGCTCAATGATGCCCTCCAGCAGCGAGATGAACTGCCCTTTCACCCGGCGCGCGGTCTCCACCACCTCGGCATGGTGCAGGGGTGCCGGCAGCACGCCCGCCGCCATGTTCGTAATGCAGGAGATGCCCAGCACCTCGATCCCCATGTGCCGCGCCACGAGGGCCTCGGGGACGGTCGACATGCCGACGGCGTCGGCGCCCAGCGTCCGGAACGCGCGGATCTCGGCCGGCGTCTCGTAACTGGGCCCGTGCACCGCGACGTAGACGCCGCGCTCGAGCGGCACGCCGCGCTCGGCGCCCGCGGCCGAGGCGAGGTCGCGGAGGCGGCGCGAGTACACCTCCGTCATGTCCGGAAACCGTGGCCCGAACCGCTCGTCGTTGGGGCCGACCAGGGGATTGCTGCCCATCAGGTTGATGTGGTCGTCGATGATCATCAGCGCGCCCTGAGTGAAGCGCGTGTTGATGCCGCCTGCGGCATTGGTCAGGATCACGTGTGGGAGATCGAGCCGCCCCATCACCCGCATGGCAAAGGTCACCGTCCCGAGCGGATGGCCTTCGTAGAAGTGGACGCGCCCCGACAGCGCGACGACCCGCCGGCCGCCCACGAGCCCGCCCACCAGGCGTCCGGCGTGTCCCACCACGCCCGACTCGGGCCAGTGCGGGATATCGCCATATGCCACCTCGAAGGGCTCCGAAAGGCTCCCGGCGAAGTCGCCGAGCCCGGAGCCCAGGACCACCGCGACCTCCGCCCCATGGAATCCCCGCCCGCGGAGAAACTCCGCGGCCTCGACCGCCTGCTCGAACGATGCCACGGTGCCCACTCTACTTCACGTCAGAGGAACATCGAGGCCACGCAGGCATTGATGAGCGTGGCGAGGAAGCCTGCCAGCAGGGCGCGTGCGCCGAGACGCGCGAGGTCGCCGCGCCGGGAGGGCGCCATGGCGCCGATGCCTCCCAGCTGGATGCCAATCGAGCCGAGGTTGGCAAAGCCCGTGAGCGCATAGGTGGCGAGGATGTGCGTGCGGGGATCGACCACGCCCTTGTACTCCCCGGTCAGCTTCACGAACGCCACGAACTCGTTGGCCACCAGCTTGGTGCCCAGCAGGTCGGCCATGGCCGCGATGTCCTTTGCCGGCACTCCCATCAGGAATGCCACGGGCGCAAAGACCACCGAGAAGACCTTCGCCAGGGTCAGGCCCGCCCAGGTCCAGCCGAGCAGCGCGTCCACCATCGCGATGAGCGCGAGGAAGGCGATGAGCATGGCGGCGACGTTCAGCGCCAGCATGAGGCCGTCGCTCGCGCCCGCGGCGGCGGCATCGATCACGTTCACGTGAGTGCGCTCCACCCGCAGCGAGATCGCCCCTTCCGTCGCCGGCTGTTCCGTCTCCGGCATCAGGAGCTTCGACAGGTACAGTCCGCATGGCGCGGCCATCACGCTCGTGGTGAGAATGGCGATCGGGTCGGCGCCCAGGCCGATGTACACCGCCATCACGCCGCCGGAGATGGTCGCCATGCCGCCCACCATCAGCGCCAGCAGCTCAGACCGCGTCATTCCCGGCACGTAAGGCTTGACGATGATCGGCGCCTCGGTCTGTCCCATGAACACGTTGGCTGCGGCCGACAGCGTCTCGGCACCGCTCGTGCGGAGCGCGTACATCATCAGCCGCGCCATCACCCAGACGATGACCTGCAGCACGCCGAAGTAGTAGAGCACGGTGAAGAAGGCCGAGATGAAGATGATGGTCGGCAGAGCGGAGAAGGCGAACACGAAGCCGTTCTCCGGCCCGAACGCCTGCCCGAGGACCGCCGGGTTGGCGAGGGCGCCGAAGACGAATGTCGCGCCCTGGTTGCTGAACTCCAGGAATCGCTTCACCAGGTCGCCCACAGCGCTGAAGAACGCGTAGCCCGGCTTCACGCCGCCGATGTCGAGCCGCAGGATGAACACGGCGAGCGCCAGCTGGATGGCCATGCCCCATCCCACCGTCCGCCAGCGGACGGCGCGCAGGCTCGTCGAGAACGACGCGCAGAGGGCGATGAAGCAGAGGGCGCCCAACGCGGCCTGGCCGCGCGGGCCGATGAGCCCGGACAGCAGCCAGGCCAGCAGCGCGAGCAGCCCGGCCAGCCCCAGGGCCGCGAGACGGAGGATGCGGTCCGACCACGTCATGCGTGAATCCAGTCGAGGACGAGCGGCGGAGGCGCGGGGCGGTGGTCGCCGATCGTGACGGCTGCGGCCGCCAGGGCGCGTGCCTCCTCGAGCGCACGCGCGTCGTTGTGGTGCAGGACCATGAGCGGGGCGCCGGCCCGCACCTCGTCACCGGGAGCGACCTCGAGGACGATGCCCGCCGCGTGGTCGATGGGCGCGTCGGCACGCTCCCTGCCGGCGCCGAGCAGCATCGAGGCCCGGCCCACCTTCTCGGCATCCATGGTCAGCACCACGCCCGAGCCCGGCGCCAGCACGGGTGTCCGGGATCGCGCCTGCGGCAGCACGTGGTCATCGTCCACCACGCTGGCATCGCCGCCCTGCCGCGCCACCATCCGGCCGAACCGGGCCAGCGCCGCGCCGGAGGCGAGCGCCTCCCGCGCCCGCCTCGCCGCCTGCTCGTCGGTGGCCGCCTGTCCGGCCAGCCGCATCATGCGCGTCGCCAGCCGCACGACCAGCTCGGTCAGCGCGGCGGGGCCCCGGCCCCTGAGCGTGTCCAGGCACTCGCGGATCTCGAGGGCATTGCCCACCGCCCGTCCGAGCGGCGCGTCCATGCGGGTGATCAGCGCCTCGGTGCGGACGCCCGCGGACGTCCCGATGGCCACGAGCGAGCGGGCCAGCGCCCTCGCCTCGTCGAAGGTCTTCATGAAGGCGCCATGCCCGCATTTCACGTCCAGCACCAGCGCGTCGCTGCCCTCCGCCAGCTTCTTGCTCATGACGGAGGCGGAGATGAGGGGGATGCTCTCGATGGTGGCCGTCACGTCGCGCAGCGCATAGAGCTTCTTGTCGGCGGGGGCGATGTTGGCAGTCTGCCCGATGATGGCGCAGCCGTTCTCGGCCAGTGCCGCCAGGAACTCCTCGAGCGACAGGGCGGTGCGGAACCCGGGAATCGACTCCAGCTTGTCGAGCGTGCCTCCCGTGTGGCCCAGGCCGCGGCCCGACATCTTCGGCACGATCACGCCGCAGGCGGCCGCCACCGGCGCGAGGACGATGGAGACCTTGTCGCCGACGCCGCCGGTGCTGTGCTTCCCTACCTTGACACCGGGGAGGCTCGACAGATCGACACGATCGCCCGTGGCCACCATGGCGCGCGTGAGCAGGGTCGTCTCATCGGCCGTCATGCCTCGCAGCACGATGGCCATCAGCAGCGCCGCGGTCTGGTAGTCGGGCCAGGCGCCCGTGGAAACGCCCCGCACGAATGTGTCGATGGCCTGGGGAGACAGCGGCTGGCCGTCGCGCTTCGCGCGGATGATGTCGACGGCGCGCATAGATCGGACGGCGGGCAGTATACCGCCGGGCCCGACAGCCGGTAAAATCGTGCCGCAACTCCATGTCCAGCGCCAGAACGCCCGACCCGATGAGCGCAGAAGCAGCCAGCCGGCTCATGGAGTTCGCTCGCGCCTGCAAGGCGGCCACGCGCATCGTCTCGATGTACCCGCCCACGCATCCGGCGATCCAGAGCGCGCTGCAGCGCATGGTGACGGCCGGCGCGGAGGCCACCAGCGGGGGGGCGTTCACGGTGACCGTCCTCCCCGATACCCTGCTCGTGGAGGGCCGCGGCCTCCCCAAGCCCGACGGGGCCGTTGCCGACCTGGCGGTGATCCTCCACCAGCATCGAGTCGGCGAACTGGCGCTGCTGGCGCCGCTCACGGCTGGCGCCTGGCACCTGCTGCTCTCCCTGCTGGCCATGCCGCCCGAGGACGTGCGCGGCGAGGGCGGCCTCGCGCGCGCGTGGCAGTCGGCCGGCGGCGGCCCGATCGAGATTCGCGAGATCGACTATGCGGAGATCCTCAAGGAGCGCGCCGAGGGCACGGGCATCCCCGCCACGTGGGACGAGCTGATTGAGAGCTGCCTCACGGGCGACACGCGCGGCGCGCTCGACGAGAAGTCCCTCGCCTCACTGCTCGAGATCGCGCGGGATCCCCAGCGGCTGGGCGAGTTCATCAACCGCCTGCAGGAACGCGCACGCGCCGTGGGGCTCGCCACCGACGTGCAGAAGCAGTCCCTGCGCCGGGTCCTCGAGGGACTCGCGAACTACGCGGCGCACGTCAACCCGGACGAGTTCGACGCAGTGATGAACAACGTCGCGGAGGGGACCACGCGTCTCACGCCCGAGCTGCTGCTCGGACTGCTCAGCGGCCCCGCGCCCGCGGGGGGAGACGACAGCGGGACGAACACCACCGCCGACGGCGAGGCACCGGCCGTGGACCTCGGCGGCGAGCTCCGGTCGCGCTTCACCGAGGAGATGCTCGGCGCCTTCGTCGCCGAGAACGTCGTGCGTGATCGCGGCGCCACCGGCCGGCTCGCCGAGGCGTTCAACGCCCTGGCCACCGAGGACTCGCAGCGACGAACTGCCCTGGCCCTGGCCGAGGAACGGGTCTCGATGTCGACGCTCGGAGCCGACCCGCGGTTCAACGACATCTGGGCGGCCGCGATGTCCATGCTGATGTCGTACAACGACGCGGACTACGTGCCCGACGAGTACGACCGCGAGCTGACGAGCGCCCGGGAAATGGCGGTCGAAGTGGAGCAGGTCAGCGACGACCCTCCGGATCGCATCGCGGCCTGGCTGTCTACCGTGGCCGACGACGACCTCCGCGCCCTCGACCAGCAGATGCTGGTGGACCTGCTGCACCTGGAGGACCGTCCCGACGCCTGGGCCTCGGTGCTGGAGATCGCCATCACCCGCCTCGAGCAACTCGTGCTCGTGGGTGATCTCCGGTTGGCCGGCGACCTGGCCATGGCCATCGGGGGCATCGCCCGCGACGCCCGCTCGCCCTTCGCGGGCCAGGCCAACGGCGCCATCGATCGCCTCGCGGGAGGCGCCCTGGTCAAGAACCTGATGCTCTTCATGCGCCAGGCCGGCGACCAGGAGATGGCGCAGGTCGGCCGGCTGTGTGCGGCTCTGGGCCCCGTGCTCGTGGCCCCGCTCGCCGCCGCGCTGGTCGACGAGGAGAGCCGGCTCGCCGTGCGGAGGGCGAAGGACGTCCTGATCGGCTTCGGCGATGCGGCCAGGGCGCCGGCCAAAGCTCTCAGGAACTCGACGAACCCTGCCGTGCGCCGCGCGGCCATCGAGTTGCTCCGCGCCGTCGGAGGCGACGACGCCCTCCCGGACCTGCGCTCCCTGCTCGACGACGCCGATCCGCACGTGCAGCGGGAGGCGCTCCGCGCCATCGTCCACATCGGCAGCAACGAGGCGTACGCCATGCTGGAGGACGCCCTGAAGGCTGGCGACGCGAGCACCCGCGAGGCCATCATGCACGCCCTGGGATCGCTGAACGATGAGCGGGCCGCGCCGCTGCTCGCCCACATCCTCAGGCAGTCCGACTACCGGGGCGCGGCAGAGGCTGCGTACCGCTCGGCCATCGAGGCGCTGGGCCGCAGCGGGGCGCACCCGGAGGGCATCCAGGCCCTCCGCGACGTGCTCCACCGCGGCGAGTGGTGGGCACCGGGCCGCACGTCCCGCCTCCGGAACGCCGCCGCGATGGCCTTGTGGGCCACGGCCTCTGCGTCGGGCGACGAGGTCCTTCAGGAGGCCAGTCTCAACGGCTCGCGCGGGGTCCGCGCCGCGGCCGTACACGCCATGTCGATGCCGCGCCGGACCCAACCGGCAGGAGGGACCGAGTGATGGAACCCGCCCGCCAGTTGCGCGTGGCCGAGGACTTCGTCCGCCGCTTCGCCGCCGCCCTGCGCGGCGCGCAGCTCTACACGCCGGGCCACCCGTTGGTCACCCGGGCGCTCGCCGCGCTGGCCGACTCGACGGCTCAGCTGCTCGCCGACCAGCCGAGCGTCGCCATGGGCCTGGTCGGTCATGAAATCGTCGTAGGTGAGGTCCCCCTTCCCCGCGCCGCCGAGAACTACGGGGAGCTGATGCGCCGGCTGAAGCGCCTCGGCATCGAGCGCATCGCGTTCGATCGCGGCGTGACGCCGGATGAGCTCACGGCGCTGACCCTGACGCTCAGCCATCCCGAGCGCGCCGTGGGCCAGACCGCGCCCGGCGCCGCACCGTCTGAAGCGTTCGACACGCTCAACCGCCTGCTCCACATCCGGGTCGGGCGCATCAAGGTGGACGAACGCATCGACACCTCCGCGGCCGACATCGCCGCCATCCGGCGGCTCTATGTCGAGGCCTCGGCCGTCGCCGAAGAGGTCTGGGAGGCCGCCAAGAACGAGGGCGCCCCGGACCCCCGGCAGGCGAGGACGCTCATCGAGCAGCTCTCGCAGGCCGTCGCCCAGAACCGCACGGCGCTGCTCGCGCTCACGGCGCTGAAGGAATACGACAACTACACGTTCACGCACATGGTGAACGTGTCCATCCTGACGATGGCGCAGGCCCGGGCTCTCGGCATCGACGGAACGCTGCTCCGCGAGTTCGGCCTCGCCGGCCTCATGCACGACATCGGCAAGGTCCGGACACCGGCGGAAATCCTCCGGAAACCCGACCGCCTCACAGAGGACGAGATGTCCGTGATGCGCCGCCATGTGGTGGACGGCGCCGAGATCCTGCGCCGCACGCCCGAGATCCCGTCCATCGCCCCTGTGGTCGCCTTCGAGCATCACCTGCGCGCCGACGGCACCGGGTATCCCGTCGGCGTGTCACGGGCGAAGCTGAACCTGGCCACGATGCTCTGCAGCATCGCCGATGTGTACGACGCCATGCGGTCTCAGCGCGCCTACCAGGGGTCGCTTCCGACCGAGCGCATCCTCGAGGTGATGAGGCGCGCGGACGGGCATCAGTTCGATCAGCACCTCGTCCGCCGGTTCACTCAGCTGCTCGGCATCTACCCGCCCGGAAACCTCGTCCAGCTGGATGACGGGGCCATTGCCGTGGTGCTGCAGGTGCATGCGCCCGACCCGCATCGCCCGCGCGTGCGCGTGATCATGGACGGGAAGCGACGCCGCCTGACGACACCCGTGGACATCAACCTGTTCGAGGAACCGGCCGATCCGACGCGGGCACGCCGGATCGTCGCCCCCCTCGACCCCGCCGAGTTCGGCATCGATCCGCTCGGCTACCTGTAGCCCGGCGCCCGTTCCCGGATCACCGAGATGAAGATGGTCGCCGCACGCCGCCTGGCCGCGGGAGGACTCCTGCTCGTGCTCCTCGGCGCGCTACCACCGCCCGCCGCACAGATGGCGGTGGCGCCCCGCCTGCTCGTCGTCCTGGTCGTGGACCAGATGCGCTTCGACTACATCGAGCAGATGCGCTCCCGCTGGACGCACGGGTTGAAACGGCTCGTCACCGAGGGCGCCGTCTTCGAGCGCAATTACTATCCGTACCTCCAGACAGTGACCTGCGCGGGCCACGCGACCATCGGCACGGGCACGTTCCCGGCCACGCACGGCATCATCCTCAACGCCTGGTGGCGCGGGACGCGGAACGCCCCGTGTACGGAAGACCCCACCGTGCAGGCGGTCCCCTACGAGCCCGGTGCCGAGGTCGTCGGCCACAGCGCCGTGCAGCTGCTCGTGCCCACGATGGCCGATCGCCTCCGTGCCGCGTCTCCGGAATCGCGCGTCGTCAGCCTTTCCATCAAGCCACGAAGCGCGATCATGATGGCCGGCTCGGGCGGCGTCGTCGCGTGGACGGATGACCATAACAGGTGGGCCACCTCCACCGCGTATGCCGCGGCGCCCGACGAGGACGTCCAGGCCTTCGTGGCAGCGCACCCGCGGCTCGCAGTACGAGCGGAGGTGTGGGAGCGCCTGCTCGACGCGAGCAGGTACACCGGCAGCGATGCCGGCCTGGGCGAGAAGCCGCCGATCGGCTGGACCGCACGCTTCCCGCACGCCATGGCCGGCACTCCAGGCACCAGCGAGGAACAGTTCTACACCCTGTGGGAGAACAGTCCCTTCTCCGACGCGTACCTCGGCCGCATGGCCGAGGACCTCGTGCGACGAAAGAAGCTCGGCCAGCGCAGGGCCACCGATTTCCTCGGCGTGAGCTTCTCCGCGCTGGACTACGTCGGCCACAAGTTCGGGCCCGAGAGCCACGAAGTTCAGGACACGCTCCTGCGCCTGGATCGCACGATTGGCGACCTGCTCGAGGCCCTCGATCGCCTCGTCGGACCTGGCCGGTATCTGGTGGGCCTCAGCGCAGACCACGGCGTCGCCCCCATACCGGAGGCCCGGATCGCCTCGGGCCAGGCAGGCGGCCGGATCCCGACGCTGCGACTGATGGAGGCGGCCAACGCCGCGCTCGTGGAGTTGCTGGGCCCCGGCCAGCACGTCGCGCGGGTCGAGTACACGCAGATCTATCTCACGCCCGAAGCCCGGCAGCGCGTGCTGGAAGACCCCACCATCGTGGCGCCGGTAACGGCGGCTCTCGAGCGCGTTCCTGGCGTCGCCCGCGCCATGCCCAGCGCCGGCCTCGAGCGTCAGCGGACCTCGCCAGACCCTCTCGTGCGGGCCGCAGCACTCAGCCACGTCCCGGACCGAAGCGGCCAGATCGTGGTCATCCCGGGCCCGTACTACGTAATCGGCGGCAGCGACGCAACCACCCACGGAACGCATCAATCCTACGATCAGCACGTGCCGCTCATCTTCTTCGGCGCGGGCATCAAGCCGGGACGGTATCGGATGCCATCCACCCCTGCCGACCTGGCGCCCACGCTGGCCGCCAGCATCGACCTGGAGATGCCCGGCGCCGACGGCGAGGCACACACCGGGGTCTTTCGCCGGCGGTGACGGGCCGCCTGACGCATAATGGGACGCCTGCCCTCGGATTGGACGAACATGACGCTCATCAACTGGCGCGGCCTGGCAGTTGCGGCGTGCGCCCTCGCGGCGGCATCGGCCGTACGGCCAGGTATCGCGGGACAGGAGGGGCCGCTCGGCGGCGTCTCGCGTCGCCTGGTGCAGCAAACCGGGCTGCCCGCCATCGACCGGGGCTTGCGCGATCAGGACCTGCCCGCTGAGCCGTCCGCGCAGGGCACCGCCGGGGTGTTCCTCGACCGGGCATCCGTGTCCGGGAGTGCTGTAGACGGCTCCGTGATCGTCAAGTTCAGGGCGGGCGCCGATCGCTCGGCGGCGGTCAGCAGCACGCTCTCGCAGGTTTCGGGAAGCGGTGCCGATCGCCCCTCGTGGGCCAATTTCGACGTGCTGGCCATCCCCGCCGACGCCGATCCGGAACGCGTCGCCAGCGAGCTTCGCGCGCGAGCCGACGTCGAGTACGCGCAGCCCCGGTACCTCAATCACAAGATGTACCGCCCCAACGACCCGCTCTACGTCAACCAGTGGAACTTCGCCGCGCTCGACATGGAGCGCGCATGGGATATCCAGCAGGGCGCCACCTCGAACGTGATCGTGGCGGTGCTCGACACGGGCGTGGCCTTCAGGGGAGGGACCTTCCGCTACAACGCGCGGGCCTTCCGCCTCACCGAGGGCGGGCCCATCTACCCCGCACTCGGCCTCGTGGACGTGCCCTTCGTCATCGCGCCGGAACTCGGCGACAGTTCGCGCTTCGTGGCCCCGCGGGACTTCATCTGGGACGACGCCGACCCCGTGGACCTGGACGGCCACGGGACGCACGTGTCGGGCACCATCGGACAGCTCACGAACAACAGCGTGGGCGTGGCGGGCATGGCGTTCAACGTGCGGATCATGCCGGTCAAGGTGATCGCCGAGACATGGGACGTCATCTTCGGCGCCCCCTACCGCGGCACCGACGATGTCGTGGCGCGCGGCGTGCGGTACGCAGCCGACAACGGCGCGAAGGTCATCAACATGAGCATCGGACGGGAGGAGGGCGACCCCGCGCCGGTGATCGAGGACGCGATCCGCTACGCCGTCGGCAAGGGTGTCTTCGTCGCAATCGCGTCCGGCAACACCAGGGAGCAGGGGAACCAGCCGAACCAGATTGGCAACGTTGCGCCCGCGCTGGCCGGCGCCGTGACCGTCGGGGCCGTCGGGCGATCGCTCGACCTGGCGTTCTACTCCACCACGTCACCCTCGGTGGAGCTCTCCGCTCCTGGCGGCGACACGCGCCAGGCAGGAGGGGCATCGGGCGGGATCCTGCAGCAGACGCTCGATCTCGACCTCGTGGAGACGTTCAACCGCCCGCCATCGCAGTTCGGGCCGCCGAGGGCCGACTCGTTCGCGTATCACTACTTCCAGGGCACGTCGATGGCAGCACCCCATGTGTCGGGGTTCGCCGCCCTCCTCGTGCAACAGGGGATCACCAGCCCAGCGGCCATCGAAGAGGCGATGAAGAAGTACGCCACGGACAAGGGCGCGCCCGGTCCCGACGAGCAGTACGGCGTCGGCCTCATCAACCCCCGCGCCACGCTGCGCGGGCTGGGCCTCGCACGCTAGGCAGGAGACGGCACATGCCCACCTGGCTCCAAGCCCTGGCCTGCACGACAACCCTCCTCGCCTTCCCGATGGCGGGCGTCGCCATGGGCCAGTCCATCGACGTCAAGGGATACGGCCTGGTAGGCAATGCCACCTTTGCCGCGACGGACTCCTTCGAGGCCGTGCTCGGCAGCGCCAGCGGGCCGATCTTCGGTGGCGGCGCCGAGGTTGGGCTGCCGTTCGGCGGGTTGTACGTGGGTGTGGGCGGCTGGCGTTTCAAGCAGGACGGCGAACGCGCGTTCATCTCGGGCGGGCAGGTCTTCCCCCTGGGCATCCCCCTGACCGTGCAGGTGACGTCAATCGAAGTCACGGGAGGCTGGCGCTTCCGCAACCTCTCGCGGCGGGTCGTGCCCTACGCGGGGGCCGGGTGGAGCGCTGTCACCTACGAGGAAACCTCGCGATTCGCCGAAGCGGGAGAGAACGTCGACCAACGCTTCAACGGCTTTCACCTCCTTGCCGGCGCTGAGTTCAGGCTCACCGCGTGGCTGGGCGTCGGCGGCGAGTTGGCCTGGGCCCGCGTCCCCGATGCGCTCGGCGAGGGCGGGGTGTCGGAGGCATTCGGCGAAACCGACCTGGGGGGCACCAGCCTCAGGCTGAAGATCAGCATTGGCCGCTGACCGAACCTTCGAACGGCGCGTCCTGTCGGTCGTCAAGCGCGTGCCGGTGGGACGCGTCACCACCTACGGTGACGTCGCCCGCCTCGCCGGCCGGCCCCGGGCGGCCCGGGCCGTGGGAAGCATCCTGAGCGCGGCCACCCAGCCCGGCCTGCCCTACCACCGCGTGATCGCGGCCGGCGGGATGCTGGGCGGCTATTCGAACCCGGCCCTGAAACGTGCCCTGCTTACGGCGGAGGGCCTGACCGTGTCCGCGCGGCGGGTCCGTGATTTCGCCGCCGTTCGCTGGCCATAGAGCCCGCGCATTCCGAACCAATGGCCCGGGATCAACGTCTTTCTGGGCGTGATCAACCCCGCCCGGCATGGCCTCGTCTAAGCCTTCAGGAGACGTGCGAAGCGCGGACCTGGAGCTGGCCGCCCGCATCAGGTCCGGCGACGGGGCAGCGTTCGAGGCGCTCTATCGCCAGCACGCGACGCGCCTCTACAATCTGGCCAGCCGGATGGCGGCCGGGACCACCGACGCCGAGGACCTGCTGCAGGACATCTTCCTGCTGGCCTACCGGAAGCTGGGGAGCTTCCGCGGTGATTCGAGCCTCGGGACGTGGCTGTATCGGCTGGCGATGAATCATTGCCTGGATGTCTTGCGGAACCGCCAGACTCGCATGGGGCTGGTGACCGATTCGATGGATGAGCCGGATGCCGTGCCCGTGGCGGCGCCGGGACCCGGGCTCGGTGCGGTGAGCCGCATCGACCTGGAGCGCGCCATCGAGGCGCTGCCGCCAGCGTGTCGGGCGGCCTTCCTGCTGCACGACGTGGAGGGGTTCGGCCATCACGAGGTCGCCGATATCCTGGGCGTCTCGGAGGGAACCTCGAAGTCGCAGGTGCACAAGGCCCGCCTGCGGATCCGTGCCTATCTCGGCACGAGATGACATCGGCCGGGGATGTTTCGATCGTGGATTGCCAGGACCTGCCTGTCGCCGACTTCGTGGATGGAGACCTCGACGCTGCCGAGCAGAGGGCCGTGCAGCGCCATCTCGAGGGGTGTCCGTCCTGCCAATCGCTCGTCGACGACCTCCGCACCGTCCGGGCCGCCGCATTCACACTCGAGCGACGGGAAGCGCCTCCTGCCGTGTTCGAGCGTATCCAGGCCCGCCTGAGCACCGGGAATCCGGGACCCGCCCGTCGACTGCCGTGGCCGAACACTCGCGCGGCCTGGGGGGTGTGGCTGGCTGCAGCCGCCGCCCTCGTCATCACGACGGCGGTCGGCATCGTGCCACTGTTGCGCCAAGACGGCGGGTCGGCTCGGAGCACCACGGCCCCGCCCGAGGAGACGGCCCTCATCGACTCGGTGGAGGCCGACCTCCAGACCGCCGAGGCCCACTACCAGAAGGCCATAGCCGGCCTCGAGCAGATCGCACGCAGCGACAGCGACGAGCTCGATCCGCAGGTGGCGGCCGTCCTGCAGAAGAGCCTGCAGGTCGTCGATCAGGCGATCGACGAAAGCCGGGCCGGCCTCAAGGCCGAACCCTCCAGTGCCCCCGCGCAGCAGGGCCTGTTGGAGGCCATGCGCACGAAGGTGGCGCTGCTGCAGCAGACCGTCGAGCTGATCAACGAAATGCGCAAGGGCAACCAGGCCGAGGCCGGGCGCCTGATGCAGGACCTGTCCCGGTAACCATCATGATCGACACGCGCTTGCTCCTCTCCCTCATCATCGCGGCGCTCGCCTCGGCCCCGCTTGCGGCCGACGGTGCGCCCCCTCGTCCGGGTGCGGACACGCGACGGGCGGCCTGGCTGAACCGCTTCGCCGAAGCCCGCCAGGGCCCTGAGCAGACCGACCGCATCGTGCAGACCATCGAGGTGGGCCCCAACGGGGCGCTCGACCTGTCCAACATCTCCGGGAGCGTGCGGGTCACGGGCGATGGCGGCACCGGGATCCGGATCGAGGCCACGAAGCGGGTGCGCCACCGCGACGAAGACGAGGCCCGGCGCCTCCTTCAGCAGCTTCGCGTGGACATCACCACCGTCGGCGGCCGCGTCGAGGTGCGGACCACCTACCCGCGTCGCGGAGGACAGGGCAGGGACCGCGCCTCAGCCAGTGTGGACTACGTCGTCGCGGTCCCGGTCGGTGCGGCGGTGGCCGTGAAAACCATCTCCGGGGACGTCAGCGTGTCTCGCGTCAATGGCGAGGTGCGCGCGGAGGCCGTGAGCGGCGACGTCGCTGTATCCGCGACGCCGAACCTCGCCGTCGCCAAGACGGTGTCCGGCAACGTGACGGCGCGCGAGGTGAGCGGCGCGATCGCCGTGTCGCTCGGCTCGGTCAGCGGGACCGTGGTGGCTGCCGGGTTGACGGCGCGTTCGCTCGAGTGCGGCTCGGTCAGCGGTGACGTGCAGCTCTCGAACCTCCAGGTCGAGCGGTTGCAGGTGAAGTCGGTGTCCGGCGACATCGATTTCCAGGCCGTCCTGGCCAGGGGCGGACGGTACGACCTGACCTCGCACTCCGGCGACATCCGAGTCGTGCTGGGCTCGGACATGGGCTTCGAGCTCGACGCGAGCACGTTCAGCGGCAGCGTGCGTTCCGACGTCCCCGTCACCTTGCGATCGCCCGGTGGCAATGGCCGTGGGCGCCGCGCCGAGGTCCGTACCATCCGGGGCTCCTATGGGGACGCCAGCGCGATCCTGGTGCTCCAGACCTTCAGCGGGACGGTCGTGATCGGGCGAAAGTGAACTCCGCAGGGCTGTTATAATTCCTGCGGAGGCTTGATCATGACCCCTAGATGGCTTGTCGGAACCGCGGTCGCGGCGATCCTGTCGGTCGGCGCGGCGGCTCAGACTCCGCAGGGCCAGGTCCCATCCGGAGAAACCTCCCTTGGCTCGGTTAGTCTTCCCCGGGCAGTGATGGCCAACGGCCAGACACTCCGGGCCGGCACGTACCAGGTGCGGCTGACCGCCGAGGCGGCGCAACCCTCGGTCCCCGGCATCCAGATGGAACGCTGGGTGGAGTTCCTGCGGGGCGGCAAGGTCGTCGGCCGCGAAGTGGTCAGCATCATTCCCCGGGACGAGGAAAAGGATCTGCTGCCAGGTCCCGATGGCGCGCGGCCGGCGGCCGGTGGCACGCGGGTCGAGATGCTGAAGGGCGACGAGTACCTCCGCATCTGGCTCAACCGGCGCGGCGTGAACTACCTGCTCCACCTGCCCCCTGCCAAGGGATAGGGGCAAGGCTCAGCATGCAACGTTGAGGGCCGGGGCCGCTGTGCGCGGCGCCCGGCCCTTTGCCTTTCCAACGGTGCGGTCCGACGATCGCCGCTGCGCTGCCCCCGTTAGCCCCCGATCGACATCACGTCGAACTGCTCGTGGTGCAGGTGGACGTCGGGCTTCACGATGACATCCCGGCCCAGGAGCGACTTGAGGTCCTTCAGCACGCCGCGCTCCTCTTCCTTGAGGGCTCGGGCGATGTCGGGGTTGACGCGGAGGAGAACGCCGGGACCATCGAGATCCTGGGCCACCTTCTTCAGCTCGGTGAGGATCTCGTAGCACACGGTCGAGCTCGACTTGATGGTGCCGGCGCCTGAGCAGTAGGGGCAGGGCTCGGTCAGCAGCCGCTCGAGGCTCTGCTTGACGCGCTTCCGCGTGACGATGACGAGGCCGAAATCCGAGACCTGCAGTGCCTTCGACGGCGCGCGGTCCTTGCGCAGCTCCTGCTCCACGGCCTGGAACACCTTCTGGCGGTTCTTCTTCTCCTCCATGTCGATGAAGTCGCAGACGATGATGCCGCCCAGATCCCGCAGGCGGATCTGGCGCACGATCTCCTTCGCCGCCTCGAGGTTCGTCTTGAGGATGGTGTCCTCGAGCCGCCCCGCGGTCTTCTTCCCGACGTAGCGGCCCGTGTTGACGTCGATGGCCACGAGCGCCTCGGTCTGGTTGATGACGATCGATCCACCCGACTTGAGCCACACCTTGCTGCGCAGCGCCTTGTCGAGCTCGGCCTGCACGCCGTACTCCTCGAAGATCGGGTAGTCCTTGTCGTAGAGTTTCACGCGCGGCAGGAGCGACGGCATGATCCGGCCGATGAACTCGACGATCCGTTCGTGCTCGCGCGGGTCATCGATGCGGATGGCCGTGTAGTCGTCCGTCAGGAGGTCGCGGAGCAGCTTGTTCACCAGGCTCGGCTCCTGGTAGATCACTGCCGGCGCCCGCCGGCCTTCCGACTTCTGGCGCATCTCCAGCCAGATCTTGTGGAAGTAGTTGAGGTCCGCCAGGATGTCTTCCTTGGTTCGCCCCTCGGCGGCCGTCCGGATGATCACGCCGCCGCCGAAGTGGTGCTGATCGCGGAACTCCTTGACGATCCCGCGCAGGCGCGCGCGCTCCTCGCGCGTGGCGATCTTCCGCGAGATCCCGATGTGATCCACCGTCGGCATGAAGACGAGGAACCGGCCCGGCAGCGTCACGTGGCAGGTGAGCCGTGCGCCCTTGGTGCCGAGCGGCTCCTTGGCGACCTGCACCACGACATCCTGCCCTTCCTTCAGCAACTCCTCGATCCTCGGCTCGGGCTGGTGCCGCTCCTTCTCCCTGTCCTTCTCGCGCACCCGCTCCCCGGGCTCCTTCTCGCCCGGCTCGCCCTTGACCTTCGGCTCGACCTCGTCATCGGCACCCTCCAGCTCGTCGAGGTTGCTGATGACGTCCGAGACGTACAGGAAGCCGTCGCGCTCGAGGCCAAGGTCGATGAACGACGACTGCATGCCGGGGAGGACCTTGGAGACGCGCCCTTTGTACACGTTGCCGACGACCCCGCGGCTCCGCTCGCGCTCGACGAAAATCTCGGCGAGCTGATCGTCCTCGAGAATGGCCACGCGGGTTTCGTGGCCATTGGACGAAATGATCATTTCTTTGGTCATGGAATCAGTTCGTGAACCGTCGCATCCGGACGTTCAGGATGAGACCGAACCCTGCCAGGGTGGCGATCATGGACGACCCGCCATAGCTCATCAACGGCAGGGTCAGTCCCTTGACCGGCACGAGCCCCATCGACATGGTGATGTTGTAGACGACCTGGAACGTGAAGGATGCCAGCACGCCCAGAACCAGGTAGGCGCCCAGCCGGTCCTTGGCCATCCGGGCTGCCTCAATCGATCGCAGGATCACGAACAGGTAGAGCCCGAGCGCCACCACGACGCCGGCGAAGCCCTGCTCCTCCGCGAGCACCGAGAAGATGAAGTCGTTGTGGGCCACCGGCAGGAACCGCAGCTGCCCCTGCGTGCCCTCCATGAACCCCTTGCCCCAGACGCCCCCCGACCCGACGGTGATGCGCGCCTGGATCTGCTGATAGCCGGCGCCGCGCGGGTCCTGCTCGGGATCGAGGAAGGTGGCGATGCGCTCGCGCTGGTAGTCCTGCAGGCCGAACTTGTAGGCGACAGGGGCCGCCAGCAGCGCGACCACGGCCAGGATGCCGAGATAGCGCACCGGCAGGCCGGCGAGGAAGGTGACCGCGAGCAGCACCGGCAGCAGGGTCACGGCGGTGCCGAGGTCGGGCTGGCGCGCGATGAGGAGCAGCGGCACGGCCGTGAGAACACCCGCGAAGAGGAGATCGTTGTTCGTGAGCCCCCGCCGGCGGCTGTCGCCCAGCATCTTGGCGAGCACCAGCGCGACGGTCGCCTTGGCGAACTCGGAGGGCTGCAGGTTGAAGGGCCCGAGGTCGATCCAGCGACGTGAGCCGCCGCGCACCTCTCCAACGAAGAGCACCCCGACCAGGGTGAGAACCATCGCGAGGTAGATGAGGTGCGACTTGTCGCCGAGCGACCGGTAGTCCACCGACAGGCAGACCAGCATGGCGATGAGGCCGAGACCGATCGCGTAGAGCTGGGTCCAGTAGACGCTGGTCGGCCCGCCGGTCGCCGAGTAGATCATCGCCAGGCCGATCGCGCAGAGCGCGAAGACGGCGCCGATGAGCAGCCAGTCGATGTGGAAGTACAGGCGGCGCTCGAACATCAGCGCTCGTCGGCCGCGGTGTTGGCGGCCACCCGGACGGCCGGCACCGTGGGCGCCGGTGCCGGCGCCGCGCCACCGGGGACGGGCACCTTCAACTCGGGCAGCGGCAGGCCGTCCTTCTGGGCGAAGTAGGTTTCCATGATGTGGCGGGCGATGGGCGCCGCCAGGTAGCCGTGCTCCGAGTGCTCGGCGAACACCACGCCGGCCACCTCGGGGTTGTCGCGGGGCGCGAAGAACACGAACCAGCCGTGATCGCGCAGGTCCTTGTCGGTGGCTCCGGCACGCGCCTTTCCCTGGTTGGAGATTACCTGCGCCGTGCCGGTCTTGCCCGCCACGTCGCGCCCGGCGATCCTTGCACGGCCGGCCGTGCCCGCCGCGTTCACCGCCATCCAGAGGCCGTCGTGCAGGGCCGAGACGGTCGAGGGCTTCATCAGCATCGGCGGCACGGGGCTCGCCGTCGGCGGCACGGCCTGCCAGCCCTTGCCATCGCCCTCGTCGATGGCCGTCACCAGGCGCGGCACGACGCGGGTGCCGCCGTTGGCCACCGTCGCCATCATCACCGCCATCGACATCGGCGTCACCGACAGCTGGCCCTGGCCGATGGCGACCGAGATAGTCTCGCCCGCGTACCACTTCTCCCCCGTGCGCTGCCGCTTCCACTCGGTGGAGGGCACGATGCTCTCCACCTCGTTCGGCAGGTCGATCCCGCTCTTGCCCGCCAGGCCGAGCTTCTCGGCGTACTCGTGCAGGCGATCGACCCCGAGCATGTTGCCCAGCGTGTAGAAGTAGACGTTGCACGACTTCTCGAGCGCGTGCCGCATGTCCACGTACCCGTGGCCGCGCGCGAGGTGGCACTTGAAGAACCGGCCGTAGAAGGTGGCGCCACCCGGACAGTAGATCTGGTGGTCCGGCGTGACGAGGCCCTCCTCGAGGGCGGCGGCGGCCACGGCGATCTTGAACGTGGATCCGGGTGAATAGCGGCCCTGGATGGCGCGATTCTGCAGCGGGCGCAGCTCGTCGGTGTTCAACGCGGCCCACGCGGCGCGATCGATGCCCGTCGCAAATGCGTTCGGATCGTAGGACGGCAGGCTGGTCAGCGTCAGCACGTCGCCGGAGCGCGGGTCGAGGACGACGGCCGCGCCCCAGTATCCATACGCGCGGAAGGCGTCCTCCGCCGCCTGCTGCATCGCATGGTTGAGCGACAGGCGCACGCGGCGTCCCTCGACAGGGGGCAGCTCTTCGATCGTGCGGATCTCCCGCCCGACGCTGTTCACCACGACCCGGCGGGCGCCGTCGGCGCCCATCAGCATGCGGTTGTACACGCGTTCCAGGCCCGACTGGCCCACGATGGTCCCCGCGGGCAGGCGATCCTCGGTGATCTGCTGGTCGCTGGCCTCGCCGACGTAGCCGATGAGGTGCGCGGCCAGTTCGCGGCCGGGGTACTCGCGCGTCGGCACCTCCTGGACCACCACGTCCGGGAGCTCGAAGTCCAGCCGGCGGGCGGTGACGGCGGCCACCTGCGCCAGCGTCGCATCCTGGACGACGACGATGGGACGGTATGCGGGCTCGCGCCGGTGCCGTTCGACGATCTCGCGCAGGCGCGACTCCTCGACACCCGTCACCTCCGCGAGCAGCGCAATCGTCCTGTCCAGATCCTTGGTGTGCTCGCGGACAATCGAGATGTTGAAGGCGCTCCGGTTCTCGACGAGCACCTCCCCGTTGCGGTCGTAGATGATCCCCCTGGGGGCCCTGAGCGACAGCGTCCGCTGGTGATTGTTCTCGGCCATCTCCTGGAACCTGGTGTGCTGCACCACCTGGATGAACCAGAAGCCGCCGGCCAGCAGGCCGAAGACGACCAGCACCGACACGCGCAGCCAGGTGAGCCGCGCGGCCAGTCGCCGACGATCCTCAGCAATCGCCATGTGCCTATCCTACAGAACGGTCCCTGACCATGCGAGCGCTACCTCGCGCTACCGGCGCGCCGTGCGCCGCCACCGCCGGCGGGCCCTGAATCCCGGCAGCCACTCCAGCACCTGAAACCCCACGACCCCGACAAAGGCATTCCCCACGGCCTGCCAGCCCACCGACGTGTAGGGCGACGGGAACTCACGGAGGCCCAGCAGCACGTACAGCCCCATGAACACGGTCGCGTGCACCACGGTCGCCGCGATGAACACGAGGAACCGCGGCAACGGGGCCGTCACGATGAACTGCGTGCCCAGGCGCCCCGCGAGGTACCCCACCAGCGTCTTCGCCAGACCGCCGACCCCCATGATGCCGCTCGACAGCGAGTCCTGGATCAACCCCGCGATCCCTCCCACGACGAGCCCGGTCGTCGGCCCTGAGGTCAGCGCCAGGTACACCACCACGATCAGGACGAAGTCGAGCGTCGCGGTCCCGCGGACGAAGGTCGTGAGCGTGGTCTGCAGCGCCAGGGCCGCCGCGATCGCCAGGGCCGAGACCGCCAGCTTCACGGCCGATCCGCGGCCTCCGCCGCGTCCCGGCCGGGCGACGGCGTCAGCACGACCAGCACCTCCTCCAGGCGCGAGAAATCCACGGCCGGGCGCACGCGCACCTCTTGGTACGTCCCGGTCCCCTTGTCCACGGAGTCCACCGTCCCGATGACGAAGCCCTTCGGGTAGATGCCGTCGATCCCCGAGGTGACCACCAGGTCGCCCGCCTTCACGTCCGCCGTGGCCGACACGTAGTCCATCCGGAGCTCCCCGGTGCCGAAGCCCACCACCACGCCCTGGGCGCGGGAGCGCTCGATGATGGCGCCGGCGGCAGCGTTGCGATCGATGAGCAACTGGACCTTGGCCGCGCGGCGGCTGGGGAGGATGAGGCGGCCCACGACGCCCGCGGGCGAGATGACCGCCATGTCGGCCTGGAGGCCGTCGGTGCTGCCCTTGTCGATGGTCACGGTCCGGAACTCGGGGCTGGCGCTGGCGGCGATGATCTCGGCCGCGGTGGTGTCGAGCTCGGCTCGCTGCCTCAGCTCGAGCAGCTGGCGGAGGTCCTCGGCCCGCTGGGCGAGGGCGCGCTCCTCCTGGAGCCTGATCTGGAGGGCCTGGAGCTGCTGGCGCAGCGACGCGTTCTCGTCCCTCACGCCACGCAGGTCCACGTAGCCGGACCAGAGGCCCTGGACACCGGTGACGCCGCTGGTGACCATCCGCTGCAGTTCGGCGAACGCTCCGAACGTGACGACCTGGAGCACCGGCAGCCCCGAGGCGGTGTTCACCTGCGCCGAGATGATGACGACGTGCAGCACCACCGCGGCGCCGAGCAGGAGTCCGGGGCGGTGCTTGATGTCGGCGAGGGCCATGGGACCGAGTCGGGAGTCGGGAGTCGGCAGTCGGCAGTCGGGGGAAAGGTCCCAATCGGCCGGCGAACCCGGCCCCTAGTCGATGGCGATCTTCCTCAACAGGTCGAACTCGCCCAGCATCTTGCCGGCGCCGAGCACGACCGACGAGAGTGGGTCCTCGGCGCTCGACACGGGCAGGCCCGTCTCCTCGCGCAGGCGCTTGTCCAGGTTCTTCAGCAGCGAGCCGCCCCCGGTGACGACGATACCGCGGTCCACGATGTCGGCCGACAGCTCCGGCGGAGTCCGCTCGAGCGCCACCCGCACGGCGTCGACGATGACGTTGACGGTTTCCGCGAGCGATTCGCGGATCTCCTCGTCCGAGATGGTGATGGTCTTGGGCACGCCCTCGATGAGGTGGCGCCCCTTGATCTCCATCGTGATGCGCTCGTCGAGCGGGTAGGCCGACCCCAGTTCCATCTTGATCTGCTCGGCCGTGCGCTCGCCGATGAGCAGGTTGTAGGTCTTCTTGATGTACTGGATGATCGCCTCGTCCATCTCGTTGCCGGCCACGCGCACCGCCTTGCTGTAGACGATGCCCGCCAGCGAGATGACAGCAATGTCGGTCGTGCCGCCGCCGATGTCCACGATCATGCTGCCCGCCGGCTCGGTGATGGGCAGCCCCGCCCCGATGGCCGCGGCCATCGCCTCCTCGATGAGGTGCACCTCGCTGGCCTTGGCGCGATATGCGGAGTCCTTCACCGCGCGCTTCTCGACCTGCGTGATTTCCGACGGCACGCCGATGATGATGCGCGGGCGCACCCACACGTTGCCGTTGTGCGCCTTCTTGATGAAATACGTCAGCATCTTCTCGGTGACGTCGAAGTCGGCGATGACGCCGTCCTTCATCGGCTTGATCGCGACGATGTTGCCGGGCGTGCGCCCGAGCATCTCCTTCGCCTCCCGGCCGACGGCCTCGACGCGGCCGTTCACCTTGTTGACGGCGACGATCGAGGGCTCGTTGACGACGATGCCGCGACCCTTGGCGTACACGCACGTGTTGGCCGTGCCCAGGTCGATGGCCAGGTCAGTGGAGAGAAACGACAGCAGCGAACCAAATGCCATGTGCAGTCCCGTGCATCAGCCCTCGCCCGGAGGCGGCTGGGCCACCTGCACCCCGTTCTTGCCCGAATTCTTTACCTGATACATCGCCATATCGGCCGCTCGCACCAACTCTTCAGCGGACGTCGCCACATCGGGCAATGTGGCGATGCCGACCGAGGCGGTCAGCCGCAGGCTCAACCCGTCGCCGGCCAGGAACGGATGCGCTTCGATCCGGTCCCGGACGCGCTCGCCCACCGCCACGGCGCCCTCGGCGCCGGTGTCCGGCAGGATGATGGAGAACTCGTCGCCGCCAAACCGGGCGACCACGTCGGTCTCGCGCGCCGACCCGCGGATGACCGCGGCGGCCTCCACGAGGGCGCGGCTCCCCGCGAGGTGCCCGTGGCCGTCGTTGACCGTCTTGAACCCGTCGAGGTCCAGGAAGAGCAGCGACAGCGGCCGGCCCGAGCGCGAAGCGCGCTTGGCCTCCCGTCTGAGCACGTGGTTCAGATACCGGGAGTTGTACAGCTGTGTCAGGTCGTCGGTGACCGAGAGCGCCTCGGCGCGCCGCAACATCAACGCGTTGTCGAGCGCCTGCGCGGGCCCCTCGAGGGCCACGCCGAGCAGCTCGGCGAACGCCGGCGTGATCCGGGGCGCCGTGGAGGAGGCGGCGCGTTCTATCACGACGAGGGCCGCCACCGTGCGTGTCCGGCAGCGAAGCGGCCATCCAATGGCGGCTCCCGCCGCGGCGGAGAGCCGATTGTCGTGCCGCGCATCGGCGGTGGTCAGTTCCCGCCCGCGCAACAGCACCCAGCGCGCAATCTCGAGCGCGGCCGGGGAGAGGGTCGTACCGAGGCCACGCGACGCCAGCGGGGACACCTGCCCCTCGAGATCGGCCGCGAACACCCCGCAGGCGGGCGTCTTGAACCAGTCGAGGGCGAGGGCCACCACCTGCTCGCCGATTTCCGTGGCGTCGAGCGACTCGTGGGCGGCACGCATCACCGCCAGCACCGTCTCGGGACGGCCGAGCCGCCCCTTGAGCGTGCGCTGGCTACGACCCAGCCGCTGGGCCAGATCGACGCGGCGCGAACCGCCGTAAGTCATTCAATAGTCAGAATATACCATGGCGGTCCCGGCCGTTCCAGCCGAGCTGCGCCGCCAGCCGCCCGTCCCGCCCGCCCTCAGGAGGTTCGGGCCCGGCCGTGTTACGATCAGCGTTTCGAGGACCTACGCGCACATGACCATGCTGGACCGGATGCGACGACACAAGGGGTGGCTCAAGTGGAGCCTCGCCCTCGTCGTCCTCACCTTCGTCGTCTTCTACATCCCCGACTTCCTGTCGACCAGCACGGGCGCGGCACCCGGACAGGTGCTGGCCGATGTCGAAGGCGCACCGATCACGGTCGGCACGTTCCAGCGGCGCTACGCGGCGCAGATGAACGCGTACCGCCAGGCCTACGGCGGCCAGATGAACGAGCAGCTGCTGCGCCAGCTCGGCATCGATCGCCAGATCCTCCAGCAGCTGGTGGACGAGGAGGCCATGGTCGCGGAAGCCCGCCGCCAGGGCATCACGGTCAGCGACGTCGAGATTCGCGAGCGCATCCTCAACATGCCCGCCTTCCAGGAGAACGGTCGCTTCATCGGCGAGCAGCGCTACCGCCAGGTCCTCCAGTTCAACACGCCGCCGTTCACCACCACCGAGTTCGAGGACAACCTGCGGCGCGCCCTGATGATCGAGAAGCTGCGCACCTCGGTCGCGGGATGGATCCGCGTCACCGACGCCGAGATCGCCGACGAGTACCGCCGCCGCAACGAGAAGGTGAAGCTGGACGTCGTGCCCGTCACCGCCGACGCGTTCCGCAGCCAGGTAACGGTCACGGATGCCGACCTCTCCGCGCACTTCGACAAGAACAAGGAGAGCTACCGCATCGGCGAGAAGCGCCGGATCAACTACGCCCTCGTCGATGTGGACAAGGTACGCGCCTCGATCACGGTGCCCGACGGCGACGTGGAGGCGTTCTACAAGCAGAACCTGTCGCAGTACACGACCCCGGCGCAGGTGCGGGCCAGCCACATCCTCCTCAAGACCGAGGGCAAGGACGAGAGCGCGGTGAGGGCCCAGGCCGAAGAGGTCCTCAAGAAGGCGAAGGAACCGGGCGCCGACTTCGAAGCGCTGGCGAGACAGTACTCCGAGGACGAGTCGAACAAGGACCGCGGCGGAGACCTGGACTACTTCGGTCGCGGCCGCATGGTGCCCGAGTTCGAGGCCGCCGCCTTCGGCATGAAGAGCGGTGAGATCAGCGACCTGGTGAAGACGTCGTTCGGCTTCCACATCATCAAGGTCGTCGACAGCCAGCCCGAGGTCGTCCGGCCGCTCGCCGACGTCCGCGAGGAGATCGTGGACCAGCTCCGCTGGCAGAAGGCGCAGCAGGAGGCCGAGAGCATCGCCAAGGCGGTGGCCGCGGCTGCGAAGACGCCGGCTGACCTCGAGCGCCTCGCCAGGGAGCGGAACCTCGAGTATGCGGAGACCGGCCTGTTCCTCGCGGATCAGCCCATCGATCAGCTGGGCGTCCAGCCCGAACTCGCCTCCGCGGTGTTCGGCCTGAAGGAGGGCGAGGTCAGCGCGCCGCAGCGCGTGGCGCGCGGCTGGGTCCTGGCGACCGTCACGGGCCGGCAGGACCCCTACGTGCCCGCCCTGGACGAGGTGAAGGATCGCGTGCGCGAGGACGTCGTGCGCGACAAGGCCAACGAGATGGCGAAGCAGCGTGCCGCTTCCATCGCTGCCGAGCTGAAGGCAGCGAAGGACTTCGAGGCCGCCGCGAAGAAGCTCGGGCTCGAGGCGAAACCGACCGACCTCATCGCCCGCGGCGCCGCCATCCCGGACATCGGGATCAGCGAGGATATCGACACGGCCGCTTTCACGCTGCCGGTCGGCGGCGTGAGCGACGCCATCGCCACGCCGAGCGGGACCGCCATCATCCGCGTCGTGGAGCGCCAGGACGTGACCGAGGATCAGATTGCCGCCGGACGGGACCAGCTCCGCGACGAGCTGGCCGCCCAGCGTCAGGATCGGTTCTTCAGCGCCTACATGCAGAAGGCGAAGAGCGGCCTCAAGATCAACATCCGGCAGGACGTGATGGACCAGATCCTGGGCACGCCGTCCGTGCCGGGACTCCCGCCCCTGCAGTAGGCACCGCCATCCCCCGAAACACGAAGCCGGGCCGGGGCTCTCACCCCCGCCGGACTTCGCCGCAGGTTCGCCTCCCGCCGCCGGGCCGCGTCAGCGGACGAAGACGTACGGCATGTGGGCGAGCAGCTCGCCCGATCGGAAGAGCCGGGACGGGGCCAGCAGGGCCGCCAATGCCCGACGGTCGCGCGGTCCGAGCAGCGTGAGGAGCGCGTCGGTGGTGGCCTGCGTGCGCAGGGCCCCGACCGGCGACTGGAACTGCTCGCTCAGCACCTCGTAGAAGCTGCGAACCGGCGGATACACGACCAGCTCCACTTCTTCCTCGGCCGGGATCCGCGCGCGCTGCTTGGCCGCGGCCAGGGCCACCCTGAATCCCCCGAGCTCGTCCACCAGGCCGGCCTGCCGCGCCTGCTGTCCCGTCCATACGCGCCCTTGCGCGACCTCATCCACCTTCTCGGGCGTCGTGTTCCGCGACTCCGCCACGCGCTCGACGAAATGGTCGTACGTGGCCTGCATCGATTCCTGGACTTTGGCCCGCTCCTCCTCCGTGAAGCGGCGATCGGGCGAATACATCTCGGCGTGCCGGCCCTGGCTGACCGCCTCGATGTTCGCGCCCAGTTTGTCGAAGGTGCCGCCGGTGACCAACTTCCCGGTGTAGACGCCAATGGACCCCGTGAGCGTGCCGGGCTGCGCGACGATGACATCTCCCGCGACCGCGATGTAGTACCCGCCCGACGCTGCGAGGTCCGACATCGACACGACGACCGGCATCGAGTCGGACCGGGTGATCGTCAACTCGCGCCAGATGACGTCCGAGGCCACCGATGACCCGCCCGGGCTGTCGATGCGCACGAGAATGGCCTTCGCTCCGCTCGCGCGAGCCTGCCGGATGTGCGCGACGATGGAGTCGGAGCCGAGCACGGGGCCATTGACCGGGTCGTATCCGCTCTCGCCGCTCACGATCGTGCCCACCGCGTTGATCACCGCGATGCGCGAGCGCGGGCGTACCCCGATCGCCTCCCAGGTGACCCCCGCATAGCGCTCCATCTCGATGGTCGGCTCGATGGTCACGTCGTCCAGGTCGTCCAGCTCGTCTTCGTAGGCCAGCTCGTCCACCAGGCCCACGCGGAGCGCCTCCTCGGGCAGGAACGGGCCCTGGTCGATGAGCGCCCGGATCTCGTTCTCGGGCTTCCGACGGCCGTCGGCAATGGCCCGCACCAGCTGCTGGAACTGATCGCGATTGATGGACTCGCTCATCTCGCGGTGGGCGGGGGTGAACGTCTTCTCGGTGAACGTGTTCACCGCGGTCTTGAAGTCGCCGACGTGCAGGAAGTCGGGATAGGTGCCGACCCAGTCGAAGGCGCCGCGCAGGAAGACCTCGTAGCTGGCCAGGCCCGTCAGGTCGAGGGTGGCAGTCGGCATCAGGAACACGCGGTCGGCCGCCGAGGCCAGGTAGTACTGGCGATCGCCCGCCTGTTCGAGGAACGCGTAGACGGGCTTGCCGCTCTCCCTGAAGTCGAGGATGGCCTCCCGGAGTTCCTGGAGCTTGCCCCAGAACGGCGAGTCGAGCGCGCCGGGCTTCAGCAGGAGCCGGGCCACCCGTCGGTCGACCTTGGCCTTGTGGATGAGCTCGACGTAGCCCCGCATGGTGAGCGCGTGCCCGTCCCTGATGGGCAGCACGACGTCCGGCACCATCTCGGGCAAGTCGCCCGCGGGCCGAAGCGTGAGGGTCGATCCCTCGCTCACACCCGGGCTGCGCCCGAAGGCGACGTAGAGCAGCGTCATCACGCCCAGCGAGATGAAGGACGCGACGAGCAACAGGCCGAGGACGAACCGCGCACCGCGCGACAGGCTCACAGACACAGTATAGGCTCAACGCCGAAGCCCTAACGCAGATGCCGCAAGACGCCGCAGATACCGCAGATGCCGCAAGACGCCGCAGATACCGCAGATGCCGCAAGACGCCGCAGATACCGCAGATGCCGCAGATGGCGCAGATGCCGCAGATGGCGCAGATGCCAGAGCCGCCGAGGGCTCACATCCCGAAGCTGCGGAGGCCGGGGCGCAGTGCTGTTCGGTGATCAGCGGGAAGGTGCCTCGCGGGTGAAGCGCAGGTCCCACACCCGCTCCTGCGAGACACTGAATCCCGTTACCAGGTTGGCCCCATCCTTCCGGAAGACGACCGTCCCGAGTGCCCCGGTGAACGCGCCTTCGTAACTCGGCGTCAGGCGAATCACCCGGTCGGGGCGCTGCAGGAGCACCAGCACGCCCTCCTCGACGCTGGCCGTGAACGCGGTTTCCGCGTCGGCACTGGTGTAGTGGCCCTCGTAGACTCGCAGATCGTCCGCCGAGGGCGTCCACGGTTCCACGCGCTCGAGCGTGTCGATCCTGCCAAACGTGTCGGTCACCGTGAAGCGCCCACGGCCGTCATGGGCCCAGCGTTGTCCCGACGGTGTAACCAGCTGCGAGCCCGACTCGGCGGTCAGCCTCGCGCCCCGCTCGATGCGAAGTCCGGCCGCCTCCTTCACGATCCGCACCGGCGCACCCGTGGCCGTGTTGCGGTACAGGCCTGTCAGCACCGACCACTCGTCCTGGCGCAGCACGTAGGCGCCGCCGTTGGTGGCCGCCGACGATGGCGCAAGGGAGGAACCCATCACCATGTCGGCCACCTTGTAGGTGAGTGCCTGCGCGGGCGCGTCGCCCGCATTGCAGAGCACCGTGACCGTGGTGCCCGTGTCGGGGAAGAAGGTGAGGTAGGCCCGGTAGCCGGCGGTGGCCCCGCTGTGGCGGATCTCCCTCACGCCACGATACTCGCCCACCCAGACACCAAGCCCGTAGTCGTGGGCTCGCCCGTCCGTGAACCGGCCCGGCGTGATCTGTTCGACGACGAAGGCGGCATCGCCGACAACTGGTGACTGGAAATTCCGCGTCCATCGCACCAAGTCACCCACCGTCGTCAGCAGGCCGCCGTTGCCGTGCACGTTCTCGAAGGGCATCTCCAGGTGATAGCCATCGTCCTGCCGGGCGTAGGCGAGCGCGCGGCCCGGCACCACTCGCGTGTGGTCGTCGCGCCACGACGTGCGGGTCATGCCGAGCGGCTCGAAGATACGCCGGCGCGTGAACTCGGCAAACGACATCCCGCTCACGCGTGAGACGAGGACGGCCGCGAGATTGTAGCCGGAATTGCTGTACGACCACCGCGTGCCCGCCGGGAAATTGAGCGCGTGCTGCCTGGACAGGATGTCCAGGACGTGGGCGTGTGTGTGCACCCGCGTCGTCCGGGGCCACCCGGCGATGCCCGCCACGCTGCCCCAGTCGCGAAGCCCGCTTGTGTGGTTCAGCATCTGCCGGATCGTGACCGGTGTCTCGTAGACAGGCAGTTCGGGAAGGTAGCGTCGGATGGGATCGTCGAGCGAGAGCTTGCCGTCACGCGCCAGCAGCAACACGGCCGCGGCCGTGAACTGCTTCGAGACCGAGCCGGCCTCGAAGATCGTGTCCCCCCGATTCGGCACGCCGCGCTCGAGGTCCGCCATGCCGAAGCCCTTCTCCACCACGGGCTGGCCGTCCACGCCAACCCCGACGGAGCACCCGGGCGTGGCCATGGTCCACTCGGAAAAGATCGCCTCGACGCCGGTTGCCGGCACCGGCACGGCGGCGGCCTGGAGAAGAGCTCCGAACAGCAACGAGATGAACTGCACCTGGCACCTCGAAACGGAAGAGACGTCTACCTTGGCCCGGTCAGCTTGTCGAGCGCCGCGAGGGTATCCGTCACGGCCGCCAGAGCCTGGTCGGTCGGGGCGGCATCGGCGCCCTCGACCAGGCCGAACAACTGCACGAGCGTGGCCATGAGCCGCTGGATCTCCTGCGCGTGGGCCTGCCCGCTGCCTCCCTGCGCGCGCGCGGCGGCGAGCGCCGTCGAGGCACGGCGGATGCCAGCGTCGAGCGCGCGCGACAGCTCGTAGAGCTGCCGCAACCCGACGGCCGGTGTCTTCACGCGGGGATCCATACGGACCACGAGCGGCGCCGTGCGCGCCCGCCCCTCCACCGTCAGCCGCACGGCGTAGCGACCGGGCATCACCCACGACCCCAGCGGGGCGCGCGGGGTGCCGCGCATGATGGCGGCGATGGGATACGAGAACGAAGTCACTGCCGGGCGCTCGTGGCGCAGGTCCCACACGAAGCGGTGCAGGCCGCGCGTCCTCGCCAGGGGCTGGTGCGGCCGGATCCAGTAGTCCGGCGTGTTGCGGCCCTCCACCAGCGGCTCCGGCGGATCGTCGCTCGAGTACCGACGCACCACGGCGCCAGTGCCGTCCAGCAGCTCGAGCGTCACGGGGCCGGTCGTGTCCGCGGGCAGCCAGTAATGGAGGATGGCCCCGTCCGGCGGATTCTGTCCCGCTGGCTCGTCGGGTGGCAGCGGCGTGTCGGTGTTCATGTTCCAGCGCACGCGCAACGCTGCCTGCGGCGTGAACAGGTGCGGCCCGGCCGACAGGGTGACCTCAGGCAACTGACGGAGGGGGGTGATGTCGTCGAGGATCCAGAACCCGCGCCCATGCGTGCCCGCCACCAGATCGTCGCCCTTGATCACGAGGTCCCGGATGGACGTGGCCGGCATGTTGACCCGCAGTGACTGCCAGTGCTCGCCGTCGTCGAACGAGACGTAGACGGCCTGCTCGGACCCGGCGAACAGGAGCCCGCGGCGCTCGGGATCCTCGCGCACGACGTTGATGATGCCGCCATCCGGGATCCCGCGAGTGATGCGCGCCCAGGTCTTCCCGCCATCGCGCGTGCGGTAGATGTGGGGCCGCAGGTCGTCGAGCCTGAGCGTGTTGATGGCGGCGTAGGCCGCGTTCACGTCGAAGTGTGACGCGTCCATCAGGGAAACCTTCATCCATGGCTTCAGGTCGGGCGGCGTCACGTTGGTCCACGCCCGCCCGCCATCCCGTGTCACATGAATGAGCCCGTCGTCGGTGCCGGCCCAGATGACCGCCTCGTCCAGGTAGGACGGCGCAATCGTATAGATGACCCCGCGCTGCGAGGGACGGGCGTCGGGCAGGTCCGCATACACGCCCACGTTCGAGGGCACCTCCCACTCGGGCCGTGCCAAATCCGGGCTGATCTGCTGCCACGACTGGCCGCCTGTCGTCGTCTGCCAGAGCACGTTCGAGGCGAAGAACAACTTGCGCGGATTGAGGGGGGAGAACAGCACCGGCATCGTGCGCACCACGCGGTAGTCCGCCCCCCTCGCCGGCCTGGGACCGACGTTCTGCACCTGACCGGTCCGTCGATCCCAGCGCGAAACCTTGCCGCCGTACACGATGTCGGGATCGAGCGGGTCGGGCGCGACGTAGCCGTACTCCTCGACGCCGACCGGGGACCAGTCCCTGAACGTGATCTGCCCGTGGTCCCCGCGGCTCGACACGCAGGCCGAGCCGCTCTCCTGCTGGCCGCTGCATACCCGGTAAGGGAACGCGTTGTCGGTGCTCACGTGGTAGAAGGCCGCGGTCGGCTGGTTGTACCAGCTGCTCCACGTGTCGCCACCGTTCAACGACACGATGGCCCCCTGATCGGAGGTCATGGCAATGATGTCGGGGTTCGTCGGGTTGATCCACGCGCGCTGGTAGTCGTCTCCGCCGGGGGCGCCACGGAATGCCGTGAATGTCCGGCCCCCGTCCGTGGATTTCCACGCCACGATGGTCGGCACGATGACAATGTCGGGGTTCGTCGGGTGCACGCGAATGTCGGTTGCATCGTAGGGGCGCGCCACGACCCGCGGGTCACTGTTGACGAGCGCCCACGTCTCCCCCGCATCGTCTGAACGGTAGATGCCGCTCTTCCTGCCGGCCTCGACCACGAGGAACAGGCGCGACGGCAGACTGGGCGCGATGCCGATGCCGATGCGGCCGAGCCGATCGTCGGCCCATGTGGGCAGCCCGGTGGTGAGCGGTCGCCACGTCGTCCCGCCATCGGTGGATTTGAAGAGGCCGCTACCCGGCCCCCGGAAATCCGCGTTCTCCCACGGGCCCTGGCGCGCCTGCCAGAGCGCCGCGTAGATGACCGCGGGATTCCCCGGGTCGATCAGGACGTCGGCGCCGCCGGTGTTCTCGTCGCGGAACAGCACCTTCTCGAAGGTACGGCCGCCGTCCAGCGACCGGAAGATGCCACGCTCCTCGTTGGGGCCGTACGGATGTCCCAGCGCGGCGACGAACAGGCGATCCGCATTGGTCGGATCGACCACGACCTGGGCGATCTGTTGGGAGTCGCGAAGCCCGAGGTGCGTCCACGTGCGACCGGCGTCCGTCGACTTGTACACGCCATCGCCGGTGGCCAGGTCGGGCCGCTGCTGCGCTTCGCCGGTCCCGACGTAGATGACGTTCGGGTTCGACGGCGCCACCGCGAGCGCGCCGACCGAACCGGTTGGCTGGTCGTCGAAGATGGGCACCCAGGTGCGGCCGGCGTCGGTGGTTTTCCACACGCCGCCGTTGACCGCCCCCATGTAGAACGTGTGCGGCTGGCTCGGGACCCCGTCCAGCGCCTTGGTCCGGCTGGCACGGTGCGGCCCGATATTTCGCCACTGCAGTTCCCTGAGGACTTCGGCACCGAAGCCACCCGACGGTTGGGCCAGGAGCGTCACGCGCGGCGGAACGCCTACCAGGGTCGCGAGCACGCCCAGCCACAGGAGAACGCTCGCGCCGTGGTGGATTCCCTGGGGCAGCATGGCGCGAGTGTAGCTGAACTTCGCGTGGGACTCTTCGTATGATCGTTCTAGATTCGGCCGGCGCCGAATCGGGCTGGAGGAGCCGTGCTGGAGACCCTGCGAGCCGTGAAGTTCCTGTTCATGGGGCCCGTGATCCTGCTATTCCTGGCGCTCATCAACGTGATGACCTCACCCGGCCACTGGTGGGTGCAGTGGGCGGCGCTCGGCATCGGCATCGCCTGGGTGATCAGCCTCATCAAGGTCGTTCGGGCCGTCATCATTGCCGGCGGCCTCGCGGCCCTTGGCGCCTACCTGCTCAGTCGCAGCAAGAACCCCTAGGACGCCTGTGGGTCCGTCATTCACACCTTAGCGCCTCTGCCGGCTCGACCCGCGAGGCCCGCTGAGCCGGGACCAGGCACGCGGCGATCGCCACGGCCAGCAGGATCGCCGGCGCGAGCACGTACGACCAGGGATCGAGCGGCGCGACGCCGAACAGCGCCGCCTCCATGAACCGCGACAGGGCGGCGGCGCCGGCAAGGCCGACCGCAAGGCCGGCCAGGACGACGGTGAGGCCCTCGCGCACCACCATCCCGACGATTCGCGCGCGGCTGGCGCCCAGCGCGGCGCGGACGCCCATCTCGCGCCGCCGCTCGGATACGCCGTACGACAGCACGCCGTATAGTCCAATGGCCGCCAACAACAAGGCCACCCCCGCGAAGCCCGCCAGAAGCGAGGCCGAAAACCGCGGGGTAGCGACCGACGCCGACACTTTTTCCGACAACGCCGACATGTGATCGATCGCCAGGCGCGAATCCACGTCGGCCACGACACGGCGGATCATTGGCGCCACGTCTTCCGGCGGGCCGGCCGTGCGAACCGCCAGCACGACCTGTGCGGACAGGGCCCGGTCGGCCGTTCCGGCCGGCACGAACAGCTCGGGCTGGACGGGCCGGTCGAGGCCGTCCTTGAGGACGCTGGCAACCACGCCGACGACCTCCGCCACGGTTCCCTTCGAGTGCAGCAGCCCCGGATATCGTCGGCCCACCACGGGGCGGCCGTCGTTCCAGTACTGCCGGACGAACTCCTCGTTCACCAGGAAGGCCTGGATGGGCGCACCCACGTCGGAGGGCTGGAGGAACCGGCCGGCGACGAGGCGCATGCCCAGCGCTTCCATGTAGCCGGGAGTCACCGCCCAGGACAGCGCGCGGGCCCTGATGGGCTGGCCGTCGGCCATCGTCTCGCGCAACGTCAGCATCTGCAGCGCGCTGATCGGCACGAGGGGCCCCATGTTGCTCCCGCCCGCCGCCACCACGCCCGGCAAGCCGCGGATTGCCGCGAGGATTTCGTCCATGCGCGGCATCACGTGCGTCGCGCTGCCGGCGTCAGCCGGGAACACGATGTCAGCCGTCAGGACGCCCGACGGCTGATAGCCCGGGTCGACCTGGAGCAGTCGCACCAGGCTCCGCCCAATCAACACCGCTCCCACCAGCAGCATGACGGCGAGAGCGGCTTCGGCGATGAGCAACGCCCCTCGCAGGCGGCGGGCCGACGACCCGGTGGACCGGCGGTCGCCGTCGTGCAGCGCTGTAGCGCGTGCCCGCGAGGCCCGCCAGGCCGGCGCCAGGGCCGAAAGCAGCCCGGCGGCCATCGCGACGGCCACAGTCACGGCCAACACCCGGCCATCGAGCGCCACTTCGTCCAGGCGGGGAAATCCCCGTGGCGCGATCCGGGGGAAGACACGGATCAGGCTCCACGCGAGGCCGATGCCGAGAAGCCCGCCCACCGCCGAGAGTAGAAGCGACTCCGCCACGGCCTGCCGCACCAACCGGATCGCCCCGGCCCCCAGTGCCGCCCGCACGGCAAGCTCGCGCTCCCGCGACACGCCGCGGGAGAGGAACAGGTTCGCCACGTTCGCCGAGGCCAGCAGCAGCACGATCAGAACGCCTGCCGTGGACGCCAGGAGAGCCGGCCGAACGCTCTCGGTCATCTCCGTGGCGAGGGCCTCTGCCCGGACCTCGACCGGCCCGCCCTTCCCGAAAATCAGGTCCGCGGCCGGTGGCCGGACCTGGGCCCGCGCGACCGTGGTCCCCTCCTGCGCCGCCGCGCCGGGCGTGGCCCCTTCCGCAAGGCGGGCAATCACGGAGATCACGCGGATCCGCCCCGGAGGTGCATCCTCGCGAGAGATGACGTCAGGGCGCCAGAACATGGCGGCAGGGCCCGGAAATGCGAAATCCGGCGGCGCCACGCCGACGATCGCATGGGAGCGGCCATTGACCACCAGCGTCCGGCCGACCGCGTCAGGCGCCCCCCCCAGGTGCGTCCTCCAGTACGCATGGCTCAGGACCACCACGTCCGCTGCGCCCTCGACCTCGTCCGATGGCTCGAGGAAGCGGCCCACGAGGGGCCTGACGCCGAGCACCTCGAAGAGTGAGGCTGAGACGGTCCCCGAGACGATCCGTTCCGGGTTCTCCCGGCCGACGGTGTCGGTGCCCTGGCCGTATCGCGCGAACGCGGCGATGGCGGTCGCCCGTAGCTGCCACGCGTCCAGCGTCACGTTGCTCAGCCAGTGCTGCTGGAACGTCACCGGCGCATCGGGGTGCACCTCCCAGAGTCGGACGAGGCGGCCGGGTTCGGGATAGGGAAGGGGCCGGAGCAGGACGCCGTCGACCACCGAGTACATCGCGGTGGCCGCGCCAATGCCAACGGCAAACGTGGACAGCGCGGCCAGGACGAGCGCGGGCTGCGTGCGAAGCCCTCGCCAGGCCTGCCTCAGGTCGGAGAGCATGCTGGCGCAGTATAGCGAACGACGAGGACTGAGTGACTGCGGGTCTTGCCGACCGATGCTCGCCGACGACGAGCGGGGGATGGTGCGGAAGAGAGGA
>JBFWQE010000030.1:0-13507 GCA_050249615.1 Vicinamibacterales bacterium
CGCGCTACACGCTGCAGATCTACGAAGAGGACTGCACGGGTTGCGGACTCTGCGTGGAGGCGTGCCCGGTGAAGCACCCGGCGGTGAGCGGCCGGCGCGCCATCAACATGGGGCCTCGCGATCGCGACGCCGGGCCGTCGCGCGCGCGCATTGCCTTCTTCGAGCAGCTGCCGGTGACCGAGCGCGGTCACGTGGACTTCTCCACGGTACGCGGCACGCAGCTCCTCGAGCCGCTCTTCGAGTTTCCGGGCGCGTGCGCGGGCTGCGGCGAGACGCCGTACTTGAAGCTCGTCTCGCAGCTCTTCGGGGATCGGATGGTCGTGGCCAACGCCACGGGCTGCTCGTCCATCTACGGCGGGAACCTGCCGACCACGCCGTGGTCGGTCAACACGGAAGGGCGCGGCCCGGCCTGGGCCAACTCGCTCTTCGAGGACAACGCCGAGTTCGGCCTCGGGATGCGGCTGTCGGCGGACCACCAGCTCGCCGCGGCGCGGCGCCTGCTGGAGGCGCTCCGCCCCTCGGTCGGCGAGGAGCTGACCGACGAGATTCTCTCGGCGCCGCAGCGCACGGAGTACGACATCCGCCAGCAGCGCGCGCGCGTGGCCGAGTTGATGGAGCGCCTGGCCGGCCTCGACACGCCGCTGGCGCGGCAGCTCCTGGCCATGGCGGGACAGCTGGTACGCCGGAGCGTGTGGATTGTCGGGGGTGACGGCTGGGCGTACGACATCGGCTCCGGCGGCCTGGATCACGTGCTCGCGAGCGGCCGCGACGTGAACGTGCTGGTGCTCGACACCGAGGTCTACTCGAACACCGGCGGGCAGGCCTCGAAGTCCACGCCGATGGGGGCCGTGGCGAAGTTCGCCAGCGCCGGCAAGCGCACCGAGAAGAAGGACCTGGCACTGCAGGCGATCGCCTATGGCCATGTCTACGTCGCGCGGATCGCCATGGGCGCCAACCCGCAGCAGACGCTGGACGCGCTCCGCGAGGCCGAGGCCTACGACGGCCCGTCGCTGGTGCTGGCCTACTCGCACTGCATCGCGCACGGCATCGACATGCGGCAGGGGCTGGACCAGCAGCAGCGCGCCGTGCACAGCGGCTACTGGCCGCTCGTGCGCTACAACCCGGAGCTGCGCGCCGTGGGCGAGCGTCCGTTCACGCTCGACTCGGTCCGCCCGACGCTGCCGTTCCGCGCGTATGCCGAGCGCGAGCTTCGCTACCGCATGCTCCTGCTGAGCGATCCGCCGCGCGGCGAGGCGCTGATGAAGGCGGCGCAGGCCGCGGTGGATCGCAAGTGGAAGCAGTACGAAGAGCTGGCGCAGCTGAGGTAGTCGCATGGCGGACCTGACGACGACGTACCTGGGCCTGTCGCTGTCGCACCCCGTGGTGGCGTCGGCCGGGCCGCTCTCGCACGACCTCGATGGCATCCGCCGCCTCGAGGACGGCGGCGCGGCGGCCATCACCCTGTTCTCGCTGTTCGAAGAGCAGATCCGCTGGGAGAACGAGGCGCTCTCCATCCTCACCGGCATGGGCGCCGACAGCACCGGGGAGGCCAGCTCCTACTTCCCGCCCATCGGCGACTTCGCGGCGGGCCCCGACGCGTATCTCTCCCTGCTGCGCCGCGCGCGCGAGGTGGCCGGGGTCCCGATCATCGCCAGCCTGAACGGCGTGACGGCGACAGGCTGGGTGAAGTACGCCCGCTTGATGCACGAGGCCGGCGCCAGCGCCATCGAGCTGAACATCTTCTACATCCCGGCCGATCCTGCCGCCACCGCGCGCGCCGTGGAGGACCGCTACGTGGACATCGTCTCGTCGGTGTGCCGGGCGGTGCCGATTCCCGTGGCCGTGAAGATCGGGCCGTTCTTCAGCGCGATGGGCGAGATGGCCCGGCGGCTCGTGGACGCGGGCGCGAGCGGCCTCGTGCTGTTCAACCGGTTCTACCAGCCCGACTTCGACATCGAGACGCTCGAGGTGACGCCGACGCTGGAGCTGAGCTCGCCGGCCGAGATCCGCCTGCCGCTCCTGTGGCTCTCCATCCTGCACGGGCGCGTGGAGGCGTCACTGGCCGCGACCACGGGCGTGCACACGCAGGTGGAGGTGGCGAAGTACCTGTTGGCCGGCGCGGACGCGGTGATGACCACCTCCGCCCTCCTCAAGCACGGCCCCGCCCACGTGGGGGCGCTGGTGCACGGCCTCAATGCGTGGATGGACCGGAAGGGCTTCGAGTCGGTGGCGCAGATCAGGGGGGCGATGAGCCAGCGGCACGTTGCCGACCCATCCGCCTTCGAGCGCGCCAACTACATGAAGGTGTTGCAGAGTTGGGGGAACGGAGCGCGTCGGGAGGGAAGTGGGATCGCGCCGGGACAGAACCGCGACGGGAGGTAGATCGCCCCGGGAGTGGATCACTTTCGGGAGCTCCCGACGCTGTCCCCTCCCGACGCTGTCGCCCCCTCCCGACGCCGTCCTACGGCGTGACCGCAAACCGCGTCGGCACCGACTGCGCCACAACGGTCTCGCCCTTGAGCGCCGTCACCTGCCACACGTAGCCCTCGGGCTCCATGGCCACGGTGTTCGGCAGGTCCGCCTCGGTTTCGTGCAGCACGGGGCTTTCCCAGATCAACCGGCCGTCGGTGGTGGCGTTGAGGCGCATGCGATAGCCGTCCGCGCCTTCGACGGGGGACCAGCGGAACACGCTGATGTGCCCCGACGAGAAGCCCTCGGAGGGCTCGATGACGGCGACGACGCCCGGCGCGGCTGGCGCGCTCGCAGCCGGCGTTGCCGGTGTGGCGGCCGGGGCGGGTGTGGCGGCCGGGGTCTCGGACGAGCCACCGCAGGCGACGGTCAACAGCAGAGCGGACGCGGCAATCGCGCCCGGGAGCGGGGAGAATCCACGCAAGGTCATCGGAAAATTGTAACCGAGGCCATGCTGGAATGTCGTCGTCATTTTGCATAGTAAAATGACGACGAGATGGTCATCACCTACCCCCGCTTGACGACAGCGCCCAGGGGCAGCTTCTTCCTGCTGGGCATCCGTGGGGTGGGGAAGAGCACATGGGCGCGCGCGGCCTTCCCGGATGCCCACGTCGTCGACCTGCTGGACGAGCGCCGCTATCACGTCCTGCTGGCCAATCCCGGACTGCTGGCCGACGAGCTCCGGCCCCTGCCGGCGCGACGCCCCGTCGTGATTGACGAGGTGCAGCGCGTGCCGGCGCTGCTCAACGAAGTACATCGGGCGATCGAGTCGTCGCGCCGCCGCTTCGTGCTTCTGGGCTCCAGCGCGCGACGGCTCGCCACGGCCTCGACGAACCTGCTCGCCGGCCGCGCGTCCATGCGAACGATGTATCCGCTTCAGCCCGACGAGCTCGGACGCGACTTCGATCTCGACAGGGTACTCACGCACGGCAGCATTCCGGTCATCTGGCAGGCGCCCGACCCGCGGGCGTCGCTCGAGGCGTACGTGCAGCTCTACGTGCGGGAAGAGATCCGCGCCGAGGCGCTGGTCAGGAACCTGCCGGCCTTTCTGCGGTTCCTGCCGGTGGCCGGGCTCTTCCACGGTCAGGTGCTGAACATCTCGGGTCTCGCGCGCGACGCCGCGACGTCGCGCACGACCATCGAAGGCTACATCGGCATCCTCGAGGACACGCTCCTCGCCGCGCGCGTGCCGGCCTTCGAGTCGCGCCTCCGAGCGCGCGAACGCCGTCATCCGAAGCTGTACTGGGTCGACCCCGGCCTGGTGCGGGCCGCGAAGCGCCAGCTCGGCGATCTCGCCGCCGAAGAACGGGGCCCGTTGTTCGAGGGGCTGGTGCTCACGATGCTGCGTGCGCACAACGACACCGGCGCTGTGTTCGAGGAGATCGCGTACTGGTCGCCATCGCAATCCACGACGACCGAGGTCGATTTCGTGCTTCGGAAGGGCCGTGAGTACATCGCGCTCGAAGTGAAGCACCAGGCACGGTTTGGTGCCGAGCTGTTGACAGGCCTTCGAGCCATCGCCACCCTGCCGAAGCTCGCCCGTCGCGTGTTGGTCTATCGCGGACGTCAGGTCCTGCGCACTGAAGACGGCATCGACGTCTGGCCGCTCGAGCGGCTCGTCGAGGCCCTGGCTGAAGGGACGATGTGGCCTTAGCCGGCCGCTCGCGACGAGCGCGACGCTCAGCGCCCGGTGGCGTTGCGCGTCGCCAGGTTGCGTGAGAGCAGGTCTTCCCACAGTGACCCCAACCCGTCGAGATGCGCCCGCGCAATCTCCCGCGCGCGCGGCGCCAGCTCGGCGGCGCGCGCCGACGTCTCCACGCGCAGGCGGATGTCGGTGGCCTGCGGCTCCTGGATCGGAGACCCGATACGGCTCACAAGCTGCACGTACGCCTCGCGGACATCGTCCAGCTCCGCCACCAGGGCCTCCGCCATGCGCGTGGCCGCGACGTTGTAGAGCTTGCCGACGTGCGTGATCGGGTTCTTGCCCGCCACCGATTCCAGTGACATCGGCCGCGCAGGAGTGATCAGCCCGTTCGCGCGATTCCCCCGCCCCGTCTGCCCGTCATCGCCGGCCTCGGCCGATGTGCCGGTCACGGTGAGGTAGACGCTGCCGCTCCTCGCGTCGTCCGCGGTGTTCACCCCGATGGCAGCCTCGGTGCCGAACGCCGTCCTGGCTGCGGCGCGCGCGGTGGCGGCCGCGGCCTCGCGGGCGCGGAGATACGCGTCGAGGCTGTCGAGGTAGCGATCCACGAACGCGCAGGCCACGGTCAGGGTGGGCTCCCCGCCGATGCGCACGCCCATCACCTTCACGTCTTCGCCGCGCTCCGGCGCCCCCGCCGCCTGCAGCGCCCGCTCGGTGGCGAGCACCGCGCGCTCGAGCGGCGTGAGGGGCGCGAAGCCGACGCCGAGAGAGGTGTCGTTGGCGAGCTTTGGCGCTCCCTGGCGCTGGCGCTCGAAGAGCTCCACGAGATCGTGCGACCCCGGCCGCACCAGGCACTGCACGCGGACATCGCGCGCGACGTCGAGCGCGCGCAGGTGTCCCGCGAGCCACCCGCGTGCGCTCTCGGTGACGAGGGCCTCGACGGGCACGTCCACGCCGCGATAGGCCCGGGTGGCGCGTCCGGCCACGTAGATGTCGATGGGCTCGTCCACGACCCCTCCGCCGAAGCGGGGCCGCGCGGCTCCGCCGCGAAGGAGTACCTTGTCCACGTTGTGGTGCAGGACGAACCCGAAGCGCTTCACGTAGAAGCGCGAGAGCGCGAGGCTGGCTTCCTCGGCAATGGCGTCGCAGATGGTGTCGGGGTGGCCCAGACCCTTGCGCTCGACGATCTCCACGGGCAGCGATGCCGCCGGCGTGCCGTCCAGCAGGCCAACCAGGATCCTCATGCGACGTACATTACAGCTTCCGGTTCGCAGCGAGGTCCCATCCGCCCCTCACCGCCGGGCCCAGCGTGCCGTCGGTGCGCATCGGCTGGTACTCCCAGTGGATGCGCGTGAAGGACAACGTCACCTCTTCGAGCAGCCCGCCGCTCTCCGCGCCTGCGGCCAGGTCGTCGAACGAGAGGGGATACTGCGCGCCGCTTCCGGCCCGCTGGACGACGCGCGTGACGAGCACCTCTTCGAGCGTCACCCGGTAGAAATCCAGCGGCGTCGCGCCGGCCCTGCGGAACGTGAAACGCGCGTCGCGGAAGCGTGTGCCGGACGCGCAGGCGGCGATCAGCGGGACCGACCCCGCATCCACCGGCTTGCGGAACCGCACGGCCGGAAACGCGGGACGCCCGGCGGCCGCGCCTCCACCGCCGACCGACGGCGCCGGATGATCCTGGCCCTGCTCGTACGATGCGACGATGGTTTCCTTCTCGTGGCCGCGGGTCGTGCTCTCGCCGTCGATGCCGTCCACCTTCAGGAAGATTTCAATCGGACTGACGGGCATGGCGACCTCCTGGCGGAGAACCAGACGAAGACACGCGGGGTCCGGGTGCGGCAGCCTGGGCGATTGTAGTCCCATCGTGGCGGGGACCCGAGGGCAGCCGAGCCGTAACAGTTCTGAAATGGGAGCAACCGAACGGGCACGTGCGGACACGTCGGCATGGCGCGGCCGCCGCGTTCCGGGCGCAACCATGCCGGATCCGGCGATGGCCCGCAATTTGCCGTCCCGTACAGCCCTATGTCCGAGCGCGCCAGCATTGCCCTTGCTTGTCCCCAGGCCCGCGAGCGGGCGTCCGTCGTGCAGTGGCTCTCGCAGTCCGGCTACCACCCGGTGGAGATGTCCGACCTGTCACGTCTCGACGAGAGCCTGCAGGTGAACCCCATCGAGGCTCTCATCGCGGATCTGTCGCTCGTTCCGCGTGAAGACGATGTCTCGGGTCTGGTTCGTCGGCTCGGCGGCAATCGCCCGCTGATGGTGGTGGGCGACGCCAGCCACCTGCCGGCCACGCTGCCTGGTGACGTGAGCGTCATCGCACGGCCCCTGACGCGCGACGGGCTGCTCCTCTCGGTCGGCCTGGCGCTGGCCGAAGGCCGGCCCGCGCGCAAGCACCCACGCCGCTACGTCGAGCCCATCACGGCGGTGGCAAACGGCGTGGCGGTGACCATCCGCGAAGCAAGCGTCGGCGGCGTCGGCATCGAGCTGAGAGGTCCGCGGCCCAACGTGCTGCCGCCGTTCTTCCAGCTTCGGATTCCCGAGTTCGGGGTGCACGTGCTGGTGAAGCGCGCCTGGATGGCGCCGGTTGCCCCGGACGCCACGCGGTGCGGCGGGACCGTGGAAGGCGACATGCCGGGCGCGACACGGGCGTGGGGGGATTTCGCGCGTGAGGCGCCGGAGCCCATCTCGTTCGTCACGCGACGGCGGGCGCTGCAGTAGCTGCACCGGCCTCGGGCGCGAGGGCCGGGACGGCCCCTGGCTCGCCGGCCGACCCTGACCGCGGAGGTGCACGTCGTTCACCTCCGCGACGGCTTCCCGCGACTGCTCTTCTTCGCGCTCCTGCCGCGCGCCAGCAGGGGCGCCCAGTGTGCCGCGGGGTAGGCAAACGAGCGAGGGTCGCCGGGATCGCTGCTGCCGGCGACGATGAAGCTGCAGACGGCCATCGATTCATCCACGACCGGCGCGCCGGAGGCGCCTGGCGCGACGACGCACTCGAGCGCCGCCAGGTTCCTCACCTTCCCGTCAAGGGGCGGCACGCTCATCGGCGCGAGGTGCGCACGGGTGACCGTGCCCGTGCTGATGCCCGTCTTCTCCCCGGCCGCCACGACGACCTGCACGACGTCGCCAGCCGTCATCGGAGTGGACGCCAGGCGAAGCCCCGGCGCCTGGAGCGTGTCCGGCGCGGCCAGGAGGGTCGGCCCGAAGGGATGCCCGTCGGCCCGGCGCACGACCTTCGTCTTGAACGTGTGGCCGCTGGACGTCATGAGCTCCGCCGTGTCGTTCCTGATGTGCGGCTCGCTGGCGTAGCGGTCGCACACGATCACGCGCGGTTCCGCGAGCAGGAACGCCGTGGACGTCGCCATGCCCCCGTAACCCGAGATGGCCATCGTCGACGACATCAGGTCGTCCATCGTCTGCGCGCCTGGGGCGACGGGCTTCGCCGATCGCAGCTCGAGCTTGGCGGCATCCATCCCCTTCGCGGGCGTGCCCAGCTGCAGCGCCTGCGCGAGCGTGGGGAAGAACGTCTCGAATGCGCACTCCGGCGCGACGACGGCGCGGATGGACGCGTGATCCTTCAGGTGATCGGGCACACCTTTCGGGTGCGTGAACCAGATCGAGCCGCCCGCGGATTCCACGAGCTCGCGCACGCGCTGGTCGCGCAGGCTGTAGCCGACGACGATGAAGTCGCGGCCGGCGACGGCGGGCGCGAGGAACGGTGACACCTCGGTGAGGAACGTGTCCATCTCGGGGACGGTCCAGGCCATGAAGCGCTGGAACAGGTCGCCGTGCAGCTTCAGGATCTTCACGCGCGGGCTCTGCCCTCCGAGCAGCAGCGACAGGCGATCAGGCCGTATGACCCCGTTCACGATGAGCAGATAGTCGCGCCGCCACAGCCGAGCGGCGGACAACGCATCGTCGAGCAGCGGGTCCATGTTCGTCGTCAGGACGAGGTCGAAGTAGTTCTGGGCGCACAGCGAGGCGAGGGCCTGGTAGCCGGGGCTGATCTCGGACGGGCGGCGGGTCTGGAGGAACTCGGCAAGGTAGCGATAGCGCTCGGCTGCCGTCGTGGTCTCGATGTACTTTGCGAACTCGTCGAAGTTCGCGCAGTTGAAGAAGGCGAGGAGCTCGGGCATCGCGCCGATGCCGGCATCGACGGAGGCGCCCGCGCCGAGGAGCAGCACGGGAGGCTTGTCGCCCACGGTCCGGCGCATGCGGAGATCCGTGACGAGCTCGGCGAAGGTCCGCTGAATCATGGGCCGATCCGCGCCAACCTTAGCGCCGTCCCCGGACCGATGCAAACGGGCCCGGCCGCATGGCGGCCGCCTCGGGTATCCTCCCTTGCCATGGGGATCCTGCGGGATGCGTGGCGCGGCCTCGGTGCCACGCCTGGCGTGGCGGCGCTGGCTGTCCTGTCGCTGGCGCTCGGCATCGGCGCCAACACGGCCATCTTCTCGGTGACCAGCGCGCTGCTGCTCGAGCCATTGCCGTACATTGAGGCCGACCGGCTGGTCATCCTCTGGAACCGCTCCCCCGGGCTGGGCATCGCCGAGGACTGGTTCTCCACCGCGCAGTACTTCGACATCCGGACGTCTCACCAGGGCTTCGAGGACGTCGCGATGGCCATCGGCGGGAACGACAACCTGACCGCGGACGGCGGGGAGCCCGAGCGCATCGGCACGATTCGCATGTCGTCGAACCTGTTGCCGCTGCTGGGCGTCGAGGCGGCGAGGGGCCGTCTCTTCGGCCCATCCGACGACGTGCCTGGCGCCGCCGGGGCGGCGCTCATCAGCGACGGCACATGGCGTCGGCGCTACGGCGCCGATCCCGCTGTGGTGGGCCGGCGCCTCGTGATCAACGGGCAGCCGTACGAGATTGCCGGCGTGCTCCCCGCGGGTTTCTCGCTCCCGCGCGAGGTGCTGCCGACGCTGTACGGCGCCGAGGATGCGGAAATCGTGCTGCCGCTGCCGCTCGGGCCAGACGCGCCGAGTGTCCGCACTCGCGAGGACTACAACATCCTCGGGCGCCTGAAGCCGGGGGTGAGCGTCGCCGAGGCGCAGGCCGAGATGGATGCCCTCACCGCGCGACTGCGCCGCGACTACCCGGCGATGTACCCGCCCAACGGCGGCCTGACGTTCAGCGTCGTCCCCCTCCAGGAGCAGGTGGTGGGAGACGCGCGGCGCCCGGTGCTGCTGTTGATGGGAGCCGTGGCCCTCGTTCTCCTCATCGCGTGCGCGAACGTCGCCTCGCTGCTGCTGTCGCGGGCGCTCGCGCGCCAGCGGGAGATGGCCGTGCGCATCTCGCTGGGGGCGAGCCGGCGCCAGGTGGTCGCGCACGTGCTGGTCGAGAGCCTGATGCTGTCCGCGGGGGGTGCGCTGCTGGGCCTGCTGCTGGCGGCCCTGGGACTGCAGTGGCTCAGGCTGCTGGGCACGGCCAGCGTGCCGCGCCTGCGCGAGGTGGCCATCGACCCGGGCGTGCTGCTGTTCACGACGGTCGTGGCCATGTCGGCGGGCCTGCTCTTCGGCATCGTGCCGGCGCTGCGCGCCAGCCGTCTCGATCCCCACGAGCACCTGATGGCGTCAGGTCGTGGCGCGTCGGCGGGCGGCGTGCTGTGGGCGAGGGGACCGAACCTGCGCACCGTGCTCGTCACCCTGGAGGTGGCGCTGTCGGTGATGCTGCTCATCGGGGCGGGCCTGCTCGTCCGGAGCTTCGGGCGGGTGCTGGCCGTGCCGCCGGGCTTCAACCCGTCGGGCACGCTCACGATGGAGATCACGATGAGCGGGCGCCAGTACACGGACACCGGGACGGTGCTCGGGACCTATCGCCGCATCTGGGAGCGGTTGTCGCAGCTGCCCGGCGTGTCGGCGGTGGGCGGCGTGTCGGCGCTTCCGCTCAGCCAGATGTTCGCGTGGGGGCCCATCCAGGTGGAGGGCCGCGCGCCGCGCGCCGGCGAGGAGTTCATCAACGTGGACATGCGCTTCGTCGGCGGCGACTACTTCCGCGCGATGCAGATCCCGCTCGTCGCCGGGCGCCTGTTCACGGAGTTCGACACGCGCGAGACGATGCGCGTCGCGCTCGCCGACGAGCGCATGGCGGAGGACCTGTGGCCCGGCCAGGATCCCATCGGCAAGCGCGTCCGCACGGGCGGGCGCGACTCCGAGACGCCGTGGATCACCATCGTGGGCGTTGTCGGCCGCGTGAAGCAGTACACGCTGGACGGGGACTCGCGCATCGCGATGTACTTCCCGCAGACCCAGGTGCCCGTGCGCGCGATGAACCTGGTCCTGCGAAGCGGGACGCCGCCGGGCGCCCTCACGGCTGCCGTGAAGGGGGCGCTCGCGGAGATCGATCCCGACCTGCCCGTCTACCGCGTGCGCACGATGGAGGAGCGGGTCGTCGAGTCGGTGGCGAGGCGCCGCTTCGCGATGCTGCTGCTCGCGCTGTTCGCCGCGGTGGCGGTGGGGCTGGCGGCCGTCGGTGTCTACGGCGTGCTGGCGTACCTCGTGAGCCAGGGCACGCGCGAGCTCGGCATCAGGATGGCCCTTGGCGCCACGCACGGCGCCGTCCTGCGGCTCGTGGTGGGCAGCGGCATGAAGGTGGCGGGGACCGGCGTGGCCCTCGGGCTCGCGGGTGCGGCAGCCCTGGCGGGCTTCGTGGAGTCGCTGCTCTTCGGCGTGGCGCCGCTCGATCCGATCACCTTCGGCGCGGTTGCGGCCCTCGTCGTGATCCTGACGGCGGTGTCCAGCTTCGTGCCTGCGCGGCGCGCGGCCCTGATTGATCCGGCGATCTGCCTGCGTGCCGAATAGCTACCCGGTTCCGGCGCGCGCCGCCTCGAGCTCGGCGCCCAACTCGTCCTCCCGCCCGTCGTAGCGCGGCGAGAAATGGAAGGGCGTCACGAACTCCGCGCCGCACTCCCGCGCGATGCGCCCCGCCTGTCCGGCCGTCAGGTGCAGCCGCGCCGCCGCGAGGTCCGCGTCCTCGTCCAGGAACGCACACTCGATGAAGAGGCGCATGGCGCCCCGGGCCAGATCCACGATGCGCTGCCGGTTCGTGTCGTGGAAGGCGGCGTCGGTGACGTACGCAATGGTCTCGCCGGGCACGAGGCGCAGGATGTCATCCCTGAGGGCGCCGAGGGTGACGTGGCGCTCGTGCTCGCCGTTCCGGTCGCGCCACGATGCGCGCACCGGGGTGTCGTCCGGCGCGCCGCGGATCGCCAGGTCCTTCACCTCCCTGAGCCACGGGCCGACGGGCAACCCCAGCTCGTCCAGGCGGTTCTTCCACACGTTGACGTGGGCCTTCTCCTCGACCGCGAAGGCCAGGCACGGGACGCCGTGGTCGAGCACCGCGGCGCGCACGCGGAAGGCCGGCTCGTCCACGATGACGCCAGCGGGAAACTGACGTGCCTCGAGCACCTCGGGCCGGAACCGGTCGCGGCACCGCAGGCGCCGGCCGTGAGCCTCCCAGGCCTCGTTCGTCTCCCAGGCCTCGATGACGAAGTCGCCGGGATAACGCTCCACCAGGTTCCAGGTGTACGCGGCCAGCTTGTGCTCCACCTGCGCGATGAACCCTGGCGGGCCGAACATCCGCAGCCCCGTGTCGCGCCCCAGGCAGATGCGGAGCAGGTGATCGAAGCCGCAGAAGTGATCCATGTGCGTGTGCGAGACGAAGACATCCGACACGCGGAGAATCTTCCTCGGAGGCAGGCGGGCCAGGTCGCCGATGTCGATCAGCAGGGCGCGCGGCTCGAAGCGAAAGTCCACGTAAAGGGCCGGGTCGCCGGACGGGCCATTGACCAGCTCGGGGCTGAAGATCGAGCGCATGGCGGAAGGGCCTGATTATGGCAGGCCTCCGGTAGGCGGCGCTTCGCGCCGTAGGCCTGACGGTGCGCCTGACGGTGGGATTCTCGCAGTCGAGCCGCAGCAGCCCCCACGCGCCGGAGGCGCGCCCACCAAAGGCCCACCGTAGGCCTACCATAGGCCCACCATGACCATCCGCGTCGAATGCTACGCCGGGTATCGAGGCGAGCAGGAGCCCCGTGCCTTCGTGCTGGGTGAGAGGCGGCTCGAGGTGACGGCCATCGCGGACCGGTGGGCCGGACCGGACTACCGCTACTTCCGGGTCACCGCCAGCGACGGCCACACCTACGTGCTGCGCCACGACGAGCGGCGGGACGAATGGACGCTGGGCGCGTTCCGGAAAGGCCAGGCGCACTGAGGTTGTGCCGCCGGGGCGGATTGGCTTCAGGCCGGACCCGCGGTGCGGCCGCGCGCCTCCGATGGCAGCCACCGCTCGCGGCTCGCGACCAGGTCCGAGAGCTCGCGGAACATGTCGGCGTTCACGGCTTCGGCATAGGGAAGCACGCAGGCGCGCGTTTCGTCCAGGTACCGCCTGACGAACGCCGCGTCGTGCACGAAGCCCAGCGCGAACAGGTTGCTGATCCGGTCCGCCAGCTTCAGCTGCCTGGCGCGACCGCTGCCGTGGCGCATGATGCGCAGCAGGTACTCGGACTTCGGCTCCCGCACGCCGTCGACGGTCCGGATGGTCACTTCCATCACCAGCGCGAAGACGGCGGGCCCATCCTCGTCGATGCGCTCGATCTCCTCGCGCGTCACCCCCGGCATCGTCGAGGCGTCCTCGAAGAGGTCGTGGATGACCGCCGCCTTCAGCAGCACGGGGTCGGTGATCTTGTAGTCCAGCAGGATGGCCATGGTGCTCAGCTGGTGGCGGAACATGTTGCTTCCGCCCCGGCGTTTCACGCCGATGAGGGCCATGGCCTTGACGATGTAGGGTGCGAGCGTGAGGTTCCGGAGCGACTGTTCGATGTCGGACATATGGGGACGCGCGGGTGAAGGGCCACATTCTAAACGGTCGGCCTCGCGCGCGGGCGGCTGCGCGCCCGTCCCGCCTTGCCGTATGCTTCTGCGGATATGAGCATGCACACGATTTCCGGCGCCCTGGCGCTGCTGGCCCTGGCTCCGCTCGCGCTCTCCGCGCAGGCGCCCGCCGTGGGCGGGCAGATGCGTCCACCCGCGATGACCCTCGTGACTCCCGCGTTCCCCGACGGCGGGGACATCCCGGTGAAGTACACCCAGGCCGGTGAGCAGGTGTCGCCGGCGCTCAACTGGACCAACGTGCCCCCGGGCACCCAGAGCTTCGTCCTGCACATGCGCGACCCCGACGTCGCGCGCAACCGCGGCACCGAGGACCAGGTGCACTGGCTGGTGTGGAACATCCCCGGCACGGCGACGGGCCTGCCCGAGAACGTGCCGAAGGGCGCGGAGCTGCCGGACGGCAGCCGGCAGATCAGCGCGAGCGGGCCGGTCTATCGCGGCCCCGGCGCGCCGGCCAGCGGGCCGAAGCACCACTACACGTTCGAGGTGTACGCGCTGGACACGA
>JBFWQE010000030.1:13607-44322 GCA_050249615.1 Vicinamibacterales bacterium
CTGGCGCTCTTCATCTCGTCGCCCGCCAACCTGGCGAAGCTGGAGCAGTACCGCGAGATGAACGCAAAGCTCGCGGATCCGCGGGGCGTGCCCGCAGCCGAGATCGACCGCATCGTCGCCGAGGGCAAGGCCGTCGTCATCCAGAGCTTCGCGCTCCACTCGACGGAGGTCGCCGCGTCGCAGACGGCGGCGGAGTTCGTCTACGAGTCGCTCGCGCGCACCGACCAGGAGGCCACGCGCATCCTCGACAACGTCATCAGCATCGTCCTGCCGTCGATCAACCCCGACGGAACGCAGATGGTGGCTGACTGGTACATGAAATACGTCGGCACCGAGTACGAGGCGGCGGGCCCGCCGTGGCTGTACCAGAAATACGCGGGCCACGACAACAACCGTGACGGGTTCGCGCTGAACCTGCCGGAGTCGAAGCTGATCGGCAAGCTGATGTACCGCGACTGGGTTCCGCAGGCCTACATGGATCATCACCAGATGGGCGGCGGCAACGCACGGCTGTACATCCCGCCCTACGCCGAGCCCATCCGCCCGGACGGCGATCCACTCGTCTGGCGCGAGATGTCCTGGTGGGGTGGCCACATGGGCAACCGGCTCGAAGCGGCCAACCGGACCGGCGTCATCGGCGCCGCCATCTACTCGGGCTGGGGCCACATGGGCTTCCACTGGATCACGCCGTTCCACAACATCGCGGGCATGCTCAACGAGTCGGCGAGCGCGCGGCTGGCCACGCCCGTCTTCATCCACCCGGACCAGCTCAAGGGCGGCACGCGCGGCCTGCCCGAGTACGAGCCGCAGACGACGATGCCGAGCGTGTGGCCGGGCGGGTGGTGGCGCGTGCGCGACATCGTGGAGAACCAGAAGATCGTCGCGTGGTCCATGGTGGACCTGCCTGCGCGGAACCGCGAGACCATCCTGCGGAACATGTACCTCAAGGCGACTCGCCAGACCGAGCGCGGCGCGAGCGGCGCCGTGAAGGCGTACGTCATCCCGGCCGAGCAGCACGACCCGCTGACGGCGAAGAAGCTGGTGAACCTGTTCCTCGACTCCGGCGTGGAAGTACACCAGTCGAAGGGCGAGTTCGTGGCCGAGGGCAAGTACTTCGGCCCTGGCTCGTACGTCGTCTCGATGGCGCAGCCCAAGATGGGCCTCGTCCGATGGATGCTCGGGCGGACGTTCTACCCGGACAACACGTACACGCGCGACCGCGAGGGCAATCCGATCCGCCCCTACGACATGTCCACGGACACCTTCGGGGAGTTCATGGGCGTCAGGACCGAGCCGCTCGGCGTGACGGTGGAAGCGAACCTCGTGAAGGTGACTGCGCCCATCGTCCCGAAGGGGACCTTTGCCGCGGGCGCCACGAACGGCTACGTGCTCGACGGGCGGTTGAACGACAGCTTCCGCGCGGCGTTCCTCCTGCTCGCCAAAGGCGCGAGCGTGCGCCGGGTCAGCCAGACGTCGGCCGACGGCAGCGTCCGTGCCGGCGACTTCCTGATCGGTCCAGGCGACTACTCGGCCATCGCCGCACAGACGGGCGTGGATTTCGTCGCGCTGAAGGCGCCCGTGACCTCGGGTGCCTACGACCTGAAGAAGCCCCGGATTGCCATGCTGCAGCGCTACGGCGGCGGCAACATGGACGAAGGCTGGACGCGGCTGATGTTCGAGCAGTTCGACGTGCCCCACACCTCCATCATGGACGCCGAGATCAAGAAGGGCGGCCTCGAGGCCGCCTACGACGTCATCGTGCTGCCTGCGGATTCGGTGACCGCCATGACGGGCGAGCGGCCATCGGGGAACGCCGGCCGTCCCGCGGAGGGCCAGGGTCCCGGAGGCCCTCCGCCGAATACACCCCCCGAGTACCGCAGCGGCTTCGGCGCGGAAGGCGTGAAGGCGCTGGAGGCGTTCGTGCAGAAGGGCGGGACGCTCCTCGCCTTCGCGCAGGCGGGCGACCTGCCGATTCAGCGCTTCGGTCTCCCGGTCCGCAACATCGTCCAGGGGCTGCCGGGCAAGGAGTTCTGGTCGCCGGGCTCGACGCTCCGCGTCCGCTTCAACAACCGGGCGCCGCTGGCGTACGGGATGCCTGCCGAGGGTCTCGCGCTCTTCATGGCCGGCGGCCAGGTCTACGAGGTGACGAGCACCGAGCGCAGCCAGGACGTCGAGATCCTGTCCACCTACGTCGAGCGCGACATCCTGCAGAGCGGCTGGTTGCTCGGCGAGCAGGTGATCGCCAAGAAGGCCGCGGCCGTGTCGGTGAAGCATGGCCAGGGCCGCGTCGTCCTGCTGGGGTTCCGCGCCCAGAACCGCGCCCAGACGCACGGCACGTTCAAGATGGTGTTCAACGCGCTGCTGAACGGGCCTGCGGGCCCGGGAACGGCGACGACGACCGCGGGTCGTTGACGAGAAGCCGGAACCGACATGCGCACACTTGTCATCGGCGGGACGCAGTTCATGGGGCGGCGCATCGTGGAGAAGCTGCTCGAGCGTGGGCACGACGTCACGGTGCTCCACCGGCGCGCGACCCACGAGCTGGGACCGCGCGTCGGGAACCTGCAGGCAGACCGTGCGGACCTGACCGCAGTCTCGCGGCTCCTCGGGCAGGGGCGGTTCGACGCCGTGTTCGATCTCGCGTACGACTGGCAGCACGGGACGCCGGCGAGCCAGGTGGAGGCCGCGGCGCGCAGCTGCGGCCCCGAGCTGCAGCGCTACGTCTTCATGTCGAGCCTCGCCGCGTATCCGCCGGGTGTCGATCATCGCGAAGCTGATCCGCTGGCGCCCGACGACTTCCCGGCCCCGTACGTCCAGCACAAGGCGTCCGCCGAGCGCGCGCTGTTTCGCATGCACGCGGAATCCGGCCTCCCGGTGGTCACGTTCAGGCCGCCGTTCGTGCACGGGCCGCGGCAGCCGTTCTACCGTGAAGCGTTCTTCTGGGACCGGCTGCTCGACGGCCGGCCCGTCATCCTGCCGGACGGCGGCGAGTCGCCCATGCCATGGGCGTTCGTGGACGATGTGGCCGAGGCCTGTGTACGGGCCACTGAAGTGCCGGGGGCGGCGGGGCAGGCATTCAACGTCGGGCACGTGGAGAGGACGACGCAGCGCACGTTCCTGGAGGCGCTGGCGCGCGCGGCTGGCGTGGCGCCGAGGTTCGTGTCGGTGCCGCGCTCCAGGATTCACGCGGCGGGCGGGCAGTTGATGGGCTCCTCGCTCTACTTTGGTGAGTATCTCGACCTGCCGCCCCTCTCGTCCGTGATTGAGAAGGCGCCGCGCCTGCTGGGCGTGACGCCCACGCCGCTGGAGGACGCGCTCCGCGAGAGCTACGCCTGGTACCGCACGCAGCCGCGGCGGGCGGTGGACTACGCGTTCGAGGACCGGCTGATCGCGGGCGCGTGACCGCGCCTCGTCGAATGCGGCGAGCGGAGACAGGCGGCGCGCGCGGATCGCGTGCGGTTCACTGCAGGCTGATCAACCAGATGTCCGACTCGGTGGTGCGCCGCGAGAAGAACGCATGCCGGCCGTCGGAGGTCAGCCGCGGCGGCCCGAGCGTGTCGCGCAGGACCGAGAACACCTGCCTGGTCGCCCGTGTCCGCGTGTCGAGGACGCGGAATTCCCGGCCGCGCGAGACGAACAGGATGTGCCGGCTGTCGGGAAGCCAGACCGGCCATTCCCCGTAGTCGGTATACCGCTCGAAGGACCGCGCTCCCACCGAGTAGACGAACACGCCGAGGACGCCGAACCAGCCCTGGCCCGTGATCCACCGGCCATCCGGCGACCACGAGTTCGGCACGAACCGCCCGTCGGTCGGTGGACCGGGGACGATGCGATCGGCGGCCTGTTGGGACAACGGGCGGTTGGCATCCATGATCACCATGCCGTGCACGTCGTGAGGCGCCACCTGGGCTCGCTGAAGCGCCACGGCCATGCGCGCCGCATCGGGTGACCAGGCCACGATCGACGCCCCGTTCCCCATCGTCATCTGCTGCAGGTCGCTGCCATCGGGACGGATGCGCCAGACGTGCAGCGACCCGTCACGATCCGAGAAGGCCGTGATCCAGTTGCCGTCGGGCGACCATCGCGGCACCCTGTCGACGGCTGGATCGCTCGTGAGCTGGCGCAGCGCCCCGGACCCGTCGGTGTTGACGATGTAGAGATCGCCCTCCGGGTTGACCTGGGAGTAGACGACGACGAACCGGCCATCGGGTGAGGGGTCCGGGTTGGCCCAGTAGCGGGATCCGGTCGTCACCGCCGTTGGCTGCCCGACGACACGGCCCGTCGAGGGATCCAGTTCCAGCTTCTCGATGTTCTGCGTCTCGAGGAATGAGCTGTAGGCGAGCCGCGTGCCGTCGGCCGAAATCGTCAGGTGCGCCGCAAACGGCGCAGGCGAGGTCACGGGCTCGGGCGGACCCAGCGGGCGCCCGGACGACTCGTCGATGGGCACGCGCCAGATGTTGGTGCTGCCGCCGCGATCGCTGATGAAGTAGAGGTGCCGCCCGTCAGGTGCCCACACCGGGTTCCAGTCCACGTACGCGTCCTCGGTCACCGCCGTGGTCTGGCCGCCATCGACGGGTATGGTCAGGATGTCGAGGCGACGCTCGGCGGCCGTGCCTTCACCCTGTGCCGATCCCGACAGGCCCGTGGACCGGATGCCGAACGCGATGCGCCGGCCGCCCGGCGACCAGCTGGGCAGGCTGCAATCGAGATCCGACAGCCGCCGCGGCTCGCCGCCGTCCAGATCGACGACCCAGAGCTCGCTGACGCCCTCGGTGTTCTGCGGCTTGAGCTCGGTTCGGGTGGTCGTGTAGGCGATCGCGGTGCCATCCCTCGACCATGCCGGATTGAAGCCCGCGCGCGAAATGCGTCGCACGGCCTCGCCCGTTCGGCCCATCACGAAGAGGCCGCCGCCGTCCCGCGCCGAGCGAAACACGATCTGCTCCCCGTCAGGAGAGAACGCGGGCTGATCGTCGTCCTCCGGTGAGTTCGCCGTGAGGTTGATCGGCGTCTGGCCGGTGACGCTCTGGAGGTAGATGTCACGGTTGCCCGCCGCATCGCCGGCGTACACCACCCACCGGCCGTCCGGCGACAGCGTCGGGAACCATTCGATCCCTGGCAGGTGGGTGAGCTGGCTGAAGGTGGCGCGAACGGGCGCAGGCGCCGGCGTCGACGATGGGCCCAGCCACGCCCACGCGGCCACGCCAAGAGCGGCAGCCCCCAGGGCAAGGCCGGCCATCCCGGCGCGTGACCACCCGGTCCTCTGAGGTACTGCGCCGGCTGCCGCGGTCACGGGCCCGGAGGGCGCCGTCGCCTCCTGCTGCAGCTCCTCGAGGTCGTTGCGCACATCGACCGCCGTCTGATATCGGCGTTCGGGATCCTTGGCGAGGCATCGGCGGAGGATGCGCTCGAGGCCGGCGGGGGCATCGGGCCGCGAGCCCGACACCGGCGGCACGGGATCCTTGATGATCGACGACAGCAGCGAGAGCGCCGAGTCACCCTTGAACGGACGCGTGCCCGTGGCCATCTCGTACAACACGATGCCCAGGGAGAAGATGTCGGACCGGGAATCCACCGGCCGGCCTTCGGCGTGTTCCGGCGACATGTAAGCCGCCGTTCCCAACACCAGGTGGGGCACCGTGTCAGTTGCCGTCGCCAGGAGATCGCTGTGCTCCGGGACCGCACGTTTGAGCTTGGCCAGGCCGAAATCCAGCACCTTCAGGCGGCCACCACTGCCGATCATGATGTTGGCCGGCTTGAGGTCACGGTGCACGACGCCGCGCTGGTGGGCAGCGACAATGGCGTCAACGAGCTGAAGGGCCCACTTGAAGAAGTCGGGCCACGCCACGCCGGTCGAGGGGATGAGCCCCGCCAGCGTCTTCCCCTCGACGATCTCCATCGTCAGGAAGTGCACGCCGTCGGCTTCCTCCACCGAGTGAATCGTGACGACGTTGGGGTGATTCAGGCCGGCGAGGGCACGCGCCTCTCGCTGAAAGCGCGCCAGTCGGTCGGCATCGGCCGCCGCGTCGGGCGGCAGGAGTTTGAGCGCGACCTGACGGCTGAGCCGGGTATCCTCCGCGGCGTAGACCTCGCCCATGCCGCCGCTGCCGAGCGCACGCACGATGCGATAGTGCCGTAGCGTACGGCCAACCATGTGGCGGAGAGTAGACCGGGTCGGCTCCAGCCGTCCAGAACCGCCAGGACCCGCAGAAGGGGGGCGCCTCGGCATCGCCGCACCATCGAAGAGCTGCGCGGCGGCCCGCCCGATAGCGAGCGCGACCTCTCGTGGCTGGACGCACCACGGCTCGCGGACCTGCCACGTGATGGACGACGGCTGCTCGTCACCGAGTACGGGCAGCAGGCCCTGCAATACAATCGACACCGCCCGGTTCCTGGGAGCGCTTCATGTTCAACCTCCGCAACCGCTCGCTGCTGACGGTGCAGGACTACACCGCACGCGAGTTCCGCTACCTGCTGGACCTCGCGCGCGACCTCAAGCGCGCGAAGTACGCGCGCACCGAGCAGAAGCACCTGAGGGACAAGGAGATCTGCCTCATCTTCGAGAAGACCTCCACGCGCACGCGGTGCGCGTTCGAGATTGCCTGCTACGACCAGGGCGCACACGTCACCTACCTCGATCCGGTCGGCTCGCAGCTCGGCCACAAGGAGTCGTTCAAGGACACCGCGCGCGTGCTCGGCCGGATGTACGACGCCATCGAGTACCGCGGGTCCAGCCAGCAGGGCCTCGAGGAACTGGCCGCGCACGCGGGCGTGCCGGTGTTCAACGGGCTCACCGCCGAGTACCACCCCACGCAGATGCTGGCCGACGTGATGACGATGCGCGAGTACAGCGACCGGCCGCTGCACGAGATCAAGTACGCGTACGTCGGCGACGCGCGGAACAACATGGGGCATTCCCTGATGATCGTCGGGTGCCTGCTGGGCATGGACGTGCGCATCTGCGGGCCGAAGGCACTGTGGCCCGAGGACGAGTTCACCGAGGTCGCAAGACGCCTGCAGGCCGAGTCGGGCGCGAGGCTCACCATCACCGACGACCCTGCGGAAGCCGTCAAGGGCGTGGATTTCATCCATACCGACGTGTGGGTGTCGATGGGCGAGCCGAAGGAGGCGTGGAAGGAGCGGATCGGCCTGCTGCTGCCGTACCAGGTGGACATGCGGCTGATGAAGGAGGCCGGCAACCCGCAGGTGAAGTTCATGCACTGCCTGCCCGCGTTTCACGACATGGGCACCGAGATCGGCCGCCAGATCGGCGAGGCGTACGGCCTGACGAACGGTCTCGAGGTGACGAACGACGTGTTCGAGTCGGAGTACAACATCGCCTTCGAGCAGGCCGAGAACCGCCTGCACACCATCAAGGCGATTCTCGTCGCCACGCTCGGGGACTGAGCCGTGCTGGTCGTGGTCGCGCTCGGCGGCAATGCGCTGCTCAGGCGTGGCGAGCCGCTGACGGTCGAGAACCAGCGCCGCAACGTGCGGGTTGCCGCGGAGGCGCTCGCGCCCGTCGCGCGCGGGCACCGGCTGGTCATCGGCCACGGCAACGGGCCGCAGGTGGGGCTGCTCGCGCTGCAGGCGGCCGCGTACGACACGTCGGGCACCTACCCGCTCGACGTCCTCGGCGCCCAGACCGAGGGGATGATCGGCTACATGATCGAGCAGGAGCTCGGCAACCTCCTGCCGCCGGATCGAGCGTTCGCCACCCTGCTCACGATGGTCGAAGTGAATCCGGACGACCCGGCGTTCCTGAATCCGACGAAGTTCATCGGTCCGGTCTACGACCAAGCCGAGGCGGCGCGCCTGGCCGCCGAGCGGGGCTGGACCGTCAGGCAGGACGGCCACCACTGGCGACGCGTGGTCGCGTCTCCAGAGCCCAGGCGCATCCTCGAGATCCGTCCCATCACGTGGCTGCTCGAGCGGAACACGGTCGTCATCGCCGCGGGGGGCGGCGGCATTCCCACGACGTACTCCGGCGGTGACCGGCGCACGCTCGTCGGCGCGGAGTGCGTCATCGACAAGGATCTGGCGTCCGGGTTGCTCGCGCGCGAGCTGAACGCCGATGTCTTCGTGATGCTCACCGACGTGGATGCGGCCTACGCGGATTGGGGTACTGCCAGGCCGCGCGCGATCCGGCGCGCGTCTCCAGCCGCGCTGGCCGCGATGTCGTTCGCGCCAGGATCGATGGGGCCCAAGGTGGAGGCGGCGTGCCGCTTCGCGAGGGACACGGGGCGGCGCGCCGCGATTGGCGCGCTCGCGGACCTGGGCCGCATCATCGCCGGGGAAGCTGGTACCACTGTGTCCGTGGAACGACCCGGCCTCGGCTACGCCGACCGGGCGTGACGCCGCGAAGGCGACGTGGAGGAGAACTGATGCACTCGGCAGAGCGGGAAGCCAGTCGCCGCGCGTGGCTGGACAAGGTGGCACTCGTCCGCGAGACCCTGGTGACCCACGCGGATGCCGCGGAGCGTGAGGGAAGACTGGCCACACCGGTTGTGGACGCGTTGCATGCCGCGGGCTTCTTCAATCTCAAGCTGCCGGCCGAGCTCGGCGGGGCCGAGGCCGATCCCGTCCTGCAGTTGCAGGTGTACGAGGCGCTGAGCGCCATCCATCCCTCTGCGGCATGGTGCGCCGCGATTGGCGCGGCGAACGCCGCCTTGACGGCCCCGTATCTGGCAGATGCGGGCGCCGAGCGACTCTACGGTGGTGGAAGGACGCCCCTGCTGGCAAGCTCGGTCTTCCCGGCTGGCACGGCGACGCCGGTCGTGGGCGGCTACCGGGTCAGCGGGCGCTGGCGATTTGCCAGTGGCATCCACCACGCCGACTGGGTCGTGGCGGGCGCGACGCTCACGCGCCAAGGCACCGCGGGGCGCATGCCCGACGGCACCGCTTCCGAAACCATCTACGTTGTCCTTCCGGCAGACGAGGTTCACGTTCACGAGAACTGGGACGTCATCGGACTGCGAGGTACCGGCAGCTGCGACTTCGCGGTGGACGATCGCTTCGTGCCAGAGAGCCTGGCGTTCACGCGAGACCCGCTGTCGCCGCAGCCCCGGCGGGGCGGCCCGCTCTTCCGGTTCGGCGCTCCCGGCATCGTGACGCAGGAGCACGTCGGTTTCGCACTGGGAGTGGCGCACCGGGCGCTGGACGAACTGATCACGATGGCGACCAGCAGCCGCGGCCGGTTCCGGACCTCGACGCTGGCGGAACGGCAGGTGGTTCACCGCTTCGTCGGCGTGTCCCGCCTGAAGCTGGACGCGGCGCGCGCTCTCGCCCACACGCGGAGCGAAGAGATCTGGCAGCGACTGTGCCAGGGTGAGCCCGTCGGTTCGGCACAGCAGGCGTTGTGTCGCGCCCTTGTGACGTATACGACGGACCTGGCCCTGGAAATCGTCACTCAGGCCTTTCGCTATGGGGGTGCCGGCGCCCTGTTCCAGCCCAACGTCTTCGAGCGACTGTTGCGCGACACGAACGCTGCAGCCCAGCACATTGTCGCGACGGATCTGAACTACGAGATCTACGGCAGGGAGTTCATGAGCCCGCCGCCGGAGGCCATCTAGGGCAGCCTCCCAGCCGCGTCCGCCACGCATCGCGCGGGACTACGGCACGACGACGAGGATCTCGGCCGAGGCGCTCGACATGGCGCCGCACGCACTCCGCGTGCGGAGGCGCACGAAATACCGGCCTGGCCCCGGCGTGGCCTGAAGCCCCGGTCCAGGAACGGCGCCAACGAACAGATTGCTGGCTCCCGGTGCCGAGCCCGCTTCGAGCACGTAGTCCGCGGCGCCCGGCACGGGCGACCACCCGAGCGTGACCACGCCGGCGTTCACGGCGCTCGTGAGTCCGGTTGGCGCCGCGGGCGCGGCACACGTGCCCGGAACGTCCACGATCACCTCGTTCGAGGCAGGGCCCGGACCGCAGGTGTTGGTGGCCCGCACGCGCACGTGATAGCGGCCGTTGGGCGCGTCAATCGCGAAGCTCGTGGCGCCGCCCGGGAGCGGCAGCACGGCAAGGTTCGCCAGGCCCGGCGCGGAACCGGCCTCGACCACGTACCCGCCGGCCGCCCCGCCCGTGGCGGGGGCCTGCCACGAGAGAGTGACACGCGGGCCCGACACCTGGGCGCTCAGCGCGCCGGCCGCCCCGGGAACCGTGCAAACGGGTCCAGACTCCTCGCCGCGCGCGATCACCTCCACCTCGGCCAGGCTGGCCACGCGCATCGAACGCGTCGTGCCGGTGACGTCGAGGAAATCCACGAGCACCGACCGCGCGACGATGTCGCCGAAGGGGACGTCCGTGCCTGCCTCGCTGATCGGTCCCGTTGTCACGGCGGCCACTTGCTGCTGCCCGGCCTCGTCCGCGAACAGGCGCACGCGCGTCGCCTGCACGCGCGTGGTGACCGAGGAGGACGGCGGAGGGTTGTAGAGGCGCACCGCACGCACGCGGATCGGCTGCGGGAAGGCCAGCGCCACCCACTGCCCGTTCGGCGACTGGGACGGATGGCTGCGCCAGAACCACTCGGGCCGGCCCGTGCGGACGCGACGATCGACCAGTCCGTCCGTGTCCGGCAATGCCGGGTCGAGCGACGACTGGAGGATGCGGGCGCCCGGCGCCAGGTTGGTCCAGCGCGCATCCTCGGCGCTGGCGGGCACCGGAATCATCGTGTGACCCGCATGGCAGCCCACGCACCGTGCGCGTGTGCCCGTCCGGCCGAAGTTCATGCCCGCCACGTGCGCGGCTCCCGTGGTGGACCCGCGCACCCCGCGCCCGGTGAGCGGCACGGTCATGTCGGCGCCGCGCAGCTGCTCGAACAGCGGCACGTTGGCGGGTTGCGGCGTGGGCGGGATGGATCCGTCCGCGCGCACCGGCGCCGTGCCGAGCAGGATGGGCCAGTCGATCCGCTCGAACGAGCCCGGCTGCTGCCGCTGGTGGTCGAGGAAGAACGCGATGAGGCTGGCGCTCCCGATCGGCGGAGCGCTGATGATGGGCACGTCCACCGGCGCGTTGAAGTAGACGTTGAGCGACTCGAACGAGAACGTGCCGTCGATGTCGTACGGACCTCCGGCGCGGGGCGGGAGCGGGCTTGCCGGTTGGGTGACGAGGTCGGGCAGCACGGGCGGCACGGGGCGGGGCAATGCCACACGGGCGCGGATCTCCGTGCGATCGGGCTCGTCGTACAGCAGCGTCGCGCCCGTGCCATCGGCGTTGATCACGTAGAGTCCGTAGTCCTGCCCGACGTCGGGCGCGATGGACACGACGAGGCGCCCGTCGGGCAGCGCGGCGGGTTCGGCCGCGTACGTGCCGACGTACACCCCGAACGACGGCGGCGACTGGCTGACCATCTGGCCGCCGTTTGCCGTGATGCCGATCACGGGTGTGGGCCGCGCGGCGCCGCGGATGTAGCGCCGCACGCCGCCGAAGCCCGAAGCCTCGGTGCCGTTGGTCATCGGGAAGAAGTTGGCGTAGAGCGTCCCGTCCTGCGCGAACGACCCGCCGTAGGCGTGATTGATGTCCTCGCCCGAGAGGAAGAGGCCCGATTCGCCGGCGAACTGCGCGAGGTCCGAGCCGTCCGGCCTGATCGACGCCAGCTGCGACGAGTTGCGCAGCAGGTTGCCCGGTCCGCCCGGCACGCCGCCCAGACTGCCGGCGTCCGCCGTGCTGACGAGCCCGAGGTGCTGCCGGTAGTTGCCGTCCGGCGCGGTCACCGTCGACAGGTTGTTCGACGCGAGGCGGAAGTTGCGCCACCACCGCGCGTAGACGACGCGCCCGGTGAGCGGGTCCACCAGCGGGCGATCACCGCCGTTCTTCTCGCTGGTGATGCGGTGCAGCCCGGAGCCATCGGCGTTGACCACGAACAGGTTCGACGAGCGGACGCCGCCGTACTGGCCAAAGCCGGGCCAGCGCGTGGACGCGAACACGACGCGACCGTCCGGCAGCCACGCCGGGTCCGTATCGTCGTAGGCCCGGAACGCGTTGGCCAGCGATCCGAACTGCGACAGGTCGATATTGCGATCGCTGAACGTGAGCTGGCGAAGCCCGGTGCCGTCGAGGTTGATGACGAACAGGCGCCAGGCGCCGGGGTTGGTTGCCGGGGCGCGCGAGTAGCTGCCCTCGGGCAGCCCGGCGAACGCCACGCGCAGGCCGTCCCAGGACACGTCCGGCGCGCTCACGTCGACGAGGCGGAAGGGATTGCCGGCGGGGTTGGCGCCGTCGATCAGCACGCGGATGGCGCCGTTCGACTCGCGCACGAGCAGGCGGCCAGGCGACGACACCTGGAACCGGCTGTAGGCCGCCACGCCGGGCAACCCGCGCGGCACGTCCCAGTACACCGTCCCCCGGGCGGGGATCTCACGCGAGACGAAGACCAGCGGGGGCACCGCCGTCCCCTGGGCGCTGGTGACCGGGAAGGAGGGCCACCCCGTGAGGAGCGCTGTTGCGATGAGGGCGGCGAGGAACCACGCGGGGCGACGACCGGTCCGGCAATGCATGAGATGGCAGTTGCGAGCAAGAATCCTGCCGCGGCTTCGAGCCTCCTGATTGCGGGTTCGCCGGGAAGAAATGCGTGGTTCTGGTTCGCGACCCCGGTCCCTTCGTTACGTTCTTACATGGTGCGAAACGGATCTGACACAGCCGCACTGCTCAGCCGGAAGGGGGCGGACCAGCCGCCCCCTCCCTGGCATGTCGATCAGCGGTGAACCGAAATGGCGCCGCTGGTGATGGCCCGCGTGTCGGACGAGAGATCGTCCGGCTCGCCGTGCTTGTTGTCGTAGACGATCCCGCCGCTCGCGCTGTCCCAGATCTTGATGCGGAACCTGTTGGCCACGCTCTGCACCTGAGTGACCTCGTCCGACGCGGTGAGATGAATTCGTACGAACCTCGGGAAGTCGCCCGAAGCGGTGTAGCCGGTCACATGGGCGGCGTCCGTCGCATCGACGGCAGGCGGGTGTGCCCCAGCTGACGCAATGCGTCCCGGCGTAGAATCCCGGACAGGGGATCACCACATGAGACGACGAGAGTTCATCCGGTCGGCGCTACTGGGCGCCGCGGGCGCCTCGGTGGCGCAGGCTCCGCTGGCTGCCGCCTTCGAGAGGGCCACCTCGCAGCCGGTCGGGACCACCTCAACGCGGAAGATTCTCATCGCCGGCGGCGGCTACGGCACCGCCTTCATTCGCTACATGGCGGAGCTCACCGGCAAGCCGCGCCCGAAGCTCTGTTACCTGCCCACGGCCTCCGCCGACTCACCGCAGGGCATCATCACGTGGTACCAGAACTGCGCGCCGCTCAACGTCGAGGCGTCACACCAGGTGAGCTTCATCGCCAGCCCGCGCCAGACCCGCAGCTGGGAGGAGGTCTTCCTCTCCGTCGACGGCATCGTCTGCTCGGGCGGCAACACGCTGAACCAGCAGGCCATCTGGAAGGCGCAGGGTATCGACGTGGTGCTGCGGCAGGCGTGGGACCGGGGCATCGTGCTCGGCGGCGCCAGTGCCGGCTCGCTGTGCTGGTTCGAGGAAGGCACCACCGACTCTCGGCCGAAGGAGCTGACCACGGTGCAGGGGCTGGGCTTCCTGAGGGGCAGCCACTCGCCGCACTACGATGCCGAGAAGGATCGCCGGCCGCTGTACCACGAGCTGATCGGCTCGGGGCAGATGAAGCCCGGCTACGCCTGCGACAACGACGCCGGCATCTACTTCGAGGACAACGAGGTGAAGCGCGTCGTCGCCACGCGCGCCGGCGCGAAGTGCTACTACGTGAGCGTGAGCGGCGGGCGGGTCGTGGAGAAGGTGTTCGAGCCCGAGATGATTTCGTAGCCCGGGCAGCCGCCGCGCAATCGACCGACGAGAGGCAGCCATGAGCGACCCGCGCGAGTTCCGCAACCTCGGCATGGATCGGCGCATCGACCGCCGCGACTTCCTGAACGGCGTGGCCATCGGCGTCGGCGCCGTCTCGAGCGCCCTGCACACGCGGCCGGTCCGTGCGGAGGCCGTCGGGCAGACAGGCCCGGGGCCGTCGCCGGATGCCTACCCGCCCAGGCGTCTCGGCCTTCGCGGCCAGCACACCACGGCCATCGAGGCGTTTGGCGCCATCGATGCCGGCCAGTATGCGCAGTTCCCCGGCATCGACGTGGACACGCGCGAGACCTACGACCTCGTCATCGTCGGCGGCGGCCTCTCCGGCCTCGCGGCCGCCTATTTCTGGCAGAAGGCGCTCGGCACGAGCCAGCGCGTGCTGATCCTCGACAACCACGACGACTTCGGCGGCCACGCCAAGCGCAACGAGTTCGTCTACGACGGCCGCACGTTCGTCAGCTTCGGCGGGACGATGAGCATCGCGACGCCGTATCCGTACAGCTACACGTCGAAGCGCCTGGTCGAGGACCTGGGTATCGAGGTGCACCGGAATGCGGAGTTCACGAACCGCGTCCTCTTCGAGACGCACAACCTCGGCCCGAGCACCTTCTTCGACAAGGAGCACTTCGGCGAGGACCGCCTCGTCGCGGGCACGGGCCGCATCCCCTGGGATCAGTTCTTCGCGAAGGCGCCCCTGACCGATGCTGCGCGCCGGGATCTCACACGGCTGTACGGCGAGAACCCGGACTACATGGCCGGGATGACGCTGGAGCAGAAGCTCTCGACGCTCGCGCGGATCAGCTACCAGGAGTTCCTGCTGACCCACGCGAAGATGAGCCCGGACGCCCTGCCGTTCTTCCTCGGGCAGGGCGGGCGCAACAACAAGCGCGTGGACACGACGCCCGCGCTCGAAGCTGCGCGGCGCGGGTCGGTGGGCTTCGACGGCCTGGGCCTGCCGAAGGAGGACCAGTTCCGGCAGGGAAGCTACACGTTCCACTTCCCGGATGGCAACGCGTCGATTGCCCGGCTTCTCGTCTCGCGCCTGGTGCCGAAGGCCATTTCCGGCACGCACGACATGCACACCATCGGCGCCGCGGCGGTGGCGTACGACAAGCTCGACGACCACGCGGAAGCCGTGCGCATTCGCCTGGACAGCACCGTGACGCGCGTTGCGCACGATGGCCCGATGGAGAAGGCCGGGGCGGTGAAGATCGCCTATCTCCACGACGGGCGGATGCACCTCGTGCGCGGGCGTAACGTCGTGCTGGCCTGCTACAACGCGATGATCCCGAAGCTGATGCCAGAGTTGCCGGCTGGCCAGAAGGAGGCGCTGGCGTACTCGGTGAAGGTGCCGATGCTCTACACGAACGTGCTCATCCGGCGCTGGACCGCGTTCAAGCAACTGGGTGTGGCCAGCATCAGCGCGCCCGGGATGTATCACCCGAGCAGCAGTCTCGACTCCGGCACGACAGTGGGCGGCTATCGCGGCGTCACCACGCCGGACGAGCCCATTGTCGTGCACATGGTGCGCAACCCGAACAGGCCGGGGCTGCCGCGGAAGGATCAGAACCGCCTCGGGCAGCAGGAGCTGCGCACGATGACGTTCCAGGACTTCGAGCTGGCCATCCGCCGCCAGTTCGCGCGGATGCTCGCGAGCACGGGCTTCGATCCGGCTGCCGACATCGTCGGCATCGCGGTGAACCGCTGGCCGGACGGCTACGCGTACACCTACGACACGCTGGCGGACCCGGACGTCCCGCCCGAGCAGCGCCCGCATGTCATCGGCCGGCAGCGGTTCGGGCGCATCACCATCGCCAACTCGGATGCGGGCGCGGCGGCGTTCACCAACCAGGCGTTCGACGAGGCGCACCGGGCGGTGCAGGAGATTCTCGTGAGCCGCGGACTGGCCTGAACGCAGACGACGACACCGAAAGCCGCAGACAACGCAGACGGCGCAGATGACGCAGATGACGCAGATGGCGCAGATGTCGCAGACAAGCAGCACGGCAGCTCCGCCGATGGCGTCTCGGTCCGCACGCGCCGGCACGCTCGTGCGGCCGCAGGAGCTCACTCACCGAGAGGGGACGATTCAATGACCAATGGCAGGCTGCTCACGCGGCTCGCGTAGACGGCTCAGGTGCTCCAGACCATCCTCTCGGCCGCCATCATCGTCACGCTGCTGACGTCGGCGGTCATCGTCCTCCGGTGGGGCGGCCGGCCCGTCCAGGGGCCGATGCCATTGTCGCTCCTCGGCTTCATGGCCGTGCTCTTCACGTCGGGCCTCGACGTGGGGCTCATCATGTTCCCGCTGACCGAGTTTCCCGTCTACGCGCGCGAGCCGGTGTACGCCTTCGCGAACCCGCTGGCCATCGCGTTCGGGTTTTGGGGCTTCCTGGTCTGGGGCTTCTACTTCCTCACCACCTTCTACTTCCTCGTCGTCGAGCCGCGGGTGCAGTTGTTCGAGGTGCCCGCGGTGAAGTTCGTCAACAACGTGATCATCATCGGGACGTGCGCGTTCACGGCGCACCTCCTGCTGCGCAACCTGCCCTTCTACGTGCCGTCGATTGGGGAGGGCGCGCGATACGCCGTGGTCGGTGTCACCGTGCTGCTGGCGGTGCTGTCGAGCACGCACATCCGCTACGTGCGGGTCCTGAGCGTGTCGTCGATGTGGCTGTTCGGCGGGCTCGTGGCCGCCATGTGGGGGGCCTCGGGGATGGGGGCGACGGGACTGGCGTCCAGCGTCGCGGACATTGGCGCCTACTTCACCCAGCTGCCGCGATTCGTCCTCCCCATGTCGGACTACCACGCGTTCTACCTGTTCTGGTGGTTCTCCTGGAGCATCATGATTGGCCAGTTCGTGGCGCGGTTCGTCGGCGGGATGCGCACCTGGCAGCTGGCCGCGGCCCTGCTGGTGATCCCATCGATCCCGCTGGCCGCGTGGTTCTCGGTGCTCTACTTCTACTTCCGGCAGGGCGCGCCGGTGCACCCGGCCCTGACGATGGCCATGGTGGCGGTGGGCATCCTCTTCGTGGTGAACTCGCTCGACTCGCTGATCCGCCTCTACTCGGACAACCTGGGGCTGACCGCGCGCCGGCTCGGCGCGCCGACCTACGTGGCCGCGCACTGGCTGCTCATGTGCGCGCTGGTGCTGGCATTCCAGTTCACGCCGCTGCGCATCGAGTGGATCGGCCTCGTGGTGATCGCCCTCTACGCCGCAATTTATGCACTGTTGCTGCGCCGATGGGGCCTGGCACCGATCCCCTGAAAACGGTGCAGTTTCTGCCTACTGTCGGATCATGAGGGGCGCGCGCGGTCCTTCTCCCTCTGCGCGAGCACGCGCCTGAGAATCTTCCCGGACGGCGACTTCGGAATCGCCTCCACGAACTCGACGTGGCGCAGCCGCTTGTAGTGCGCCACGTGCTGCTCCACGAACGCCTGAACGGCTTCGGCGCCGATTGGCTCGCGGGCCACGACGAACGCCTTTGGCACCTCGCCGCAGTCCCCGTCCTCCACGCCGATCACGGCCGCGTCGGCGATGCTCGCGTGCTTCAGGAGCAACGCTTCGAGCTCGGCTGGCGCCACCTGGAAACCCTTCACCTTGATGAGCTCCTTCAGCCGGTCGACGATCTCGAGGTAGCCGTCCTCGTCCACCACGCCGATGTCGCCGGTGTGCAGCCAGCCGTCGGCATCCACGGTCCTCGCCGTCGCCTCCGGATTGTTCAGGTATCCCTTCATCACCTGGGGGCCCCGGACCCATACTTCGCCCGCCTCGCCGACGCCGAGGTCGCGGCCGGTCCCGGGATCCACGATGCGACCCTCGGTGCTCGCCATCAACGGCCCGACCTTGCCTGGACGATCCGCGCCGGCGACGGTGTAGTGCGTGGCGGGGCTCGCCTCGGTCATGCCGTAGCCCTGCCGGACACGCACCCCGAGCCGCGCCTGCACCGCCTCGGTGAGCTGCGGCCCGAACGGGGCGGCGCCGGAGAAGAGCCAGCGCACGCCGGAGAGGTTGTACTTCTCCACGACCGGATGCTTGGCGAGCGCCACCGCAATCGGCGGAACGACGTGGGCCATGTCGACGGGCCAGTCCTGCAGGATGCGGAGAAACGCCTCGAGGTCGAACTTCTGCAGCGTCACGCACGTCGCGCCGCGTAGCAGCCCGAGGTTCATCACGACGACCATGCCGTAGATGTGAAAGAACGGGAGCACGCCCACCATCGCGCGCAGCTCCGCGGCCTCCTGACCGTCGATCTGCACCAGGTTCGCGAGGAGGTTCCGATGCGTGAGCATCACCCCCTTTGGCAGCCCCGTGGTGCCCGAGGAGTAGGGCAGCACGACGACATCGCTTGGCGGGTCGATGGGCACCGCCGGGGGATCGGCGTCGACGTACACGGCCTCGATCGAGGCGACACCGTCCGCGCGATCGAGCGTGATGACCTCGATGGGCATGCCGGTGGCCGCGACACCCTCCCGCGCACGTCCCAGGAGCGCTTCCGTCGTGAACAGCAGGCGTGCGCCGGCGTCCCGGAGCTGGAACGCCACTTCCTCCGCGGTGTAGGTGGGGTTGATCGTCGTGAGCACGGCGCCCAGGCGCGCGACGCCGTGAAAGACCACGGCGTATTCCGGGACGTTGGGCGCGTAGATCGCGATGACGTCGCCCTTGACGATGCCGCGATGCGACAGGCCCGCGGCCAGCCGGCGAACCCCTTCCAGGAGGCCGCCGTACGTGATCGCGTGGCCCGTGATGCCGTCCACGAGCGCCGGCCGCTCGGGGAACGCCCGCGCGCCCGCGAGCACGAAGTCGGTCAGCGGCACGTCGGGGATGACAACGTCTGGGAACGGGCTGCGGAACGGCATGGACCCTCCGGCGCGAGACGCGTGATGACGGATGTGCAGCGCGAGATGCGGAGCTGACGGTCGAGACGCCTCAGCCGACCGGCCGGCCGGGTTCGATGACGCCCATGGCGTACGCGAGCGCGCGGGCCTGGTCCGAGGGCTGGAAGCGCACGCCGAAGCCCTGGACCCGATCGCGGTACACCACGTCGGCCGGCAGGGAGAAGCGCGTGCCATCGAACACCACACTGACCGTGACGGACTCGCCAGGCTCGGGCGACACGGGGCTGTCCACGAAGCACCCGGTCGGACTGAGCGCGGTGATTCGGCAGTGCTCATCCCCGGGCGACCCCGTCCAGGCGCCCTCGAACGGACCTGGCTGGCGGGCATGCTGGCGTTGCCCACTGAACATGCGGCGGATGATACCGCAGCCCGATGCCGCTGCGAGCCCCGTCGTATACTCCGCGGGTATGCGCTGGCTCAATCGTCGTGCGTGTGTGGTTCTCGGCGTGCTCGTGGTGCTGCTCTCGATTGCCGCCATCGGGCTCCGGGCGCAGCAGGTTCACCAACTGAAGCTCGCGCCCGGCAACGTGCACTGGGGCTACTACGACGCGCGGGTCAAACCCGTCCTGACCATCGCTTCCGGCGACCGGGTGCGCGTGGAGACGATGGCGGCGCGCGGGCTGGAGCGGCTGCGCCTGGCCGGTGTCGCCGAGAGCGAGATTCCCGAGTCCCTCAAGGCCGTGGAGGCCGCGGTGACCACGCGGGGCCCCGGCGCGCATCCGCTGACCGGTCCCATCTTCGTCACGGGCGCCGAACCGGGCGATGCGCTCGAGGTGCGAATCGGCGACATCGAGTTTCTCCACCCATACGGCGTCATCGGCTTCCTGCCGGGCGGAGGCACGCTGCCCTCCGAGTTCCCGTATGCGTATCTGAAACTGGTTCGGTTCGACCCATCGGGCAGGACCGCGCAGTTTGCGCCGGGCGTCACCCTGCCGCTCGCGCCGTTCTTCGGCTCCATCGGCGTCGCGCCACCGGTGCTCTCGGGGCGCGTTTCGAGCGGACCGCCCGGCCCGCACGTGGGCAACCTCGATATCAAGGCGCTGGGCGCGGGCAGCACGATCTTCGTGCCGGTTCACGTGCCGGGCGCGCTGCTGTCGATCGGCGACGGCCACGCGGCACAGGGCGACGGCGAGGTCACCGGCGCCGCCATCGAGACCTCGCTGGCGACGACGATGCAGGTGGTGCTGCACAAGAAGAGGCCCTTGCGCTTCGCACGCATCGAAACCGCCACGCACGTCATCACCGTCGGCCTGGACCCCGACCTGGACGAGGCCGCCCGCATCGCCACGCGCGAGATGGTGGACTACCTGGTCGCCGAGAAGCGCCTCTCGCGCGACGATGCCTACACGCTGTGCTCGGCGGCCGTCGATCTGCGCGTGAGCCAGGTGGTCGACGTCACCAAGGGCGTGCACGCCATGCTCGCGAAGTCGCTCTTCCAGTGACGCCCATGAGCCGCTCCGACACTGACGCGTCCCCCGACACCGGGCCGCCGGGCGATGCGGGCTTCCACCGCTCGCTGGGCCTCTTCGACTCGACGATGATCGTCGTCGGCGGGATGATCGGCTCGGGCATCTTCCTGGTCAGCGCTGACATGGCCCGGCTGCTCGGCTCGGCCTCCTGGGTGCTGGCGGCGTGGGGCCTGACCGCCATCCTGACGCTGACCGCCGCCCTCTCGTACGGCGAGCTGGCGGCGATGATGCCGCGCGCGGGCGGCCAGTACGTGTACCTGCGCGAGGCGTTCTCACCGCTCGCCGGCTTCCTCTACGGGTGGACGCTCTTCGCGGTCATCCAGACCGGGACCGTCGCCGCCGTGAGCGTGGGCTTCGCCCGATACGCGGGCGTGCTCCTTCCGTTCGTCTCCGAGGACCGCTACCTGGTTCCGCCCATCCACCTGTCGGAGCGCTACGCGGTGTCACTCTCGGTGGCGCAGCTCGTCGGGGTCGCGATCATCGCGTTCCTGACCTGGACCAACACCCGGGGCATCGACTACGGGCGGATCGTCCAGAACGTGTTCACGACGGCCAAGACGGCCGCGGTCGTCGGGCTGGTCGTCATCGGCATCGCGTTCGGCGCGAGCGGGGAGACGATCGGCGCGAACTTCACGAACGCCTGGACGCCGGTCGGGCCGACGCCGGTGGCGCCGGGCCTGGACGCCACGTCGCTCTACGGGCTGCTGGTGGCGCTCGCCATCGCCCAGGTCGGGTCGCTCTTCGCCTCGGACGCGTGGAACAACATCACGTTCACGGCGGGCGAGGTGAAGGACCCTCGGCGGGACGTGCCGCTCTCGCTGGCCCTTGGCACGGGCCTCGTGATGGCGCTCTACCTGGCCGCCAACGTCACCTACTTCGTCACCTTGCCGCTCCAGGCGGTGCAGACCGTGCCGGCGGACCGCGTGGCGGCGGCGTCGCTGGAGGTGGCGCTGCCGGGGGTGGGCGCGGCGCTCCTGGCGGTGGGCATCATGATCTCGACGTTCGGCTGCGCGAATGGAATGCTGCTGTCCGGCGCGCGGGCCTACTACGCGATGGCGCGCGACGGGCTGTTCTTCAAGGGAGCGGGTCGGCTCAACGCGCGCGGCGTGCCGGCGACGGGCCTGGTCATCCAGGGCCTCTGGACCGCGCTCCTGGTGCTGCCGCGCACCTACGACCCGGCGACCGGCGCGTACGGCAACCTCTACGGCAGCCTGCTGGACTACGTGGTCTCCGCGGCGCTGCTGTTCTACATCCTGACCATTGCCGGGGTATTCCGGCTGCGGCGGACGCGGCCCGACGCGCCGCGACCCTACAAGGCCTTCGGCTACCCGGTGGTGCCCGCGCTGTACATCGTCGCGGCCAGCGGCATCCTGGTGGTGCTCGCGCTCTATCGCCCGACGACGACCTGGCCCGGGTTCGTGATCGTGCTGCTGGGGCTGCCGGTGTACGCGCTGTTCTCCCGGAGGGGCTGATCAGGTGCGGGCGGGTGCGATCAGGTGCGGCCGGGTGCGATCAGGTGCTGGGGTGCTGATTTTTTAGCATAATGGTCCAACCGCGCGACCCTCCCGGGCGTCCAAGCTCCTGTCCCGGCCAGTCGCGCCTTGTCCACGGAAGCCGGGGGAGCTCGTCATGCCACACCTGAGCCAGGACCTGCGCTTTGCCATCCGGTCGTTCGTCCGATCGCCCCGGTTCACCGTGCCCGCGCTCCTCGCACTGGCGCTCGGCATCGGCGCCACGTCGGCGACGTACAGCATCGTCCGCGGCGTGATGCTGAAGCCGCTCCCCTACGACCAGCCGGAGCGCGTCGTCGTCGTGTGGGAGAGCAACCTCACGCGCAATCGCCCCCGCAACGTCATCAGCGCCGCAAACCTCCTGGAATGGAAGGCGCGCAACCGGTCCTTCGAGCAGCTGGGCGCCGTGGGCCCGGCACGCCTGACGCTGGTGATCGATGGCCAGCCCGAAGAGGTGCCGGGACTGGTGGCCTCCTCCGACGTGTTCGCGACGCTCGGCGTGCAGCCCGCGCTGGGACGGGGCTACACGAGCAGGGAAGACGAAGAGGGCTTCGACCAGGTGATGGTCGTCAGCCACGAGTTCTGGCAAAGCCGCCTTGGCGGCCGGTCCGATATCGTCGGCGTGACGCTCGCGGCCAACGGCAGGCCCCGCACCATCGTGGGAGTGATGCCGCCGGGCTTCACCCTGCTCGGCCAGCGGGCCGCGTTCCTGATGCCCTACGGCTGGCGGGTGGCCCAGCTGCGCACGGCGCCGGGGCGCGGCTCGTCATATGGGCTCGCGCGCCTGCGAGAGGGCGTGACGCTGCAGCAGGCGTCGAGCGAGATGCAGGCGATTGCCGCCGCGCTGGAGCAGGAGTTCCCGCAGCGGAACGCAGGGTGGTCCGTCACGCTCGTGCCGGCGCACGAACAGATGGTGGGGGAGATCCGGCCCGCGCTGCGGGTGCTGGCCGCCGCGGTGGCGCTGGTGCTGCTCATCGCGTGCGTCAACGTGGCCAACCTGCTGCTGGCGCGCGGCACGGTCCGCGAGCAGGAGCTGGGCGTGCGCGCGGCCCTCGGCGCCGGGCGCGGGCGGCTGGTCCGCCAGCTGCTGAGCGAGAGCCTGCTGCTCGGCGTGCTCGGCGGCGCCGGCGGCCTCGCGCTGGCTGTCGTCTTTCATCGCGGACTGCTGCTGCTCGTGGCGGATCGCATCCCGGTGCCGCGGCTCGAGCAGGTGGCGCTGGACGGACCCGTCGTGCTCTTCACGCTGCTGACATCGCTCGTGGCCGGCATGGCCTTTGGCGTCGTGCCCGCGCTCCTGACCTCGAAGGCCGTCGCCGATGCGTTGCGCGAAGGCGGCCGCCACGGCGGCACGGTGAGGTCGCGCCGGACGCTCGGGCTGCTCGTTGTCTCCGAGCTCGCCGTGTCGCTGGTGCTGCTGGCCAGCGCCGGGCTGCTGATCAACAGCTTCAGGCAGCTGCAGGCCATCGACCCGGGCTTTCGGCCCGACGGCCTGCTGACCGCGCGCGTGCAACTGCCCGGCGCGCGCTACGACGACGAGGTGCGATCGGCCGGGTTCTACACCGAGGCCCTGCGGCGCATCGCGGCCATCCCGGGCGTCCGCGACCAGGCGGCCGTGAGCTTCCTCCCGATGACGAGCCTCGGCATCGGTACCAGCTACTACCGCGCCGACCGGCCGGCCCCGGCTGCCGGCGAGGCGCTATCCACGGCCGTGCGGCCGGTGACACCCAACTGGTTCCGCACGATGGGCATCCCCCAGCTGGCGGGCCGCGACTTCACGGCGCAGGATCGCGCCGACTCCCTGCAGGTCGCCATCATCAGCGAAACCCTGGCCCGCCGCGACTGGCCGGGAGAGAACCCGTTGGGTCGTCGGATTCACGTGAGCATCGGCCGGCCGGGCGGCGTGGACTACGAGGTCGTGGGCGTCGTCGCCGACATCAGGATGACTTCCCTGCTGGACGATGGAGGCGCGGCAGTCTACATCCCGCACACGCAGCTCGCCATCGGCATGATGACGTTCGTGGTGCGAACGGATCTGAACCCGCTGTCCCTGGTCAACAGTGTGGGCGCGGCGGTCCGCTCGCTGGACCCCGAGCTGCCGCTGGCCGACGTGCGCACGATGGAGGACGCGGTCGACCAGACGTTGTCGCGCCAGCGCGTGCTGACGGTGCTCCTCACGGTGTTTGCCGTGATGGGCCTCGTGCTCTCGGGCGTCGGCGTCTACGGCGTGATGGCGTACTCGGTGGCGCAGCGCACGCAGGAGATTGGCGTGCGCATGGCGCTTGGCGCGACACCGGAGTCGGTGCTGCGGTTGGTGCTGGGGCAGGCCCTGCGGCTGGTGGCCCTTGGCGTGGCGGCGGGACTGGTCTGCGCGGTCGGCGTGACGCAGGCGCTCACGGCGCTGTTGTTCCGGACCAGCCCGCTGGACCCGTGGACGTTCGGCGCGACGACCGCCCTCCTGGCGGCGGTCGCCACGGCGGCGTCGCTGGCGCCGGCCCTGCGGGGCACGCGCATCACGCCCATCCGGGCGCTGCGCGTGGAGTGAGGGCGTCTACAGAACGCGCCCGACGTCGGTCCGCGCGACGTCATCGCCCTTGAGCAGAGCGGCTCGCCGGACACCCGCGCGGCGTATAATCCGCGCGCCCGGACGCTCCGCCGTCCCGCGGCATCGCCTGGAGGGACCGTATGAACGCCGGAGAGGTCTGCAATCGCCAGGTCGTGATCACGCGCCCGACTGCGACCGTGCTCGAGGCCGCCGGGCTGATGCGGGAGCACCACGTGGGGGATGTGGTCGTGGTCAGCGAGACCGACGGTGCGCGCGTGCCCATCGGCATCCTCACCGATCGCGACATCGCGCTGGCGGTGGACCAGCTCGTTCGCCGCCCGGACCTGAAGGTCGCCGACCTGATGAGTGCCAGCCTCGTGACGTCGCTCGAGGCTGAGAACCTCTACGACACGCTGAAGAAGATGCAGGCGCACGGCGTCCGGCGCCTGCCGATCGTCAACGACGGCGGAGGTCTCGAAGGCATCCTGACCTTCGACGATGTCGTCGAGCTGCTCTCGGAGGAGCTCACGGACCTGGCCAGGCTGGTGGCCCGGGAGCAGAAGCGGGAGCGCGCGGGCTCGTGAGGTCAGGCCGACGCAGCTGATGCCCGCGCGTCTTTGACGGCCGGCGGATCAGGCCGTACTCTGGATCAAGCAGGTCTCGCGTCACGAAGCAAGTCCGCCGTGTCAACGCTCCATCCCGCGTATCTGAACCTGAGCCCCGCGGCGCTCGCCGAACGCGCCGCGCGCGCCGTCGCGTCGCTGGCCGACTGCCGCGCGTGCCCGCGCGACTGCCGCGTCAACCGCCTCGAGGACAAGTGGTCGGCGTGCAAGACGGGCCGCCACGCCGTGGTGAGCAGCGCCTTCGCGCACTTCGGCGAGGAGGATTGCCTGCGCGGCTGGAACGGATCCGGCACCGTCTTCTTCTCGCACTGCAACCTGCGCTGCGTCTTCTGCCAGAACTTCGACATCAGCCAGGGTGTCAAGCCCGGGCCGGCGACGCGGGCGCTCCGGCCGGCCGATCTGGCCGCCGTCATGCTCCACGTGCAGCGGCAGGGGTGCCACAACATCAACTTCGTGACGCCCGAGCACGTCGTTCCGCAGATCATCGAAGCGCTCGTCGAGGCGGTCGACGGCGGGTTGCGGCTTCCGCTCGTGTACAACACCAGCGCGTACGATGCGCTCGACAGTCTGGATCTGATGGACGGGCTCGTCGACATCTACATGCCGGACTTCAAGTACTGGTCGAACGAGGCCAGCCGGCGCTATCTGCAGGCGGAGGACTATCCCGACGCGGCGCGCGCGGCCATCGCGGCCATGCACCGCCAGGTGGGACCGCTCCTCATCGATGACGACGGCCTGGCCCGGCGAGGGGTGCTCATCCGTCACCTGGTGATGCCGGGCGGCGCGGAAGAGACGCGGGCCATCCTCACCTGGATCGCGAAGGAGCTCGGCACGGGCACCTATGTGAACCTGATGGATCAGTACCACCCGGCCGGCAAGGTGACGCGCGAGCGCTACCCGGAGATCAACCGGACGCTGACGTCCGGCGAGTACCGCCAAGCCATGGAGATGGCCCTGGACCTCGGGCTTCGGCTCGACGCGCGCCGTCCGTTCCAGTCGCGGCGACGGGCCGGAGCCTAAGGTTAGTAGTCCTAACTCACGGCATCGGCCCGGAGCGGCCATCGCGGCGTGCCGTGCCTGGCCTCGGCGGCCACCTCCCGGCTTGCCTCTCCGAACCGCTTCCCCATCGCCATCAGCTCGTCGTAGACCGTCTCGAACTGCTCGCGCGCGTGGGCGATCTCCCGCGCCGTGAACGGCGCGTCGAGCGTGTCCTTCCGACGCTCCGCGGCATGGAACCACAGGTGCCCCAGGCGGCCCAGCGCCTCGTCCGCGCCGCCCCTTGCCGCCACGAATCGCTCGTGAGCGGCCACCAGCTCGTCGAAGAGCGCACCCGCCAGCATGTGCGGGTTGACGCTCTCGGCCTCGACCACCTCGTGGAACGTTCCCCAGTAGTCGTTCAGGAACTGCCCGAGCACTTGCCGATACGTGGATTCATCCATAAGGCACCCCAGTCGATCGCAATGTGCCGAGGTCAGCGGGTCGCCGACAGGCCCTCGATGGTGACATGCCGGTCCTCCATCGTCGAGCCGGCGCCGAACAGGCCGATCAACCACAGGTTACTCTCGAGATGCAGCGTCCGGCGCGGCGTAATGTAGCGGGATGTTCCGCGGGCCAGGGCGGCGAAGAGGACCAGCTGATCCGCGAGAAACCGGTCCACCGTGGCGCCGCTCCGGAGGTCCTCGAGGAACGACGCGGCGACGTATCGCCCGATGGCCTCGGAGCTCCGGCCGTACCGGCCGGCCCGATCGGCGCCGAACCGGCACCCTGTGCTCGTCTCCGCCCACACGGCCAGACAGGCGCCCGCATGCATCGCCGACTGATCGTGGACGCGCTCGATGCTCCCGGTGAGCCCGCCTTCACGGAGGGTTTCCTCGCAGGTCGACGCCATCCGATCGCTGACGCGGCGTTCCTCGAGGTGGCTCGAGAGCGCCACGCCGCGTACCTCGGAGACCGTGCCGGGCTGGTCCAACGACAGGGCGCGCAGACCGCCGCGCACCGGCGAGATGGTGACGTCGATCACGCCCGCGCCTGTCGGCACGTAGCCCGGGCGCGTGATCTCGAGCGTCACGTCGAGACCCATGTGCATCAGCAGCGGCGCCAGGGCATGCTGCACGTGAAACGGCGACGGCGCGAAGTCCTGGAAGACGCCGCCCGTAATCCGCGCCCGCACCTGGCTGCCCGCGAAGCCTGCGATCGGGAGGAGGCTCAGCGCGAGCATGGTCGTGGACCCTGCCGTCCCGATGTCCCAGTCGTAGCTTCCGCCGGCAGGCGCATGGCCGGGGGTGAAAGTGAACGCCTGGCTGCCGACTGAAACCCCCTCCGTGATGGCGCCCGAAAGGGCCGCGGCCGCCCGGATGCTCGTGACGTGCTGGGGCCTGAGGCCCGGGACCTTGCGCCGTTGACGTGCATTCACCACGCGCACGGGCTTGCCGAGCAGGGCGGCGAGCGCGACGGCGTACCGGACGATGGTGCCGCTGCCGGACTTCCGGGCACCGTCGATCGTGATCATCGATGACGGGGAGTCGCCCCGGCGATCAACCGGACTTCCGCTCGGACCACTCGAGCCAGTCCTCGCCGAAGAGCTCCACCGGGTGCGGTGTGCGGATGGTGCCGTTGCCGCACGCGAGCTTGTCGTGAGGACAGTACTTCTGACACCCCCAGCACACCTTCTCCGGGTGCCTGGGGTGAAGCACGGACGGGCGCAGTTCCTTCGGGCGCTCCATGTGTCTCTGTGGCCCCTGGGCCCAGCATACACCCCGCCGGCGTCGGCGTCAGGACGAGGGGCCGCATACAATGGATGGGATGTACACCGCCTTCCGCCCTCATAACGCCCTGTTGCTCGTGTTCGCGACCGCCGCGCTTGCCGGCGCCTGCCGGTCCACACCCTCCGCCCCACCCGTGTCTGCCGACGCGTGGGCCGTCGTCAATGGCCGCGAGATCAAGCGTGACGAGGTGGAGAAAGCCTACCGGCGCACGGCGCAGGTCGAGCCCGCACCCTCGGAAGACGAAGCGATGGCCGCCAAGCTGGCCCTCCTGAACGAGTTCATCGTCCAGGAGCTGCTGCTGGGCAAGGCCCCCGCACTGAAGATCGAGCTGACCGACGCCGAGCTGGACAAGGCGTATGCCGACGCGCGCAAGGACATCCCCGAGGAGGCGTTCCAGCAGGAGCTGACACGCCGGAACCTCACCGCGGCCGACATGCGCGAAGGACTGCGGCGCGACATGCTGGTTCAGAAGGTGCTCGAGCAGGAGGTGGTCTCCAAGGTGAACGTCACCGACCAGGAAATCACCGATTTCTTCAATGCGAACCGCGCGCAGTTCAACCGCCCCGAAGAGGCGTATCGCATCGCGCAGATCGCAATTACGCCGGTGGCCGACCCGGAGATCGCCAACCGCACCGGCGACGATGCGAAGACGCCCCAGGAGGCGGCGCAGAAGGCCCAGATGCTGATGGAGCGGCTGAAGCAGGGGGCGCAGTTCGGCGACCTGGCTGCGGACTTCTCGGAGGATCCGCAGTCGGCGCCGCGAGGCGGCGATCTCGGGTTCATGCCGGTGTCGGCTCTCAAGCAGGCGCCGCCGGCGCTCAGGGACGCCGTGCTGAAGTCGAAGCCGGGCACCGTGACCGCGGTGAGCAACAACGGCGCGCACACGCTCGTGCTCGTCGTCGCGCACGAGCCCGCCGGCCAGCGCGACCTCGGCACCCCGCAGGTGCGTGAGGCCATCACCGGGACGCTCCGCGGCCGCAGGGAGCAGCTGCTCCGCGCGGCCTACCTGAGCGCCATCCGCAACGACGCGGACGTGGTGAACCTCCTCGCCGCGCGGGTCGTGGCGTCGCAGGGGAAGATGCCGAGCCTGGCGCCCGCGGCCCCCGGCAAGCCGTAGCGAGAGGGGACTCCGGAAGGCCAGCGGCGACGCGCCCCGCGTCGTTTGCAGAGCGGCCGTCGTGCTTCAGGAGGTTTCAGTGTAGGCTTTGGGCCCACAGGAACCCCCCCGATGACCCAGATCGCCATCACCGTGAATGGGAAGGTGCGGAAGGCCTCGGTCGAACCGCGCACGCTGCTCGTGCACTTCCTGCGTGAGCAGTTGAATCTCACCGGTACGCACGTCGGGTGCGATACCAGCCAGTGTGGCGCCTGCACCGTGCTGGTCGACGGGCGCAGCGCAAAGGCCTGCACCATCTTCGCCGTCCAGGCCGACGGCTCGGAGGTGACCACCATCGAGGGCCTGGCGGACGGGGAGCGGCTGCACCCCATGCAGACCGCGTTCTGGGAGGAGCACGGGCTGCAGTGCGGCTACTGCACGCCCGGCATGATCATGTCGGCCGTGTACCTGCTCCAGGAGAACCCGGCGCCGAGCGAGCGCCAGATCCGCGAGGGGATCGCGGGCAACTTCTGCCGCTGCACGGGCTACCAGCACATCGTCAACGCCATCGCGCGCGTGGCGCGGAAGGAGTAGGGGATGGCTGCCACACCCGTCCTGCCCAAGCTCGTCGGCCAGCGCGTGAAGCGGCGCGAGGACCCGCGCCTCATCCAGGGCCGCGGCACGTACGTGGACGACGTGAAGATTGCCGGCCTGCGGCACCTGGCGTTCAAGCGCAGCGACGTTGCGCACGGGCGCATCGTCTCCATCGACACGCGGGAGGCCGAGGCGATGGACGGCGTGGAGGCGGTGTACACCGGGGCCCGGATTGCCGAGCTTCTGGCGCCGATGCCCATCGGCACGCCGTTCCCCTCACCCGAGCACCGGGCCGTGGCGGTGGACGTGGTGCGGTATGCGGGCGAGGCCGTGGCCGTCGTGGTGGCGGCTGACCGCGGCGTTGCGCGTGATGCCGCCGACGCGATCATCGTCCGCTACGACCCGCTGCCTGCGGTGGTGGACACGGAGCTGGCCATGACCGGCAAGCCGACGGTGATCCACGAGGCGTTTCCCAACAATCTCGCGCTGCCCCTGCTCCCGAGCGGCACCGGGGTCGCCCCGGATCTGACCCTGGACGATTCGGCCATCGACGCGGCGTTCGCCGGGGCCGATGTCGTCATCTCGCAGCGGATGGTCAACCAGCGGCTGGTGCCCAACGCGATGGAGCCGCGCGGGGTCGTGGCGCACTACGAGCCCGGGAAGGGCACGATGACGATCTGGTCGTCCACCCAGAACCCGCACATCCTCCGCACGCTGATCGCGGCGATGACGGGGATGGGGCAGGACCAGGTGCGCGCCATCGCGCCGGAAGTGGGCGGCGGTTTCGGCGCGAAGATCAACATCTACCCCGAGGAGTACGTGACCGCCGTCGTCTCGAAGCATCTCGGGATGCCGGTGAAGTGGATCGAGGAGCGGACGGAGGCCTTCGTCGCCACCACGCACGGGCGGGACATCATCGCCTACGTGGACGTGGCGGCGCGGCGCGACGGCCGGGTGCTGGGGCTCAAGCTGCGGCTCATCGCGGACATCGGCGCGTACAACATGCTGCTGACCGCCGCCGTCCCCACGCTCACGATGCTGATGGCCAACGCGACCTACGACATCCCGGCCATCCGCGCCACGCTGACGGAGGTGTTCACCAACAAGACGCCGACCGACGCGTATCGTGGCGCCGGGCGCCCCGAGGCCACCTACTTCGTGGAACGGGCCATGGACATGCTGGCCCGCGAGCTGAACATGGATCCGGCCGAGGTCCGCCGGAAGAACTTCATCCCGAAGGACCGGTTCCCGTACCAGACGCAGATGGGCGCCGTGTACGACTCGGGCGACTATGCGAAGGCGCTCGACGCCGCGCTGGAGAAGTCGCGGTGGGAGGATCTCAAGGCCGAGCGCGACGCGGCCCGCG
>JBFWQE010000031.1:0-4858 GCA_050249615.1 Vicinamibacterales bacterium
CGCGTGGCCCCTGTACCCAGGCACCCACCACCCAGGCACCCAGCACTCCCGCACCCAGCACCCTGCACCCATGCACTCTGCACCCCTGCACCCCAAGCTCTCCGTCAACGTGAACAAGGTCGCGACGATCCGCAACTCGCGTGGTGGCCGGCTGCCATCGGTCATCGAGGCCGTGCGCGTGTGTATCGATGCGGGCGCGCCGGGCATCACGGTGCACCCGCGCGCCGACGAGCGGCACATCACGCGGCGCGACGTCCTGGAGATCGCCGACGAGCTCGCGCCCCTCAAGGGGACGGTCGAGTTCAACATCGAAGGGGACCCGCGCGCCGACCTCGTTGCGATGGTCATGGCGGTCCGGCCCGACCAGTGCACCCTGGTTCCCGTGGTGCCCGGCGAGATCACGAGCCAGGCCGGCTGGTCGGCCTCCACGCCGCCGGAGGTGCTGGGCGAGGTGATCGCGCGCATGAAGGGGGCGGGCATCCGCGTCAGTGTGTTCGTGGACCCGGAGCCGGAGCCCATCAGGTGGGCGCGGCGGCTGGGCGCCGATCGCGTCGAGCTGTATACCGAGCCCTTTGCCCGGGCCTTCGAGCGCGGGCCCGACACGGCCGTGTCGTCCTTCGAGCAATACGTGGCGGCCGCGCGCATCGCGCACGAGGAGGGCCTGGGCGTGAACGCCGGGCACGATCTCGACTTGCGCAACCTGACGATGTTCCACACGCTGCCGCACCTGGACGAGGTGTCGATTGGCCATGCGTTGATCAGCCACGCCCTGTTCGTCGGCCTGCGCCGCGCCGTGACCGACTACCTGGCGGCACTCCGGGGAGCCCACGTGTGATGGGCGCCCGTCCTGGCCGGTGCCGTCGGTTGTGGGCAGTGGTCCTCCTGGCGTGGGCCATTCCCTGCGCGGCAGAGGCGGCAGGCCGGCCCGTCACGCTGTCATCCCTGGACGGCACGACCCTCGCGGGCCAGCTGTACGAGGCGGCCTCGCGGCCTGCGCCGGCGGTGGTCCTGGTCCACATGCTGTCCCGCTCGAAGGCCGACTGGGACGTGATGGCCCAGGAGCTGGAGCGGAGGGGCCTCACGGCGCTGGCCATCGATCTGCGCGGGCACGGCGCCTCGGCCGGATCGGCGAGCGCGCTGGGGGAGATGGTGCAGGACGTCCGGGCCGCCGTCCAGTGGCTTGCGGCACGACCGACCGTTCGGCCCGGTTCGGTGGGTGTCGTGGGCGCCTCGCTCGGCGCGAACCTGGCGTTGCTGGCTGCGGTGGAGCAGCCGCTGGTGCGTGTTGTCGCCGCGGTGTCACCCAGCCTGGACTACAGGGGCGTGCGCGCGGGCACCGACGTGATGCGCAAGCTGGGCGACCGCGGCGTGTGGCTGGCGGCCAGCACCGAGGATCCGTACGCACTGCGCACCCTGAAGGAGCTGGCGGAGAACACGACCGTCCCGCGCGACCAGCAGCTCAGCACCGTGGCGGCGCACGGCACCCAGCTGCTGGCCGCGGATCCCATCCTGGCGCGGGCTTTGGTGGACTGGCTCCACCAGAGGTTGCTATCCTGACGGGTGGCAATGCGAGCTGATTCGATTGTGTTTGCGGTGGCCGGCGTGCTGTTCGGCGTCATCGTCGGCTGGGTGCTGGGTAGCCAGCAGTCCAGGACCACCGTGCCCGCGGCGCCCGTGTCGCAGGCTGCGGCCGGTCAGGGCGCGGCTCAGCAGCCGGGCCGCCAGGCGATTCCGCTGGATCAGGAGCGCGTGCGGGCGCTCGAATCCGTGGCCCAGCAGAATCCAAAGGACGCGCAGCCGCGCGTGCAGCTCGGGAACATGTACTTCGACGCCGAGCAGTACCCGCAGGCGATCTCCTGGTACGAGCAGGCGTTCGCACTCGATGCGAAGGATCCCAACCTCTCCACCGATCTCGGCGTCGCCTACTACTACTCGAACCAGCCCGACCGCGCCATCAAGCAGTTCGAGCACTCGCTTTCGGTCGACCCCAGGCACACCAAGACGCTCCTGAACATGGGCATCGTGCGCGCCTTCGGCATGCAGGACCTTCAGGGCGCGGCCCAGGCGTGGGAACAGGTGGTGGCCATCGCGCCGGACAGCCCCGAAGGCCAGGCCGCGAAGAAGGGCCTCGAAGGGCTGAAGAACGCACATCCGACGGGCGCCACCGGAGACAGGTAGCCGTGCTGTTGCGCACGCTGCTCCTCTTCCTCTTCTTCATGTTCCTGGCGCGCGCCGCGTGGCGCCTGCTGGAGGGTGTGGCACGCGGTGCGTCGGGGGACGCGCGGCCGGGTGCGCACGGCGGGCGCCGGGCGCCGTCCCAGCCCACCGCTGTGAAGATGGCGCAGTGTCCCGTCTGCGGCACGTACGTCGTGCCCGAGAAGGCCATCAGCGGCGTCGGCCGCGGCCAGGCGCTCTATTTCTGTTCCGAGGAGTGCCGCGCGAAGTACGCGGCGTGAGATGGCGGCACGAAGCGAAGAGCAGATCCGGGCGGACATCGTGGAGTGCGGGCGCCGCCTCTGGCACCGCGGCTATGTCGCGTCGAACGACGGGAACATCAGCGTACGCCTGGACGAGGGGCGGCTCATCACCACGCCCACGGCCGTCTCGAAGGGGTTCATGACCCCGGACATGATGGTCGTCACCGATCTCGACGGGAAGAAGCTCGCCGGCGAGCGCAACGCCTCGTCCGAGCTCAAGATGCATCTCGAGGTGTACCGGAACCGCCCGGACGTGCGGGCCGTGGTGCACGCCCACCCCCCCACCGCGACCGGTTTCGCCGTGGCAGGCATCCCGCTCGATCGGGCCGTCCTGGCCGAGGTGATCACCACCCTCGGGAGCATTCCCATCGCCGAGTACGCCACGCCGTCCACCGAGGAGCTGCCGGCGGCCGTCCGCAAGTACATCAAGGCGCACGACGGGCTGCTGCTCGCCAACCACGGCGCGCTCGCGGTGGCGGGCGATGTCTACGCGGCGTACTACCGCATGGAAACCATCGAGCATTTCGCCACGATCAGCCTCGTGGCACGCACGCTCGGCCGTGAGCATCTCCTGTCGAGGGGCGAGGTGGATCGCCTGCAGGGGCTGCGCGGGATGTACGGCATCGCGTCCCCGGCGCCGATCTGTACCGACGAGACGACGGCCCCCGCGTCTGGCGGTCAGCTGGAGTGCCAGGTGGTCCAGGCGCCGGAGACGGTGGGCGCGCGGCTGGTGCCCGATAGCCCGGGCCTTCCGGGCGCCGCCTCGTCCGGCAGCGATGCTGAGATTCGGCTAACATACCGTGAACTCACCGCGTTGATAGAGGACGCGGTGCGGCAGTTGCGATAGGTCTTGAGGTCGCGGAGGCATGAATGGGCGAAGCACTGGGCATGGTCGAAACCAAGGGGCTGGTCGCGATGATCGAAGCGGCCGACGCCATGGTGAAGGCTGCCAAGGTGACGTTGGTGGGCTGGGAGAAGATTGGCGCCGGCTACGTCACTGCGATCGTGCGCGGGGACGTGGCGGCCGTGAAGGCGGCCACCGACGCAGGGGCGGCCGCGGCGCGCCGCGTGGGTGAGCTGGTCTCGGTGCACGTGATACCGCGCCCGCACGCCAACCTCGAGGACGTCCTGCCCATCGGCAAGGCCAACGCGAAGAGCTAGGCCCGTCGGCCGCGGCCATGCTTCTCGCGCGCATCGTCGGCACCGTCGTGGCGACCCGCAAGGACCCGCGCCTGGTCAGCAACAAGCTGCTCCTGGCGCGGCCCGTGGACCCGCGCGGCAAGGCCGAAGGCAACTACCTCGTCGCCGTGGATACCGTGGACGCCGGCGTCGGCGAGACCGTGCTCATCGTCAGCGGCAGCTCTGCACGCATGGCCTCGGGCATGAAGGATTGCCCGGTGGACGCGGCCGTGGTCGGCATCATCGATCACGTGGACGTGTCGGAGTAGCGGCATGCAGCTCGCCCGCGTCATCGGCGACGTCGTCGCCACCCGCAAGGACCCCTCGTTCGACGGCATCACGCTGCTCCTCGTGCAGCCGCTCGGCGCCGGCGGCGAGGCCGTCGGGCGCCCCCTCGTCGCGGTGGACTCGGTCGGGGCGGGCGTCGGCGAGCACGTCTTCTTCGTGCGCGGCAAGGAAGCCAGCTTCCCCTATCATCCCGTCGAGGTGCCGGCCGACGCCGGCATCGTCGGCATCGTGGATCACTGGACCACAGGCGAGGGCGACGCGGTGACCAGGCCGTCTCGGCGCGCCGGGCAGACGGCGGAACGGCGCGCCGGGACTTCAGTCCCGGCGTCAGGAGACCGCCCATGATCCTCGGCCGTGTCGTCGGCCAAGTCGTCTCGACGATGAAGCGGCCGCAGTTCGAAGGCGCGAAGCTCCTGCTGGTGCAGCCGGAGACGCCGTCGGGCGAGGCGCGCGGCGCGACGCTGCTGGCCATCGACTCGGTAGGCGCGGGTGTCAGCGAGCGCGTCATCGTGGTGCTTGAAGGCCGCGCCGCCGGAGAGGCGCTGCGACGGAAGCTCGCCCCCGTGGACGCCGCCATCGTGGGCATCGTGGACCACGTGGACGTGGAGCCGGGGCAGTGAGCCCGCCCGCGTGCGCATCATGACCGACGACGAGATTCGGCAGCTCGTGCGAAACGCCATCGCGAGGCACCTGGGACCACGGCCCCAGGCGCCCCCGCCTGTGTCGGGCCCGCCCCAGACGGCCGCGATACCGATCAGCTTCGCCCGTTACGCCATCTCTCGTGCCGAAGACGACGTGATGTGCGTGATCGAGCCGGCGGTCCGCTGCAATCACTGTGGCTACTGTCAGTGCCATGGACACTAAGACAGGTGCGGGCGGGTGCGGGCCGGTGCGGGCAGGTGCGGGCGGGTGCG
>JBFWQE010000031.1:4958-42864 GCA_050249615.1 Vicinamibacterales bacterium
CGGCTCGACGCGTCGTGCTCCCTGGATCTCTGGACCGGGCGGGACGCCATACCACGTGAGGAACTGCTCTCGCGCGTGGCGGGCAAGGACGCGCTGATCTGTCTGCTCACCGACACGGTGGACGCGGCGGTGCTCGATGCCGCAGGGGCGTCGCTCAAGGTCGTGGCGAACGTCGCCGTCGGCTACAACAACATCGATGTCGCGGCCTGCCGCGCGCGCGGCGTGGTCGCCACCAACACGCCGGACGTGCTGACCAACGCCTGCGCGGACTTCACGTGGGGGCTCATCCTGGCCGTCACCCGGCGCCTGGGTGAAGGTGAGCGGGTCGTGCGTGCGGGGAAGTGGCAGGGATGGGCCCTGGACTACATGCTCGGCATGGAGCTCCGCGGCAAGCAGCTCGGCATCGTGGGCATGGGGCGCATCGGGCAGGCGGTGGCCGAGAAGGCGCCGGCCTTCGGCATGCGCGTCGCCTACAGCGCGCGGAGGCCGGTCGACCTGCCCGGCGCCGAGCACATGCCGCTCGATCGCCTGCTCGCCACCTCCGACGTGGTCTCGCTGCACTGCCCGATGACCGACGAGACCCGTCACCTGATCGACCAGAAGGCCCTCCTGCGCATGAAGCGGACGGCCTATCTCATCAACACTGCCCGCGGGCCCGTGGTGGACGAGGCGGCGCTGGCCTGGGCGCTGAGAGAGGGGCGCATCGCCGGGGCGGCGCTCGACGTCTACGAGCGCGAGCCTATCGTCCACCCGGACCTCCTGCCGATCGAGAACGTGCTGCTGATTCCCCACCTGGCGAGTGCCACGACGGAAACGAGGACGGCCATGGCCGACCTTGCCGTGTCGAACGCGCTGGCCGTGCTGGAGGGAAAGCCACCGCTGACGCCTGTGTAGCCCGCGCATGAAACGCCCGAAACCCGCCGTCGTCGAACACGTGATGCGCACGCTGGCGCGCGAGATCGACGGCATGGAACTGCCGGCCATCGAAAAGATCTCGGAGAGCCAGCAGGAGGATCCCTTCCAGGTCCTCATCGCCACGCTGCTCTCGGCCCGCACCCAGGACGCGACGACACACGCGGCGTCCACCAGGCTCTTCCGACGCGCCCGCACGCCGAAGAGCATGGCGAGGCTCTCCGTGAAGGAGATCGAGGAGCTCATCTACCCCGTCAGCTTCTACCGGAACAAGGCCCGCCACGTGAAGGCGACCGCGGAGGTGCTGGCCACCCGGTTCGGCGGGCGGGTGCCGGGGACGCTCGAAGAGCTCGTCACGCTGCCGGGCGTGGGCCGGAAGACCGCGACGCTGGTGCTGATCCTGGCCTTCCAGAGCCATCGCCACATCTGCGTGGACACGCACGTGCACCGCATCTCCAACCGGATGGGCTGGGTGCAGACCAAGACGCCCGAACAGACCGAGCAGGCCCTGTACCGGAACACGGATGCCCGCTGGTGGCCGTACATCAATCTCTACCTGGTCACCTGGGGGCAGAACGTGTGCCGCCCGGTGTATCCTCGATGCGGGGCGTGCGCCATCGCCGACACCTGCCCGCGTCTCGACGCGCGCGCGCAGGCGGCCATGGAGGCCTCGACAACCAGGCGCCTGCCCACGTCGGCGCCGCCGAACCGGAACCGACGCACATGATGACCAGAGCCTTCGGAACGACCCTGTTTGCCGCCTTCTGTGGCACGCTCGTGCTGATGAGTGCTTCGCACGCGATGGCGCAGGCCGCGCCGGCCGCGACTTCGCCGGGCGCCGGCCCGGTGATCGTCGTGGAGACGGTGAAGGGCACGTTCGAGTTCGAGACCTATCCGAACGAAGCGCCGAAGACCGTCGCCAGGATTGTCGAGCTGGTGAACAAGCGCTTCTACAACGGCCAGCGCGTGCACCGCGTGGTGCCGAACTTCGTGATGCAGCTGGGCGATCCGGCCACGCGCGACATGACCAAGCAGGCCGACTGGGGTCGCGGCGGCAGCGGCACGCCCATCGGCGTGGCGGAGATCACCAAGACCCGCACGCACGTGCGCGGCGCCGTCGCGATGGCGCACGCCGGCGATGCCAGCAAGGCCGACAGCCAGTGGTACGTGACGCTCGCCCCCCAGCCGAGGCTCGATGGTCAGTACACCGTGTTCGGGAAGGTCATCTCGGGCATGGACGTGGTGGGCAAGCTCGCGGTCACCGATCGCATCGTCAGAGTAACCGTGCGGGGGGCAAAGTAGCGACCTTTCCCTCGAGCATCGGGTAGCGCGCCACCAGCTCGCCAGGCATCCGCGCCGTCACCGGCTGCCCGATCAGGTGGCGCACCATCGTCGCGTCGGCCACGGCCTGCGCCGCGAAGTGGTTGTTCATGTACAGATAGAGCTTTCGCACCTGCGCTCTCGCGGCTCTCAATCTCTCCACGATCGGCGCGAGCTCCTTCTCGCCGTACAGGTAGTTGTAGCGATCCTCGGCCTGCTCGTGCGACCACCACTGGGCGGCGTTCCGGCCGTGCATCCGCACGTACATGAGGCGAGGGGAGTTCGGCGCCAGGTCCTGCCGGATGGACCCCTCGAACTTGGGCTCGTCGATCTGCACCCAGGCGGCGTCCACGGCGGCCAGCAGTTGCCCGGTCTCCTGCCGGGAATCGCTCCAGGAACGGTGGCGGAGCTCCACCGCGAGCGGGTAGGCGCCAAACGTGCGGAGCAGCCACGCCAGGTACTCGCGCGCCTCGGGCGTGTCGTGGAACCGCGACGGGAACTGCGCCAGCAGCGCGCCCAGCCGGCCGGCAGCGGCCAGCGGCTCGACCCCGGCCTTGAAGGCGTCCACGTCGCCCTGGGACAGGGGCGAGGCGTCGGTGGCGGTCACAGGGTGTGTGAACTTCTGGAAGAGCTTCACCGAGAACTCGAAGTCCGCTGGCGTCCGGCGGACCCAGCCCAGGCTGACCGCGGCCCGAGGCTGGCCGTAGAACGTGCTGTTCACCTCCACGGTGTTGAACCGCTCGGCATAGAAAGCGAGCTCGTCGAACCCGCGCTGCCGGTCCTCGGGCCTCGGATAGAAGATGCCGTCCCAGGTCCCGCGACCATCGGGGTAGTGCCAGCCGGAAGTGCCGATGCGCAGGTCCATGGCGCGTTCTACAATTATGGATTCAGGTTGCGCCGGTGCTGACCATCAACGAGATCTTCCATTCCATCCAGGGCGAGTCCACCCACGCCGGCGAGCCTTGCGTGTTCGTCCGGCTGACGGCCTGCGACCTGCGCTGCCGCTGGTGCGACACGCCGTACGCGTTTCACGAAGGGCGGAAGATGTCGGTGGACGACGTCGTGCAGGCCGTGGAGGACCAGGGGTGCTCCCTCGTGGAGATCACGGGCGGCGAGCCGCTGCTCCAGGCCGATGTGGTGCCCCTGATGGAGCGACTGCTCGCCGCGGGGAAGACCGTGATGATCGAGACCGGCGGCCACCGCAGCATCGCCGGCGTGCCCGAGGGCGTGATCCGGGTTATGGACATCAAGTGCCCGGGATCGGGCGAGGCCGAGAAGAACGACTGGTCCAACCTTGCCCTGCTGACGTCGCGCGACGAGGTGAAGTTCGTCATCGCCGATCGCACGGACTACGAGTTCGCGCGCGACGTGGTGACGCGCCAGCGCCTGGCGGAACGCTGCGGCGCCGTGCTCTTCTCACCGGTTCACGGCGAGCTCCATCCCCGGCAGCTGGCCGAATGGGTGCTCGCCGACCGCCTGCCCGTTCGCGTGCAGCTGCAGCTCCACAAGTACATCTGGGATCCACGGACGAGGGGCGTCTAGGAGAGCGAAAGTGAGAACCGAAGAGTGAGAGAAGCGAAGGCCCACCTCTGACTTTGCGTACAATGTGACGCCATGACCCCTGCGGTCGTCCTCCTGAGCGGGGGCCTCGATTCCTACACGGCAGCCGCCGTCGCCCGCCGGGATGGATTCGAGCTGTTCGCGCTCAGCTTCAGGTACGGGCAGCGCCACCAGCTCGAGATCGAGTCAGCCCGCCGCGTGGCCACGGACCTGGGCGTATCGCGCCATCTCGTGCTGGACCTCGACCTGTCGGCCATCGGCGGATCGTCGCTCACCTCGCCCGACCTGCCCGTGCCGAGAGACCGCCAGGTGGATGCCCCGGGCATCCCGTCCACGTATGTGCCCGCCCGGAACACCATCTTCCTGTCCATTGCGCTCGGCTGGGCCGAGGTGCTGGGCGCCTCTGACATCGTCATCGGCGTGAATGCCGTGGACTACTCGGGCTATCCGGACTGCCGCCCCGAGTTCATCCATGCCTTCGAGCGGCTGGCGCGCGTGGCCACGCGCGCCGGCGTCGAGGGGCGCGCGCTCACGGTTCACGCGCCGCTCATGCGGATGACGAAGGCCGAGATCATCGGCCTCGGCATGGCGCTCGGGCTCGACTATGCCCTGACCATCAGCTGCTACGATCCTGCACCGGACGGCGCTCCGTGCGGGCACTGCGACAGCTGCCAGCTGCGGGCCGCGGGCTTTGCCGCCGCGGGCGTGCCCGACCCGGCGGGCCGCCCGCTCGCGCGCTGATCATGGTGTTCTCGCTGCGCCAGCAGGTCCTCGCCATCGGCGCCGCGCTGACGCTGGTCGTCATCGCCGCGCTGTTCTATGCATCCCGGCTCACCTACCAGGAGCAGGTGCGCCAGCTCCAGGACGAGACGCTGGCCATGACAGCGACGGTGGTGGCCTATCTCGAACGCAACGTCCAGGCCGCCGACTCGGTGGCCCAGGCGGCGGCGCGTCACCCTGATCTGCAGCGGCTGGCGCCGGGTGCGCCCGCGCGGGTGCTGCGGCCGCTCACGGACTCCGACCGCGGATTCCTGAACGCCGTCGTTGCCGATGCCGGCGCCCGGTCGGTGTCGTGGGTCATACCTCCCGCGGAGGACGTGGAGGGGCAGCTGTCCCGTGAGTGGCTGGCCGGCGTGGCCGCCAGTGGCCGCTCGGCCGCAAGCCCGGTGCTCGGGTCGCCCGAGAGCGGGGCTCACTCCATCGTCCTGGCGCATCCGATCGCCAACGAGCAGGGGACCATCGTGGGCGTGCTGGGCCTGGCCGTGCACCTCGAGCTGCTGGAGGTCGTGCTGAGACGGATCCCGCTGCCGGCGGGCTCGGTGATCACCGTCACCGACGAGCGAAGCGTCGTGGTGGCGCGCAGCCTCGACTCCAGCCGCTACGTGGGCCGCCCGGTCGAAGGCACTCCCGCCACACTCCGTCCCCTGCGCGAGGTGCCACGCACAGACCTCCGCACCGGCGTGGACGGCATCGAGCGCGTCTATGGCAACGCCGTCGTCGAACGCGGGCCATGGCTCGTGAGCGTGGGCATCCCGACCGCGGTGGCGGCCGCCCGCACCGCGCCGATCTACCGGCGTGACTTCACCATCGTGCTGGGCGCGATGGGCGTGATCCTGGGACTGGGGCTCGTCCTGGTGCACCGTTGGCTGGCGGCACTGCACGAGGTGGGGCGCGCCGCGGAGCGAGTGGCGAAAGGCGACCTTTCCCCATTGGAGCCCAGGCATTTCGGCTCCAGCGAGATCGACCAGCTCCATACCGGTATCGTGGGCATGATCAACAGCCTTCGCGAGGCGCAGGAGGCGGTGGCGGCGCAGATGTCAGAGGAGCGGCGGGTCCGGGAGGAGAAGGAGTCGCTGCAGCGGCAACTCATCCGGCAGGAGCGGCTGGCCGCCATCGGCGTGCTCGTGTCGGGCGTCGCACACGAGCTGAACAACCCGCTGCAGGCCATCATGGGTTTTGCCGAGCTGCTCCAGCTGCACAAGGACGTGCCCGAGCCCGTGCGGCAGGACCTGTCGCTGATCCGCCGCGAGAGCGCGCGGGCCAGTGGCATCATCCGGAACCTCCAGCGTTTCGGACGGCAGAACTCCGAGCCCTCGCCGGTGAGGCTGAGCGACGTGGTGGCCTCGGTCCTCGAGCTGCGGCAGCGGAAGATCGAGTCACAGGGCATCCGCCTCGACATCGAGGATCAGTCCGAGGCGAGCGTGTCGGCGGTGTTCACCGAACTGCAGCAGGTCGTGCTGAACTTCCTGATCAACGCGGAGCAGGCGGTGGAAGCGCTCGAGGCGTCGAGGCGCCGCGTGAAGGTCCGCACGAGCGACGGGCGCAACTCGGCGCGCCTCGAGGTGGAGGACCACGGCGACGGCGTGCCGCCGGCGGACGAGGCCAAGCTGTTCCAGCCGTTCTTCACCACCAAGCCCGTCGGAGAGGGCACGGGGCTGGGGCTGTCCGTCAGTTACGGCATCATCACCTCCCATGGCGGCGAGATCGGCTACCGACGCTCCCACACCGGCGGCGCCATCTTCTACTTCGAGCTCCCGACACGATGACGACCGAACGCCTCTACTACTCCGATGCCTATCGCACCACGTTCGAGGCACGGGTGGTCGCCTGCGTGGCCCGTCCGGCGTCCACTCCGGGCGCCCCCGCCTCGTACGCGGTGGAGCTGGCAGCGTCCGCGTTCTACCCGACGTCCGGCGGCCAGCCCTTCGACACCGGCACGCTGGGCGATGCGCGCGTGCACGACGTCATCGACGAGGACGAAGGGCGCGTGGTGCACGTCACCGACCGGGCGCTCGAGCCGGGGAGCGTGGTGATCGGCGCCATCGACTGGGCCCGGCGGTTCGACCACATGCAGCAGCACACGGGTCAGCACGTGCTGTCGGCGGCCTTCGACCGGCTGTTCTCGAACCGGACCGAGAGCTTCCACCTCGGCGCCGAGTCGTGCTCGATCGATCTGGCTCGCGAGGTCTCGGTCGCCGACGTCGCGCGAGCGGTGGACGAGGCCAACCGCATCGTCTGGGAGGACCGCCCGGTGAGCGTGCGGTTCGCGTCGGAGCAGGAGGCCGCCGCCCTGCCCCTGAGGAAGGAGCCGGCCCGCGGGGGCACGCTGCGCCTGATCGACGTCGCCGATTTCGACCTCTCCGCGTGCGGTGGCACGCACGTCGCCCGCACGGGCGGCATCGGGATCATCGCCGCGAGCGGGTGGGAGAAGTTCAGGGGCGGTTCGCGGTTGCACTTCCTTTGCGGCAGGCGGGTCGGCCGTCGATTCGACCTGTGGCGGGATGCGCTGGCCGCGACGATGAAGCACCTGTCCCTCGCGCCGGAGGAACTGGCCGGGGGCATCGAACGCCTGCAGGGTGAGAACAAGGCCCTGCAGCGCGCGCTGCGGTCCGCGCAGGAGAAGCTGGCGGGGTACGAGGCCAGGGCGCTGGTCGAGCGCGGCACGAGAGTGGGTGATCGCCTCGTGATCGTGGAGGCCGTGCCCGACCTGGATGCGACGGGGCTGAAGGCGATGGCCATCGCGACCGCCAGCGAGCCAGGTGCTGCCGTCGCGCTGTTCAGCGCGACCTCACCAGCGCTGGCCGTCGTCGCGCGCCACGCGGACGCGGACGTTGATGCCGGTGCGGTGCTGAAGGCGCTGGTGGGGCGGTTCGGCGGGAAGGGCGGCGGCAGGCCGGACCTGGCGCAGGGAGGCGGCCTTCAGGGCGACGCGGCTGCGCTCGCCACCGCCGCGCGTGAGCTTCTGTCGCGATAGAAGGGACCACGAAGCCACGAATTGCCACGAGGGTCAGCACGAAGCCTGAATTCGAGCATCGCCCTGTTCGAGAAGGACCTTCGTGTCCCTCGTGGTGCCCTTCGTGTGGTCGTGGTTTCCGGTCCCTATCTGGGCGCCATGCGAAGCGCGCCGTCGAGGCGGATGACCTCGCCGTTCAGCATCTCGTTCTCGATGATGTGCCGCGCGAGCGCGGCGTACTCGGCGGGGCGTCCCAGCCTCGATGGAAAGGGCACCTGCTGGCCCAGCGACACGCGGGCCGCCTCGGGCAGCGCCGCCAGCAGCGGCGTGTCGAAGATGCCCGGCGCGATGGTGACGCAGCGGATGCCGATCGTGGCGAACTCGCGCGCCACCGGCAGCGTGAGCCCGACGATGCCGCCCTTGGATGCCGCGTAGGCCGGCTGGCCAATCTGGCCGTCGAAGGCGGCGATCGACGCCGTGTTGATGATGACGCCGCGCTCGCCCGTCTCGAGCGGCGTGTTCTGCGCCATGACGGCTGCCGCGAGACGGATCACGTTGAACGTGCCCACCAGGTTCACGCGGACCGTCTTCTCGAAGAGATCCAGCGGATGCGGCCCGTTCTTGCCCAGCACCTTGGCGGCGGGGCCGATGCCCGCGGCGTTGACCACGCCGTGGAGGTTGCCGAAGGCCGAAACGGCCAGATCAACCGCCGCCTTGACCTGCTCCTCGCTGGTCACGTCCGCCTGCGCGAACCGCGCCTGTGCGCCGAGCGCCTGTTCGGCGGCCTGGCCCGTTCCGGTGTTGACGTCCAGCAGCACGGCATTGCCGCCCGCGGCCAGGATGGCCTCTGCCGCGGCGCGCCCCAGGCCCGAGGCGCCGCCGGTCACGATGAAAGTGCGTCCTGAGATGTTCATGATGAGTGAGGACTACAATTGTATGCCCATGCATTCCCACGACAAGCACTACTACGATGGCGCCTGGCAGGCCCCGTCCGGCGCCGACACCATCGAGGTCCTTTCCTCCGCCACCGAGCAGGCGGTGGGCCGCGTGCCCCGCGGCAGCGTCGAGGACGTGGACCGTGCCGTGCAGGCCGCGCGCCGCGCGTTCGAATCGTGGAGCCGCGCCCCTGTGGAGGAGCGCGCGCAATGGCTCGAGAAGCTCGCCGCCGCCCTCAAGCCGAGGGTGCCGCAGATTGCGGAGGCCATCTCGCACGAGGTGGGCACCGCCATCGGGTACTCGAAGAAGGTGCAGGCCGAGTTCCCCGTGATGATGGTCGGGATGAACGCACGCTTCATCCGGAACGCGAAGCTCGAGGACGAGCTGGGCAACTCCCTCGTCGTCAAGGAGCCGGTGGGCGTTGTGGGGTGCATCACGCCGTGGAACTACCCCCTGCACCAGGTGGTCTGCAAGATCGGGCCGGCGCTGGCGGCCGGCTGCGCCGTGGTGCTGAAGCCCGCCGAGGCCGCGCCGCTGAGCGCCTTCATGCTGGCCGAGGCCGCGCACGAGATCGGCCTGCCCGCGGGCATCCTCAACGTCGTCTCCGGGGATGGGCCGGTGGTGGGCGAGGCCATCGTGACGCACCCCGGTGTGGACATGGTCAGCTTCACCGGATCCCTCCGGGCCGGGCGCCGCGTGGCCGCGCTCGCGGGCGACGACATCAAGAAAGTGTGCCTCGAGCTCGGCGGGAAATCAGCCTTCATCGTGCTGGACGACGCGCCGTTCGACAAGGCCATCCCGGCCGGCGTGAACAACTGCATGCAGAACTCGGGGCAGACGTGCTCGGCGTGGACGCGCATGCTGGTGCCACGCGGCCGGCACGACGAAGCCGTGGCGCTCGCCAGGGCGCAGCTCGAGAAGCTCACGCTGGGCGATCCCTTCGACCCGAACACGAGGCTGGGGCCGTTGTCGTCCGCCAGACAGCGCGAGACCGTGCTCGGCTACATCGAGCAGGGCAGGGCCGAGGGCGCGACGCTCGTTGTCGGCGGAGGCCGGCCCGCCTCGATGCCGACCGGCTATTACGTGGAGCCGACGATCTTCTCGAACGTGGCTCCATCGATGACCATCGCGCAGGAAGAGATCTTCGGGCCCGTACTCTCGATCATCCCGTACGATACCGAGGCGGACGCGATTCGCATCGCGAACGACTCCATCTATGGCCTGGCCGGCGGGGTGTGGGCCGGGACGAAAGAGCGTGCCATGGCCGTGGCCAGGCAGCTGCGGACAGGGCAGGTGGACATCAACGGCGGCCGCTACAACCCGCTGGCACCCTTTGGCGGCTACAAGAAGTCCGGTGTCGGGCGCGAGATTGGACCGCTCGCCCTGGACGAGTTCTTCCAGGTCAAGGCCATCCAGCAGTAGGAGCCGGCGGACCTTGACGAAGAACCTGCCCGGGCTCGCCGCGGCGGTTGCCGTGATGGTTGTGGGATTCTGGCTGGCCGACCGCATCGGCGGCGCCATCCTGGCCGCCCAGGGCTTGAGCGGAAGCAGCCCGGTGTCGGGCGTGCCGGTCGCGATTGTCCTGGGCCTGCTGCTGCGAAACACGCTGCCGCTGCCCGCGTCGCTCACGCCGGGGCTCAAGTTCGCGACGACCACGGTGCTCCGGCTGGGCATCGTGCTCGTCGGTATCCGCCTGAGCTTCTTCGACGTGTTGAAGCTCGGGCTCGCGGGACTGCCGGTGGTGATCGCCGCCATCAGTACCGGCCTCGTCTTCGTCACCTGGTTCAACCGCAAGCTGGGGCTTCCGCCGCGGCTGGGTACGCTCGTGGCCGCGGGAACCAGCATCTGCGGCGTGACGGCGATTGTCTCGACGGCGCCGGCCATCGAGGCCGACGAGCGTGAAGTGGCCTACGCGGTGGCCAACGTGGTGGCGTTCGGGCTGTTCGGCATGCTCGTCTACCCGTACCTGGCGCATGCGGTGCTCACGGGCTCGGAGACGATCGGACTGTTCCTCGGCACCGCCGTGCACGACACCTCACAGGTGGTCGGCGCCGCGCTCACCTACAAGCAGATCTACGGGGACGACGTGGTCCTGCGGACGGCAACGGTGACGAAGCTGACGCGAAACATCTTCCTGGCGGCGGTGATTCCCGTCCTGACATGGATGCACGTCCGGGCCACGCACGGGCATCGACACGCCATGAAGATGTCCTGGACGCAGTTCGTGCCGGGCTTCGTCATCGGTTTCTTGGCGATGGCGGTGGTGCGTTCGGTCGGGGATGCGACGCTCGGCTCGTCCGGCGCGGCCTACGGTGTGCTCGACGCGTCCGGCTGGCGCTGGCTGACCGCCTGGGTGGGCGACTTCTGGGCCTCGCAGCTCTTCCTTGGCACCGCCATGGCCGCCGTCGGGCTGAACACCAGCTTCAAGGTCTTCCAGGGCGTGGGCCTCAAGCCGTTCGCTGTCGGCCTGGCCGGGGCGCTGGTGGTTGGGGCGGTCGGGATGGGGATGGCCGTGGCGCTGGGCCGCTTCGTCAGCCTTTGACCGGACCCGCTGACGGCCGGACCCGCTGACGGGGACTGGCGCGGTTGCCCTGATTTGCGCGAGTTTCTGCCACCCGTGCAGAAACCGACGCGAATTCAGCGCGTTCGTGCCAGGCCCCGCCCGCCGTATACTTCCCGGAACGTTCGGGGAATACATGAAACAGCTGCTGGCCGTCTCGTCCATCGTGTGCGCGCTCGGGCTCGTCGCCTCTGCCCGCGAGCAGGCGTCGGGCCCCGCGGCGCCGGTCCGCCCGGTGCCCTCGCACGCCGCCGAGCTCTCAACCACCGCCCAGGCCGAGACCGTGAAGCAGTACTGCGCCGGCTGCCACAGCGACCGTGCGAAGGCCGGCGGCCTCTCGCTCCAGGGCTGGTCGGCGGAGCGCGCGGGCGAGGCGCGCGAGACCGCCGAGAAGATGATCCGCAAGCTGCGCGCGGGCATGATGCCGCCCGCCGGCGCGAAGCGGCCCGAAGCGTCGGTGCTGACCGGCCTTGCCATGGCGCTCGAGCAGCGGATGGACGCACTGGCGGGCCCGGCGCCCGACCCCGGATGGCGCCCGTTCCAGCGCCTGAACCGCGCCGAGTACGCGCGCGCGGTGAACCAGCTGGTCGGCCTCGACGTGGACGTGACGCCCTACCTGCCCGCCGACACCATCAGCGACGGCTTCGACAACGTGGCGGACGTGCAGGCCTTCTCGCCGACGCTGATGGAAGGCTACCTGCGCGCGGCCAGCCGCGTGGCCACGCTCGCCATCGGCGACCCGACGACCTCGGCCACGCAGGCCACCTACAGCCTGCCCAAGACGGCGTCGCAGCTCGAGCGCGCCGAGGGCGCGCCGCTCGGCACGCGCGGCGGCGTCTCGGTGGACCATACCTTCGTCGCCGACGGCGACTACGTCTTCAGCATGGACTTCTACGCCGAGCCGTTGGGCCTGCTCTACGGCAGCACTTCGGCGAACGAGAAGATGGAAGTCTCCATCGACGGCGCGCGCGTCGCCATCTTCGACATCAATCCGCGCATGAGCGAGGAGAAGACAGGCCTCACGGTGAAGACCGCGCCCATCCACGTGCGCGCGGGCACCCACCGGGTGACGGCGGCCTTCCTCCAGAAGTTCGACGGCCTCATCAACGACCTCATGGCGCCCATCGAGCACACGATGGCCGACACCGAGATCGGCACGGCCTACGGCATCACCACCCTCCCGCACCTCCGCAGCCTCAGCATTGTCGGTCCGCACCGCGTGACGGGCGTGTCCGACACGCCCAGCCGCCGGATGATCTTCACGTGCCGGCCGACGACGGCGGCCGAGGAGGAGCCGTGCGCCTCGCGGATCGTGCGACGGCTGGCGACGCAGGCGTTCCGGCGGCCGGTCAGCGAGAAGGACTTCGGCCGCCTGATGACCTTCTACGCGCGCGGCCGGAGCGGCGGCAACTTCGAGCGTGGCGTCACCAAGGCGCTCGAGGCCATCCTCGCGAGCCCGCAGTTCCTGTTTCGCCTCGAGGAGCAGCCGACGCGCGTGGCCGCCGGCGCGGTCTACCGGCTGGGTGACTACGAGCTGGCCTCGCGCCTCTCGTTCTTCCTCTGGGGGGCGGGGCCGGACGAGGAATTGATGACGCTGGCCGGGAAGGGCCGGCTGGGCGCGCCCGGTGTGCTGGCGACGCAGGCGCGGCGCATGGTGGCGGACGGACGGTCGGAGGCGCTCGCCACCCGCTTTGCCTCGCAGTGGTTGCGGCTGCAGGACCTGCTGCGGACGACGCCGGATCCCATCCTGTTCCCGTACGCGGACCAGACGCTGTCGATCGCGCTGAAAAAGGAGACCGAGCTGTTCTTCGACAGCCTCGTGCGCGAGGATCGGAGCCTCTTCGACCTGCTCACGGCGGACTACACCTTCGTCAACGAGCGCGTGGCCCGGCACTACGGCCTCCCGAACGTGACGGGGCAGGAGTTCGAGCGCGTGACGCTGCCGGAGTACCGGCGCGGCATCCTCGGGCACGGCAGCGTGCTGACGCTCACGTCGATTGCGGATCGCACCTCGCCGGTGATGCGTGGCAAGTGGGTGATGGAAGTGCTGCTGGGCGCGCCGCCCCCGCCCCCGCCGCCCAACGTTCCCGCGCTGGAGGAAACGAAGGGGACCAGCGCCACCGGGCAGACGCTCTCGGTCCGCCAGCGCATGGAGCAGCACCGGTCGAACCCGGCGTGCAACTCGTGCCACCGCGTCATCGACCCACTGGGCCTGGCGCTCGACAACTTCGACGCCACCGGCCGGTGGCGCGTGAACGACGGCATGGTGCCCGTGGACGCCTCGGGCACGCTCTACGATGGCACCGCGATGGAGGGCCCGGCCGGCCTGCGGAACGCGGTCCTCAAGTGGAAGGACGCCTTCCTCCTGAGCTTCACCGAGAGCCTGATGACCTATGCCCTGGGCCGTCGCATCGAGGCGGCGGACATGCCGATGGTGCGCAAGGTCATCCGCGATGCCGCGGCCGACGGCTACCGTCTGGGCGCGTTCATCACGGCCGTCGTCGAGAGCCCCGCCTTCCAGCGCGCGCGCGTCCCGAAGCCCGCGCCGGAGACCACCATGCCGGCGCCCGCGCCCGGCCACTGACCCAGGACCTCAAGACCCAAGACCCAAGACCATGTTGATCACCCGCCATCACCTGTCCCGCCGCACCATGCTTCGCGGCCTCGGCGTGACCATCGCGCTGCCGTTGCTCGACGCCATGACGCCCGCGGGCACCGTGCGCGCGCAGGACCGCCGCAGGCCCGTGCGCCTGATCGCCATGGAGATGGTCCACGGCGCGGCCGGCAGCACCGCCTACGGCATCCGGAAGAACATGTGGTCGCCAGCGGCGACCGGCAGCGGCTTCGATCTCTCGCCGACGAGCCTGCGCTCGCTCGAGCCGTACCGCGACTACCTGACCATCGTCAGCAACACCGACTGCCGCAACGCCGAGGCGTTCCTGCCCCCGGAGATCGGGGCGGACCACTTCCGGTCGGCAGCGGTGTTCCTCACGCAGGCGCGCCCGAAGCAGACGCAGGGCTCGGATGTCTACGCGGGCACGTCGTTCGACCAGATCTACGCGCAGAAGTACGGCGGCGAGACCCCGATCCCGTCGATGCAGCTGTGCATCGAGAACGTGGATCAGGCGGGAGGCTGCTCGTACAACTACTCCTGCGTCTACACGGACACCATCAGCTGGGCATCGCCAACCGACCCGATGCCGATGATCCGCGACCCGCGCGCGGTGTTCGACCAGCTGTTCGGGGTGGGCGCGACGCCGGAGGCCCGGCGGGCGCGGCGGCAGGACGACCGCAGCATCCTGGACTGGGTGACCGAGTCGGTGAACGACCTCAAAGCAGGACTGAGCGTCGCGGACCAGGCCAGGCTCTCGGACTACCTGGACGACGTGCGGGAGATCGAGCGCCGGATCCAGAAGGTGGAGGCGTCGAACACGAGCGGCGAGCCGCGCGAGCTGCCCGGCGCGCCGGTGGGCGTGCCCGACTCGTTCGCCGACCACGTGAAGCTGATGTGCGACCTGCAGGCCGTGGCCCTGGCATCGGACGTCACGCGCATCTTCTCCTTCAAGCTCAGTCGCGACGTGTCGAACCGCGTCTTCAAGGAGAGCGGCTCGAACACGGCGTTCCATACGTCGTCGCATCACCTGGACCGCGACGATCGCATCGAGGACTTCCAGAAGATCAACACGTATCACGTCGGCCTGCTGCCGCATCTCGTCGAGAAGCTGAAGGCCACGCCGGACGGCGACGGCACCCTGCTCGACCACACGCTCGTGATCTACGGATCGTCGATGGGCAACTCGAACGTGCACAACCACAAGCGGTGCCCGCTCATCCTGCTGGGCCACGCGGGCGGCGCGCTGAAGGGCAACATGCACGTGCGCGCGGCAGACGGCACGCCGATGGCCAATGCCATGCTCGGGATGCTGCAGGGCCTCGGCGTGGAGGCGACGCAGTTCGGCGACAGCAGCGGCGTGATGGACCTCAACAGCCCGGGCGTGCCGGCCACGGTGGCGCCATGAAGCCAGTCCTCGGAGGGGCGGGACCTGTACTCGGATCGGCGGGACGTCAGTGCCGCCCTGGCTCCGCGGCTTCCTTCTCCCTGCTCGCCGCCGTGGTGCTGGCCGCGGCTCTTCATGCCGCGCCCGGCGACCTGACGGTGGCCGACGCGGCCCGCGCCGGAGACCTGGCGGCGGTGCGGGCGCTGCTGCAGAAGGGCGCCGACGTGAACGAGGCCCAGGGCGACGGCATGACGGCGCTTCATTTCGCGGCCCAGCGGGGTGAGGCCGATCTCGCCGGCCTCCTCCTGACGGCGGGTGCGAACCCGAAGGCCACGACCCGCCTCGGCGCCTACACGCCGCTCCACCTGGCGAGCCTCGCGGGCCATGCGCGCGTGGTGGCGGCGCTCATCGCAGCCGGCGCGGCCGTGGACGTGCCCACCGCCACCGGCGCCACGCCGCTCCTGCTCGCGGCGCGCTCCGGCAGCACCGACACGGTCACACGGCTCGTCGAGAACGGCGCCGCGATCGACGCGATGGAGGCCGCCCACGGCCAGACGGCGCTGATGGTGGCCGCGGGCCTGGACCGCGCGGATGTCGTCAAGCTGCTGCTCGCGCGGGGCGCGAACGCCACGGTCGCGTCGAAGGTGGTCGATCTGAACGCGCTCACCATGCCGGTCGAGGCCGATCCCCTGCAGGGACAGATCCGCCAGAACGTGCCATCCGAAGCCGAGCGCAGGCAGGTACCAGGGCTGACGCGGCCGTATCGCTACAACGAGCTCATCGGCGCCCAGGGTGGGCTCACGGCGCTGCACTTCGCCGCGCGCCAGGGTGCGGCCCGCTCGGTGGCGGCGCTCCTCGAAGGCGGCGTGCCCGTCAACCTGCCGAGCCCCGGGGACAAGGCGACGCCCCTCCTGGTCGCGGTCATCAACGGCCACTTCGACATTGCGGCCACGCTCATCGAGAAGGGCGCGGATCCGAACATGGTGAGCGACGCGGGCGTGGGGCCGCTCTACGCGGTGCTCAACGTGCAGTGGGCGCCCATTGCCGCCTACCCGCAGCCGCGCGCGCACCTGCAGCAGGGGCGGTCGTACCTCGAGATGATGCGCCTGCTCCTCGCGAAGGGCGCCGACCCGAACCAGCGCCTCGTGAAGAAGGTCTGGTACTCCGGCTACAACTTCGATCAGTCGAGCGTGGACGAGATTGGCGCCACGCCCTTCTGGCGCGCCGCGTACGCCGCCGACGTGGAGGCGATGAAGATGCTCATCGCCGCGGGCGCGGACCCGGCCATCCCGACGATGAAGCCGATGTCCCGGCGGTTCGGCGGGGGCGCGGGCGCAGAGGACAGGTCCGGCGTGCCGCCAGTCCCGGTGGGCGGCCCCAACGTCACGCCGCTGCAGGCCGCGGCCGGCGTGGGCTACGGCTTCGGCTTCGCGGCCAACTCACATCACTACGCGCCGACGGGGCTGCTGGCGGCCGTGAAGTATCTCGTCGAGGAGACTGGCGCGGACGTCAACGCCGTGGACGCCGACGGCAACACCGCCGTGCACCACGCCGCCGCGCGCGGCGACAACGAGATGATCCTCTACCTCGTCTCGAAGGGCGCCATCGTCACGCGCGTGAACCGCGCCGGCCAGACGACGGTGGACATGGCCAATGGCCCCGTGCAGCGCACGCAGCCGTACCCCGAGACGATCGCGCTGCTCGAGAAGCTGGGCGCGAAGAACAACCACAAGTGCGTCTCCTGCTAGGGCGGCGGTTCCGGCGGACGGGCATGCCCGGCGCACGAGCGCGCGAGCGGCACCTCAGCGGCGCTCGGTCAGTCGCTGGTAGCAGGCCTCGTACATCGGCACGATCCGCTCCGCACAGAAGCGCTCGCCCACCAGACTCGCCGCGTCCGTGCCCATCGCACGCCGACGCGGCTCGTCGGTGAGGAGGCCGATTGCGCTCTCCGCCATCGCATCGAGGGCCTCAGGCGCGTGGAGGTATCCGGTGACGCCGTGGTCGATGACCTCGGGCAGCCCGCCCACGCGCGAGGCCACCACCGGTACTTCGCACGCCATCGCCTCCAGCGCCGCCAGGCCGAAGCTCTCCTGCGCCGACGGCAGCAGGAACACGTCGCTCACCGAGAGGAGCGGGAGCACGTCCTCCTGCGCCCCGACGGCGTGCACGTGATTGGCGATGCCCGCCTCCCGCGCCAGGCGCAGCGCCATCGGCAGATCCGGGCCGTCACCCACCAGCAGCAGGCGCGACGGCACGCGGCGATGAATGCGCTCGAACACCGCGATCACCGCGTCCACCCGCTTCACCGGACGGAAGTTCGAGACGTGCACGGCGATGCGCGCCTCGGGGTCGCCGCCGGTGAAGCGCGCGCGAAGGCCAGGCACGTCGACCCTGTGGTGCACGCCGCAGTCCAGGAAGTTCGGAATCACCTCGATATCGCGACGGACCCCCAGATCGGCGGCTGTCGAGGCGCGCAGGCTCTCGGAGACCGCGGTGACGTGGTCCGACTGCTCGATCGAAAAGGCGACAATCTCCGAGTACGATGGGTCGTTTCCCACCAGCGTGATGTCCGTGCCGTGCAGCGTTGTCACGACCCCCGGCGCCGCGCCGCCATGGGTCGCCAGCACCTGCCGCGCGAGGTACGCCGCGGTTGCGTGTGGAATGGCGTAGTGTGCGTGGACGACATCGAGGCTGAAGTCCCGCGCCACCTCGACGACCTTGTTGGCCAGCGACAACAGGTACTGCGGCTCGCGGAAGAGCGGGTAGCTGGGCGTCAGCACGCGGTGGAAGGTCAGGCCGGCCTGGAACTCGCCGAGCCGGAACGGTGTCTCTGTGCTGATGAAGTGCACGGCGTGACCGCGATGGGCGAGCGCCTTGCCCAGCTCGGTGGCAACGATGCCGCTGCCGCCCACCGAGGCGTAGCAGATCATGCCGACGTTCATTCGCGCCCCGGGTCGCGCAGCAGGTGCGGCCGCACGAGCGTCTGCCTCACGACGAAGCCCTCGGCAAAGGCGACGCCGACCTGGGCGCCGAAGAGCGCGTCGCGGCTCTCGATGAGCTGCTGGAAGCGCGCCGAGGTGAGCCGCGTCTCGACGGCGTCCGCGCCACGCGGCGCGAACTGCGTGGCATGGCACGCGAGTGCGCGCCGTTTCACGTCGTAGTGATCGCTGACGTCCACGACGAAGGACGGCGCCGCGTGATCGTTGATGAAGTAGCAGCAGGCCCACTCCGCCTTCCACGCCTCGCCTTCGGCAGGGAAGCGCCTGAGGCCCGCGCTGAACACGGCCTCGGTGAGCATCGCACTGGCCGCGACATGATCGGGATGCCGATCGGCCCACCAGGGCAGCGCCACGGTGCGGGGCCGGGCGCGGCGGATGAGCGCCGCCACGCGAGTCACGTGATCCACGCTCGAGCCAATCGCCCGATCCGGCAGGCGCAGGTTGACACGCCAGCGCGCGCCCAGCACGGCCGCGGCGGCGCCGGCTTCCGCCAGCCGCTCCTCGACGGTGCCGTTGCTGCCCATCTCGCCCGCGGTGAGATCGCACAGGCCGACGCGGTGGCCGAGCGCCGCGTGCTTCGCCACGGTGCCGGCCATTCCGATCTCGATGTCGTCCGGGTGCGGCCCGAAGACCAGGAGATCCACCGCTTCGACGGCCGTCGTGATTTCCATGCGCCCCATTCTCGCCGCGGGCCCTCGCCAGGTCGAGAGGCCGCGATGCTGGCCCTGAGCGAGCTACCGGCGCGTGAACGACGCCAGCCGCACCAGTGCGTGGTCCATCATCTCGTCGATCTCCCTCGACGGCACGGTGTAGTTGTTCGCCAGGAACGAGAACACCAGCGGCTCATCGTCCGCCGTGAGTACGTAGCCGGAGAGCGAGCGGATGTTGAACATCGAGCCCGTCTTCGCCCACACGCGATTCTCGGCAGGCGTGCCCTTCATGCGCGTCTCGAGCGAGCCGGACACGCCCGCGACGGGCAGCGCATTCCTGTAAGGCCCGAGGAAGGGCGGGTCGTTCCAGATGCGGGTCAGCAACGTCGCGAGCGCCTCGGCGCTGACCATGTCGTAGCGGGAAAGGCCGGAGCCGTCGAACGCGCCGTACAGCTCGGGCGCGACGCCCAGGGCGGTGAGCGTGTCTCGAAGCGCCTTCAGCCCCTCCGCCTCGCTCGCGGGCGCTCCCGGCGGCGAGAGCGACCAGAGGAGCGTCTCGGCGTAGCCGTTGCGGCTCCACTTCTGCAGCACGTCCACGATCTCGAAGAGCGGCGCCGACTGATCGGTGACCCACGTCTCGGCCTTCGACAGGTCCAGCGGCTTCACCAGCGCGTCGACGTCCATCGCCGTCCCGCTGACGAACACGCCCTTGCGAGCCAGAGCCTCTCGGAACGCGTTCACGAACAGCAGTGTGGGGTTCTCGACCGCCGCGTACTCCACGCGCGGCTTCGCTCCCACGGCAATCTGCCCGCGCACCGTCAGGATGGTGAACCCCGGCACGCGCTCGATGACGATGCGCGTGGGCCCGCCCTCAGCGACCGTCGTCACGCCGTGGTCGATGAGCATCCCGCTTCCGGCGGGCGACGTGCTGATGATGGCGCGCGCGCCCGGCTCGAGGCCGGGGCCGATCATCAGCTCCACCTGGTTCTCGTGGTACTGCAGCGCACCGACGGGCGAGCCGTAACCGAGGGCCAGGTCCTCCCACGACCAGCCCGAGCCCCACCCCGGCTCGGCGAACGCGTTGTCGTCGCCGATGAGGTTGCCTCCGATGACCTTCACGCCGCGCGCGGCAATCTGGCCCGCCCAGTCGTCGAGGGCGGCCCAGCGAGCCGGGTGGCGCGGGTTGATCGTCGGGTCGCCGCCGCCGACGATGATCAGGTCGCCCTCGAGCGTGCCGTTGTCGAGGAGCGTTCCGTTGGCGAGGACCTTCGTCGTGTAGCGGTAGTCCCAGCCCAGCCTGGCGGCAGCGGCGGCCGCGGTCAGCAGCTTCTGGTTCGAGGCCGGCACCATCATGCGGCGCTCGTTGAGCGCGTAGAAGGTCTCGCCGTTCGTGAGCGAGCGCACGAGGACGGCCAGGTGCGCGTGGCCGAGAGCCGGCGCCGAGAAGAGCCCCGCAAGGTTCGTCTGGAGCTGCTCGGTTGGGGAGAGCGCGGGCGCGGGCGGCGGTTGGGGGGGCGGCGCGGGCGTGCGCGCGGCGCAGGCGCCGGCCAGCACTGAAGTGGCCAGCGCCACGGCGCACACGCGCGATCGGATCGTCACGGCTTCGCGGTGGCCTCGGTGGTGGCCGCCGGCCGGGCCACCGCGGCGTCGAGGGCCTGGAAGGCGGCGTCCACGACGGCCTGATCGACCTCGCCCGTGACCTGCTCACCCTCCCGGTTCCCGTAGTGCTTCTGGCCCGAGCGGCCCACGCGGACGCGCTCGAACTTGCCGCCGTCGTAGCTCACGGCCGCGTTCAGGATGGGCGCGCCGAGACCGGTGCTGGTCGAGGGAGGCACGAACGTCGTCACGCGCAGGTCGGTCAGCTTGTTCAGGAAGTCGTCCACCTTCGCGCGGTCCGCGTCCGCAGCCTGGCCGCCCTCCGGCGTCACGCGCCACTTCTCGGTGTCGCCGTCCTTGACCTTCTCGAACGTCCAGGTCCGTGCTGGGCCACCCGTGGCGCGGGTGATCCGCACACGATCCATCGAGAAGGGCCGCGCGTCGAACAGCTCCTTCTTGCGGTAGTCGTCGAACGGCTTCGTCAGGTCCTCGGCAAGCGTCGTGTCGAGCGTGAACACCATCGAGCGTGCCACGTCGCGCGCGTAGGGCTGCGCGCCCTCGGACCTGCCGATCTCCAGCACCGCCTGGCTGCTGCCGGCGCCGGCCGCGATGCGCATCGTCGGCCGGTCGAGGCCGTACTTCGCGAGATCGGCGGCGGTGTCCTCCACGATCGAGGCCATGCCCGCGGTGGAGAGACGAGTCAGCAGTCCCTCCACCGTCGAGTAGTCGGCGCGGCCCTTCGCGGGCTGCTCGACGGTCCAGTCGCTGCCCGACCGCGCGAGGCGCATGGTCTCGGCGCCGCGCGTGAGGTCGAGGCTGTCCACCTTGTCCCGCTCGAATTTCACGACGCGCTTGTCGCGCAGGTCGAAGGGCTTCTTGTCGAAGGTGGTCTCGATGTACGAGGAGACGAGGAAGACCTTCTTCTCGCCCGGCTTCATCGCGTAGAGGTCGCCCTGCATCGGCGTCTTGTCGCCGAGGTGGACCTCGCCGCTCACGTCGCCCTCGGCCTTGAACGCCACCTTGATGCGCGGCTCGGCCAGGCCGTAGGGCGCGAGGTCCGATGCGTTCTCCTCGATCACGCGGCTCGTCTCCAGCGACGCGATGTTGGTCACCAGGCTGGAGGCCTCCGTCGGGTCGGCCTCGGTCGCGGTGGGCTCGGTCATCTGCCACCCGGCGTCTTTCTTCACGAGAACCGTGGTCTCGCCGCCCGCGGTGACGCGCACCTCCTGGATCCTGCCGGACTCGACCGCGAACACCTTCTCGTTTGGCTCGAGCCCCGGCGCGGGCTTGTCGGACTCGACGAAGTAGATGTAGGCGCCCAGTCCCGCGAGGACGAGGACGAGCGCCAGCGTGGACCACAGGCCTCGCATGGTTACCGCCTCCCGTACCAGGAATAGATGCCGGCCGCGAAGACCAGGCCGGGGATGAGGATCACCGAGAGCCAGAAGATGCGGCTCTGCTGATCGGCGGTGAGCGTGAGCCGCCGGTCCTCGGGTTCGCGCGGGCGGATGGCGATGAGGTTCTCCTGCTGCGCCAGCCAGTTCACCGTGTTCATGAAGAAGTCGCGGTTGCCCTGTACGCCCAGCACGCCGTTGGAGATGAAGTCCGAGTCGCCGATGACGGCCAGGCGCGACTCGGGCTTGGGGGCCTCCTGTCCCTCGGGCGTTTCCGGCTTCGGCTCGGGCTGGGCGGGCGCCTCGGGGGCCGGCGCCGACACGGCCGCCGCCAGCGAGATGGGCCCGGGCTTGTCGCCCTTGTCCGCGTTCAGTTCCACGCGGCCGTCGCCCTTGGCGAGCGCGGCGATGTCGGCTTCGGCCCAGCTCTGCGCGCTGGTCTGCACGAGGGACTGCGGGAAGCGGCCCTCCACGCCCCCTTCCACCGGCGCCACCGACCGCGCGAGCGGGTAGGCGGTCATCAGCTGGAAGTTGGTGGTGATCGGGTGCGCGGGGTAGCTGGTCGCCACCGGCACCGATGCATCGGTGCCGAGGAGCTGCCCGATGCCGCTGGCGTCGACCACGATGTTCGAGCCGATGTCGAAGCCCCACTCGCGGAGGAAGGCGTTCAGCAGCGGCGTGCCGGGCCGCGCCGGGTCGTCCACCGGGTCGAGCAGCGCCAGCACCTTGCCGCCGCGCGCGACGTACTGCTTCAGCGCGTCGATCTCCGGCTGCAGGAAGTCGGTCTGCGGGCCCGCGATGATGACGACGGTGGCGTCGGCCGGCACCTGCTTCGCCTGCACGAGCACCAGCTTGTCCACGCCGTAGTTGTCGGCGGAGAGCGCGCTCGCGACGGCGCTGTAGCCGCTGCGCTGGTCGCTGTTGGCGGTGTCCTTCTCGCCGTGGCCCTGCGTGAAGTAGACCTTCTTCTCCGCGCCGGTCACCACCTTGATGAGCGCGTTGGCGAGGGCCTGCTCGTCGCTGCTGGTGGCGCGCTCGGTGCGGTCCTTGTACTCGATGACGATGGTTCCCAGCGACTGGATCTGCGCCGCGCGCGCGCGCAGCGGGTTCTTCTCGGGGTCGACGTACTCGGCCGAGACCTGCGACGACTGGTAGGTGTAGGCCTCGAGCCGATCCCGGTAGCCGTCGAGCGCCAGCTCGCGATCGAACACGGTGAACTTCACCGGCGCGTCGAGATTCCGGAGGATCTTGATGGTCTGCTCGGACAGGCTGTAGACCTGGTTGGCCGTCAGGTCCCACCGCTTGTTCTGCCGCGAGGCCAGGTAGTTGACGGCGACCAGGATGCCGGCGAACACCAGCACGCCGACGACGGAGAGCGTGCCGTAGCGCGCGCTGCGGCCCTGGTAGAACGTGGCGATGTCGCGCCACTGGCCGCCCAGGTAGACCAGCACCAGGGCCAGGCCGGCCCACGCCGCGTACTGCTGGTACTGCGCCCACTCGGGCCGCAGGAACCGGATGGCCACCGAGGCAAAGACCAGCAGCGTGCCAATCCATCCGATGACGCCGAACACGGTCGGCCCGCCCGTGCCCTTCTTCTGGGTTTCGGTGCTCATGCCCTTAGCCTCTCCACCGTTCGCTGTCCACCGACTTCATCGTCAGGAACAGGCCCATGGCGATGAAGCTCAGGTAGTACACGATGTGCTTGGTGTCGATGATGCCCTTGGCGAAGTCGTCGAAGTGCTCGGTGATGGACAGGTGGTTGAGCACCGTCTGCATCGTCGGGCCGACGAAGGTCGACACCCAGTTGATGACCCACAGGAGCAGGAACACCGAGAAGGTGATCATGCCGGCGACGATCTGGTTCTTCGTGAGGCTCGAGATGAAGAGCCCGAGCGAGAGGAAGCTGCCGCCCATCAGCAGCAGGCCGAGGTAGCCGGTGGCGATGGGCTTCCACTCGGGGTTGCCGAAGACGAAGAGGATGGCCATGTGGACGAGCGTCACCGCCAGCATCACGGCGTAGAGGGCGAGGGCCCCGAGGAACTTGCCGAGGATGATCTGCCAGTCGGTGAGCGGCGAGGTGAGCAGGAGCTCGATGGTGCCCGAGCGCTTCTCCTCCGCATAGGTGCGCATGGTGATGAGCGGGAACACCAGCAGCATGATGACGGTGGCGTTCATCAGGAGCGGCGCCACCAGCATCTGGTTGAGGTTCATCGAGCCGCCGGGGCCGCCCATTGCCATCTGCATGCTCTGGCGCTCGAAGAACGCGACCAGCGTGTAGAAGAACCAGCCGAAGAGCAGCGCGTAGAAGCCCACGAGCACGTAGCCGATGGGCGAGGCGAAGTAGCCGCGCAGCTCCTTGCCGGCAATCGCGAGGATGTTACGCATGGGCCACCTCCTCGTCCGTGCCCTCCGCCGGGGGCGGCGCCGGCGCCTCGGCGGACTCGTCGGTGATGACGCTGAGGAAGATGTCCTCGAGGCTCATGCGCATCGGCCGCAGCTCCAGCAGGCCCCAGCCGCGCGTGACGATGGCCGAGGCCAGATCCCGGCGTACGTCGGCGCCCTTCTCCGTGTCCACCTCGAAGCTGGCGAGGTCGCCCTTCGGCTCGGACTGGGTCACGCGGGTCACGCCGCGCACGTTCTGCAGCGCGCCCTGCACCTCCGCCGCCGGGCCATCGGCCTGCACGAAGATGGTGGCCGCGCCCTGCAGGCGAGAGGTGAGGTTCTCGGGCGAGTCGACCGCCACCACGCGGCCCTTGTTGATGATGACCACGCGCTGGCAGGTCTGCGACACCTCGGGGAGGATGTGCGTGCTGAGGATGATGGTGTGCGTGCCCGCGAGCTCGCGAATGAGCTGACGGGTCTCGATGATCTGCTTCGGATCCAGCCCCGCCGTGGGCTCGTCGAGGACCAGCACGTCGGGGTTGTGGATGATGGCCTGCGCCAGCCCGACCCGCTGCCTGTAGCCCTTCGAGAGCTTGCCGCAGTGGCGGTCGGCCATGTCGGCCACCCAGGTCCGCTTCATCACCTCGCCCACGCGGTCCTTGACATGCGAGCGGATGCCCTTGATCTTCGCGACGAAGGTCAGGTACTCGCGGACCGTCATGTCCGGGTAGAGCGGCGGGGTCTCCGGCAGATAGCCGGTGCGGCGTTTCGCCTCGAGCGGCTGCTCGAAGACGTCGTAGCCAGCGACAATCGCCTTGCCGCTGGTGGCCGGCATATACCCGGTAATTATGCGCATTGTCGTGGTCTTCCCGGCACCATTGGGACCCAGGAAGCCCAGGATCTGACCCGATTCGACACGAAAACTCACATCGTCCACGGCGGTGAAAGGCCCGTAGCGTTTGGAGAGGTGGTCCACCTCGATCACGGTTGCGCTCCGATGCTTGGGAAAACGGTGTAAGCTCTAGACCCGGCGTCACATAGTGTCGCCAGCCCCCCATCCTAGTCGAACCGCTACGGGGCGGCAAGATCGTCCCGGGGAGCCGACGCACGTTGAAGCGCCTGATCACGTCTGGACTGCTGGTCCTCCTGGTCGCCCTCGGTGGCGGCGCGTGGTGGTGGGCCAGGCAGTCGCTTCCCACTTTGGACGGCGAACTGGGGGTCGCCGGCCTGACCGATCCCGTCGAGGTGATCTTCGACGACCACGGCGTGCCGCACGTGTACGCCCGTGATCCCGAGGACGCCTGGTTCGCCGCGGGCGTCATGCACGCGCGCGACCGCCTCTGGCAGATGGAGCTGTACCGGCGCGTCACGGGCGGCCGGCTCTCCGAGGTGATGGGCGAGTCCACGCTGCCCATCGACAAGCGGTTCCTCTCCCTCGGCCTGCGGGCCGGCGCTGAGGCCGAGTGGTCCCGGCTCGGGCCCGAGGCGCGCACGGCGCTCGAGCGGTACGCGGCCGGCGTGAACGCGGTGGCGGGCCGGCTGAGCTCCAGGCAGCGACCGCTCGAAATGCAGCTGCTGGGGATCACCCCGGCGGAATGGACGCCCGTGGACTCGCTGGCCGTGGCGCGCCTGCTCGCCTGGCGCCTGGCGGAGAACCACCAGAGCGAGCTCGTGCGGGCTGCCATTGCGGCGAAGCTCGGGGAGGGGGCGGCCCGCCAGCTGGGAGGACGCTATCCGTCGGACGGGCCGACCGTGCTGGCGGAACGGGACCGGCGTGTCGTGCCGGGGCCGGAGGTCGCGGTACCGAGCGACGGGGCTTCAGCCCCGACGGCCGCGGCCGCCGGGAGCGTGGCTGCCGGCGCGGCGCAACCGGCCGGCGTCGCACCGGATGTGCCCGCGACCGACTTCCTCGGAGGCGAGCGGGCCGGCCTGCGGACGGATCGCGACTGGCCGGCGGGGCTCGAGTGGCTCCGTCCGATGGCCAGGCGCGGCAACAGCAACAACTGGGTGGTCTCCGGCCAGCGGACCGCCACGGGGCGGCCCATCCTGGCCAACGATCCGCACCTGCTCGTCGAGTTCCCGGCGACGTGGTACGAGATGCACCTCGTGGCGGCGGGCCTCGACGTGACCGGCGTCACGCTGCCGGGCGTGCCGTTCGTGATCATCGGCCACAACTCGCGCATCGCGTGGGGCTTCACCAATTCGGGCGCCGACATACAGGACCTGTACCTCGAGCGCATCGATATTTCGCGCCAGCGCTACCTGGCGTCTGGCGGCTGGCAGCCGGCGCGGGTGACGCGCGTCGAGATTCCCGTGCGTGGACGCGGGCAGCCCGAACCCTACGACATCTGGGAGACCAAGCACGGGCCCGTCTACGCGGAACCGTCGCTCGACTGGGACGCGCCACCGGCGTGGACGACCCCGGGCAGTGAAGGCGAGGGTGCATCGCAGCGGCAGGTCCAGGCTTATGCGCTCCGGTGGCTGGCTCCGGGCGCGGACGTGCTGGGCAGTTTCGAAGCGCTCAACCGCGCCACGGACTGGGCCAGCTTCCTGGCCGCGATCGACCGCTTCGACGTCCCATCCCAGAACGTGGTTTACGCGGACGTGGACGGGAACATCGGCTATGCCCTGAGCGGCCGGGTGCCCGTGCGGACGAGCGGGGACGGCACGATGCCGGTGGTCGGCGCCTCGAGCGCGGGCTGGGCGGAGGGCGCGGCGGCCCCGGCGCTGCCGCGCGTGCTGAACCCCGCGGCCGGATATCTGGCATCGGCCAACAACGAGGTCGATCGGTTGCCGGGCACGCTGATCACGCGCGACTGGGCCGCACCCTATCGCGCCGTGCGCCTGCAGGAGGCGCTGGCGGACGGACGCGGGCTGGGCGTGGAACAGATGACCGCGCTGCAGAACGACGTCAAGAGTGCGTCCGCGGCGCGCGTGCTGGCGGGCGTCGCGCAGGCGCTCGCGTCGGCGAAGGCCCAGAATGCGGAGGCTTCTGCCATCGAGGCGCTGGCGGAACTGGCCGCGTGGGATCAGGTGGTGGACGCCCGCCCGGTGGTGACGTTGTACCAGGCGTTCGAGGACGCCGTGTGGCGGCGGACGTTCGTGGACGAGATGGACGAGCCGCTGTTCCGCGTGTTCTACCAGTGGGCCGGCGGCGAGCGCCCGGCGGGCCTGCACGCCATCATCGACGAGCGGCAGTCGCGGTGGTTCGACGACATTGCGACCGTGGAGAAGCGCGAGAACCGCGACGACATCTTCGTGCTGGCGGCGCGGGACGCCGCCGAGCGGGTGAGCGCCGAGTTCGGCAACGGATCGGGCCGGGCGTGGGACCGCGTGCACGCCATCCGCTTCGAGCATGCGCTCGGCGAGGGCTCATGGGCCCTGTCCTGGCTCCTGAGCCGGGGGCCGGTGCCCGTGACCGGCGACGGCACCACGGTCATGCGCGTGAGCTGGAACCGCCTGCGGCCCTTCGGGGCGTGGGAATATCCGTCGTGGCGCCAGGTCCTCGACGTCGGCGGCTGGGACGGCTCGCGCGTGGTGCTGCCCACGGGCCAGTCGGGCCACATCCTCAGCCCCTACCACTTCGACCAGAACGAGCTCTGGCGCACGGGTCAGTACCGCCCCCACGCCTACTCGCGGGACGCGGTGCTCCAGGCGCGCGCGCATCGGCTGGTCCTGGTGCCCTGACGAGGGGCCGCCCCTGGGGGCGCGGCAGGCCCTTCGGGTAGGCCGCCCTGCGGGCGGTAGGCCCTTCGGGTGGGCCGCGCCTGCGGCGCGGTGGGCCCGCGGCTTTGCCGCGGGAGGGTTTCCTGCACCCTTGCACCCGTGCACCCAACCCGCTAACATATGAACACCTGCTCATATGTTCAAACCTGCCGATTCCTGCGACGTCATCCAGATCGACCTGGCCCGCGTGAGGCGGCTGCGCGCGGCGCTGGTCGGCGCCGACGCCGTCACCGGCCTGGCCGACACCTTCCGCGCCCTGGGGGATCCGACGCGGGTGCGCATCCTGGACGTGCTGTCGCACGGCGAGCTCTGCGTCTGCGACCTGGCCGCGGTGCTGTCGCTCTCGCAATCGGCGGTCTCGCACCAGCTGCGGCTCCTGCGGGGCCTGCGGCTCGTCCGCGCCCGGCGCGAAGGGCGCATGGTCTTCTACGCGCTCGACGACCTGCACGTCGTGGACCTGCTGAAGCAGGGCCTGAAGCACGTGGGGGAGGCGCCGGCGCGTCCCTCGGTGCGGCGGGCCGCGCGGGCCCGGAGCGCGCGGTGAGCGCCCACGCCCACGAGGCCGCGGTCGGCTGCGATCACTGCGCAGTGGAACCGCCGCGGTCCACGGCGGCGCGCTCGCGCGGCGTGCTGGCCACCCTGGCGGCCGTGCTCCTCGGCATCGGATGCCTCGCCGACCTCGTGTGGGGCGCCCCGGCGTGGTCGCAGCCGCTCTTCCTCGCCGCCGTCGCCGCGGGCGTCGTCTTCCCGGCACGCCGGGCGTGGACGGCGCTCGGCCGCGGCTCGCTCGACATCAACGCGCTGATGGTCATCGCCGTCGCGGGCGCCATCGTCATCGGGGAATGGGAAGAGGCCGCCATGGTGGTGTTCCTCTTCGCCGTGGCACAGTGGCTCGAATCGCGGAGCGTCGAGCGGGCCCGCCGGGCCATCCGGTCGCTGCTCGACCTCACGCCCCTGCAGGCGCGCCTCGAGGAGCACGGGGCCGAGCGCCTGGTGCCCGTCGACGCCGTCGCGCCGGGGCAGACCATCCGCGTGGCGCCCGGGGAACGCGTCCCGCTCGACGGGACGGTGCTGGACGGGCGCTCGGACGTCAACCAGGCGCCCATCACCGGCGAATCGGTGCCCGTCGAGAAGGCGGCGGGCGACGACGTCTTTGCCGGCACCATCAACGGCCATGGCGCCCTCACGATCAGCGTGACGCGCCGCCGCGACGACACGACGCTGGCGCGGATCATCCACCTCGTGGAGCACGCGCAATCCGAGCGCGCGCCGGTGCAGCAGTTCATCGACCGCTTCGCGGCGTGGTACACGCCGGCCGTCGTGGTGCTCGCCCTGCTCATCGGCGTGGTACCGACACTGGCGGGCGGCGACGCGGGCACCTGGGTGTACCGTGCGCTCGTCGTGCTGGTGGTGGCGTGCCCGTGCGCGCTGGTCATCTCGACGCCGGTGTCGATGGTCTCGGCGCTGGCCGGCGCGGCCCGGCACGGCGTGCTCATCAAGGGCGGCGCCTCTCTCGAGCGCCTCGCGGGCGTGTCCGCGCTCGCCTTCGACAAGACCGGGACCCTCACGCGGGGCGAGATCGCCGTCGGCACGATGGAACTGCTGGACGGCACGGGTGAGGAGGAGCTGCTGCGCCTGGCCGCGGCGGTCGAGCAGCACTCGGAACATCCCGTGGCCACGGCCATCGTCCGGGCCGCCCGGGACCGCGGCATCGCGCCGCCCCGCGCGGCTGCCGTCCGGGCGCTTCCCGGCCTGGGCGTGGAGGGCGTCATCGACGGTGTCGCCGTGCTGTGCGCGGCGCCGCGCATCCTCGACGGGGAGCGGCGGCTCGAGCCCGAGCTCGCGGCGCGTGCCGACCGGATCGTCGCGGCCGGCATGTCACCCGTGGTGGTGCTCCGCGACGGGCGGGCCCTTGGCCTCATCGGCGTGGCGGATCGCGAGCGCGACACCGCGCGCGCGGTCGTCTCGGACCTGCACCGCGAGGGCATCGCGACGGTCGCGATGCTGACCGGCGATCATGCCGCCACGGCCCGGGCCGTCGCCGCGCGCGTCGGGGTGGACGACGTGCGTGCCGAACTGCTGCCGGCCGACAAGGTCGCCGCCATCCGCAGCCTGCGCAACGGCGGCCGCATCGCCATGGTCGGCGACGGCATCAACGACGCGCCCGCCCTGGCCGCCGCCGATGTGGGCATCGCCATGGGCGCGATCGGCAGCGACGCGGCCATCGAGACCGCCGACATCGCGCTGATGACGGACGACCTGGCGAAGGTGCCCTACGCGATTCGGCTGAGCCGCGCGACGGTGCGGAACGTGCGGGTGAACGTGGCCATCGCGCTCGGGCTGAAGGCGGCGTTCGTGGTGGCCGCGGCCGCGGGCGTGGCCACGCTCTGGATGGCCGTCCTGGCCGACACCGGGGCGTCGGTCATCGTCCTGGCCAACGCGCTGCGGCTACGCAAGTTCGAGTAGCGGGGGGTTGGCGTCACGGGAACACGAAGCCACGCGAAGGGGACGAGAAACAACGGAACACGAGTTCTCGCCTCGCTCCGCTTCGTGTTTTCCGCGCCCTTCGACTTCCGTGACGCGCTCGCGCCGTGCGCGGCTCACTCGCCCTTCGGATCCGCCTGCTCGGCAGCGGCTTCGGGCTTCACCCTGTCCTCCGCGAAGTGGGCGTCCACGAAATCGTCGATGGCCGTCTGGTCCGACGCGTCCACGCGGGTGAAGCACAGGCCCATGCCCGACTTGGCGTCGCTCCAGCAGACACGCGCGTCGAGGTCGATATCCTTCTTCGAGCCCGGCAGGCGGAAGCGCAGCTTCACGTCCGTGTCGCGATCCAGCGGGCTGGTGGTGCGGATGGCCATGCCGCCGCGGTTGATGTTCAGCGTGAGCGCCGCGGCGATGGTGCCGCCCGCGCGATAGGCGATGGGAATGCCCAGCACCAGGCGGGGCGAGCCGCGCCGGTTGAAGTTGTCGGGGAACAGGTGCGGCGCGAGCGCCGGCAGGATGTGCTGCGCCGCGCTGTACTCGTTGATGTAGCCGCTCACCCCGAGGGCGGCCAGGTCCCGCACCTCGTCCGCGCTCGACACGGTCCCGCTGAACACCAGGATGGGGAGGCGCCCGCCATCGAGCTTCCGCACGGCCCGGATGAGCTCGACGCCGGACTGATGGGGCAGCTTCAGGTCGACCAGGAGCAGGTCGATGTCCTCCAGGTCGGCGCGCACGCGCGCGAGCAGTTCCGCCGCGCTCCGGGCAAATGTCGCGCGGTGGCCCGCGCCCTCGATCGCCGCCATGAAGCGTTCGCGGACGAAGGGCGTGTCGTCTGCGATCAGCACCGTCTTTCCCGGTCCGGCAGATGACGTCATACGCCCGTGAGTATATAATCCCTTCAGGTTTATTGGCCGCAAGGAGCCTTTTTCATGTCTGCCATCTGTCCCGAGTGCGATTCCGCCATCGACATCGACGAAATGGACGTCGACATCGGTGACGAGCTCACCTGCTCGGAGTGCGGTTCTCTGCTCCGCGTGGCCAGCGACTCGCCCCTCGAGCTCGAAGTCGCCGACGACGACGATCTGGACGACGAGGACGAGGACGAGGACGACGTCGAGGACGAGGATGAGGATCTCGACGAAGACGACGACGAGGACGAGGACCTCGACGACGAAGACTGACGCCGTCGGCCGGAAGGCCGCCCGCCTCGAGGCCCGGCTCGCCGATCTCGGATCCGTCATCGTCGCGTTCAGCGGGGGCGTCGACAGCGCCTTCCTGGCCGTTACCGCGGCCCGTGTCCTGGGCCCGCGTGCCCTGGCCATCACGGCCGCCAGCGCGAGCTACCCCGAAACACACCGGCAGCTGGCGTTGCGCGTGGCCCGCGAGTTCTCGCTTCGCCACGAGTTCATCGAAACCGGGGAGATCGACCGCCCCGAGTACCGGGCCAATCCGTCCAACCGCTGCTATTTCTGCAAGGACGAGCTGTACGTGCACCTCGCCGCGACGGCCCGCGCGCGGGGCTTCGCGCACGTCGTGGACGGCAGCAACGCCGACGACCGCGGCGACTACCGGCCCGGCCGGCAGGCCGCACGCGAGCACGGCGTGCTGAGCCCCCTGGACGACGCGGACCTCACCAAGGACGAGATCCGCGAGCTGGCGCGCCGCGCCGGCATGAGCACGTGGGACGAGCCCGCCTCGGCGTGCCTGTCGTCCCGCATCCCGTACGGCAGCGAGGTCACGCGCGAGAAGCTGCGGCAGATCGAGCGCGCCGAAGACGCGGTGCGGGCGCTGGGCTTCCGCGTGTTCCGCGTGCGCCACCACGATGTCACGGCCCGCCTGGAGATCGCGCGCGGCGAGATGGCGCGCGCGCTCGAGCCCGGCGTCAACGAGCGCCTCGTCACGGACCTGAAGGCGCTGGGCTACCAGTACGTGAGCCTGGATCTGCAGGGCTACCGGCTGGGCAGCCTCAACGAGGCGCTCAGCCTGCGGCCCGTGCCGTGAGCCCGCGCCGCGCGCTCGTCGCGCTGGCCCTGGCCGTCGGGCTGGCACACCTGCCGTTCATCGCCACCAGCCTGGAAGACATCGACTCGGTGAACTTCGCGCTCGGCCTGCGCGATTTCGACGTCGCCGATCACCGCCCGCACCCGCCGGGCTATCCCGTCTACATCGCCCTGGGCAAGGCCGTCGTCACGGCGACGACGCCGCTCGCGGGAGGCGATGGCCAGTCCGTCATCGAGGCGCGCGCGCTGTCGATTCTGTCCCTGCTGGCCGCCATCGCGTCCACGTTCGTGCTGTACCGCGTGTTTGCCGCGCCCCGCGCCGTTCGCGCAGAGGGGCGCCCGTGGGACACGCTCGACGTGCCGGCGCTGGCCGCCACCGCGCTCACGCTCACGTGCCCGATGGTGTGGGCGCTGGCCATCCGGCCCATGAGCGACCTGCCGGGCCTGGCGATGGCGCTGGCCGCACAGGCGTGCTTCCTCACGGCATGGTGGTGGCAGACGACGCCGGACGACGGCGACTCGCGGATGTCGCCCGAGACGCTGGCCGCGTCGGGGCGCATGATCGTTCTCGGTGCCCTCGTCGCGGGGGTGGCCGTCGGGCTGCGCACGCAGACCTTCTGGTACACCGTGCCGCTCCTCGGCGTCGTGCTGGTGGATCGCATCGGCAGGGGAGTGGCGGGTGCCATCATCGGCGCGGCGATGACGTTCGCCATCGGCGCGCTGGCATGGGCCGTGCCGCTGCTGGTCGCGAGCGGCGGACCGGGGCCCTACCTGGCCGCGCTGGGCACGCAGGCCGGCGAGGACTTCGCCAGCGGCGAGATGCTCTACACGAACCCGGCGCCGCGCCTCGTGGTGATGGCCCTGGTCCACACGTTCGTGGACCCGTGGGACTCGGTGCCGCTCGCGTCGGTCGTGCTGGCGCTGGCGGCCGGCGGCGCCCTGGGCCTCGTCGTCAGGGAACGCCGCACGCTGGCGGTCGTCTCCGGCATGAGCCTCCCGTACCTGGTGTTCCACCTGCTGTTCCAGGACACGGCCTTCACGCGGTACGCGACGCCGCTGGTGCCGGTGGTGTCCTACCTCGCCGTTCGCGGAGTGGGCTTCGTGTCCGCGCGCGCGGTGGCGCCGGTCGCCGCCGTGCTCACGTCGTGGGCCGTCGCGCTGGCGGCGCCGACGCTGGTCGAGTACGCCGCTCAGCCCGCGCCCGCCGTTCGGGTCGTCGCGGCGATGAATGCCGAAGCCGCGGCCGCGCCTCCCGCGGCGCTGGCGATGCACCAGACGTTCCAGCGGCCGCTGCAGGCCGAGAGGGTGGACGTGACGCCGGTGCTGCCATCGCCTCCCCGCCGCGAGTGGCTCGAACTGGCCGCGTTCTGGAGGAACGGGCAGGGAGGCCCCGTGTGGTTCCTGGCGGACCCACGCCGCACCGACCTGGCGCTCTTCGACCCGCAGAGCCGGCGCGACGTGCAGCGGATCCGCTGGGCGCCCGCTTCGCGGCGCATCTTCGGCGACATGCGGCCGGCGGCCGTGGACTGGGTGCGCATGTCGCCTCCGCGGTGGTTTGCGGAGGAAGGATGGGCGCTGACGCCCGAGACGGCGGGCATGGCTCGGTTGATGGGGCGGGGGCCGCACCTGGGACCGATCGTCGCGCGCGTGCGCCGCGATCCGCGGGCCCAGCGCGTGCTGGTCGGCGGCCGCAACCTCGCGGGCGCCGGCGACCCGCCCGCGCGCTTCACGATGGCCGTCGACGGCCGGCCGGTCGAGGAGTGGGACGCGGCGCCCGGTTTCTTCCTGCGGACGGTCGATCTTCCGGAGGGCACGCTCGGGGGCGACGGGCCCTTCGCGGCGCTCACCCTGCAGTCGGCCGCGGCACCCGGGGGGGCCTCGATTCCGACGGCCGTCGAGCAGTTCGATCTGCAGCCGCACGGCACCCTGATGTGGGGGCTCGGCGAGGGCTGGCACGAAGCCGAATACACGCCGCGGCTCGGCATCTGGCACTGGACGAGCGAGCGTGCCACGCTGCGCGTGGTGGGCGCGACCACCGCGGTGCGCGTCGATTTCGAAATCGAGTCTCCGCTGACATATTTCGATGCTTCCAGCCAGGTGAAGGCCATCGCCGGCGGTCGCGAGCTCGCAACCTCGACCATCGGCGCGGACACCCACTGGTCGTTCGACGTGCCGCTCGAGGCACTCGAGTCCTCCGGCGGCGCCATCACGATCGAAACTGCACAGACCTTCGTGCCCGCCGAGCGGGGAGGCGGTTCGGACCGTCGTCGATTGGGCCTGCGCGTGTTCGATATTTCGGTCAATCCGGTCGGTTTGCGTTGACACCGCTGGAAAACACGCCGTATTCTCGCTCGCATGATCCGACGGACCCTTCAGATCACGTCGCTCGCTCTCGTGCTCTCGATCGGCGCGGCAGCATGCGCGAAGACCCCGCCTCCCGCGCCGGAACCGCCGGCGCCACCACCGGCTGCACCGGCTCCGCCACCGCCGCCACCACCGCCGCCACCACCACCGCCGCCGCCGCCGCCGGCGCCGCTCACCGAGGAGCAGATCTTCGCGCAGAAGACGCTGGACCAGCTGAATGCCGAGCGGCCGCTGGGTGACGTGTTCTTCGACTTCGATCAGTCCGCGATCCGCGACGACGCGCGCGCGGCGCTGGCGAAGAATGCGGAGTTCCTGAAGCGCTGGACCAGCACCCGGATCAACATCGAGGGGCACTGCGACGAGCGCGGCACCGCGGAGTACAACCTCGGGCTCGGCACGCGCCGTGCGAATGCCGTCATGGAGTACCTCGTGGGCCTCGGCATCGCCGCCGATCGGATCAACGTCGTGTCGAAGGGCAAGGAGTCGCCCTTCTGCACCGAGTCGAACGAGACCTGCTGGCAGCAGAACCGCCGCGGCCACTTCGTCTTCACCGCGAAGTGACGCCAGGACGCCGGGGCTGAAGCCCCGGCGCTGCGTCCGGAAGGTCACTGGAGCCGGGACTTCAGTCCCGGCGGCACGTGCATGAAGAAGGGCCGGGCCCCTCGCGGGACCCGGCCCTTTGTTCGTCCGCCGTCTTCGCTGTGCCGGTCAGGCCGTTTCGGCCGCGATGGCCTCGGCGGCGGCCCGTGGGTCTGCCGCTGCGGTGATGGGACGGCCGATCACCAGGTAAGTGGCCCCCGCAGCGACCGCCTCTGGCGGCGTGAGCGTCCGCGCCTGGTCGTCCCGGCCAGCCTGGCCGGCGGGCCGGATGCCTGGCGTCACGATGACGAAATCGGGCCCGCAGGCGGCGCGGATGGCCGCGATCTCGAGCGGCGAGGCCACGACACCATCCAGTCCTGCGCCCTTTGCGAGCCTCGCCAGGTGCACCACCTGCTCCATGACGGGGCGCGAGGTGCCGACCTCCGCCAGTGCCGCCTCGTCCATGCTCGTGAGAACCGTCACGCCGATGACGAGCGGCCGCGCCGTGCCGCGCGCGGCCGCCGCGTTCGTCGCGGCCTCAGCGGCGGCGCGCATCATGGCCGAGCCGCCGGACGCGTGCACGTTGATCATCCATGCGCCGGTGGCGACGGCCGACGAGACGGCGCCTGCCACGGTGTTCGGGATGTCGTGGAACTTCAGGTCGAGGAACACGCGGTCCCCGCGCGAGGCGAGCGCCCGCACGATGTCCGGGCCCTCGGCCGTGAACAGCTGCTTGCCGATCTTGTAGCCGGCGACGGCGCCGCGGAGCGTGTCGGCCAGGCCCAGCGCCTTCGCCCGCGAGTCCACGTCGAGCGCGACCAGGATCCGGTTCATGCGTGCACCGCCTTCGGGGGCGTCGGGTCGAAGGCGCCGATGAGGTCGGCGAGCCGGTCGATGCCGTGTCGCTCGAGGTAGTCCTCCAGCCCGGCCAGGACCTTCGACCAGACGAAGGGGTCGGCGAAGTTGGCCGTGCCAATCTGCACCGCGGTGGCTCCCGCGAGCATGAACTCCAGCGTGTCGCGGGCGTTGGTGATGCCTCCCATCCCGATGATCGGGATCCTCACCTCCTGGGCGCACTCCCAGACCATGCGGACGGCGATGGGTCGGATGGCCGGGCCGCTCAGGCCGCCCAGGACGTTCGTGATGGTGGGCCGGCGCGTCTCGACATCGATGGCCATCGCCAGGAAGGTGTTCACCAGGGACACCGCGTCGGCGCCCGAGTCCTCGGCCGCGCGCGCGAAGGACGGGACGTCGGTCACATTGGGCGTGAGCTTCGGGATGACCGGCAGGTGCGTGGCCTTGCGGACGGCCGAGACCACGGCTCCAGTGCCGACGAGGCTGCACCCGAACTGGATGCCACCCTCCTTGATGTTGGGACACGAGATGTTCAGCTCGAGAGCTGCGACGCCCTCGGCCTGGCTCAGCACCCGGCTCACCTCGACGTACTCGTCCACGGTGGTGCCGCAGACGTTGACGAAGACCCGCGCACCGCGCTCGCGGAGCAGCGGCAGCTTCTCCTTCACGAAGCGGTGCACCCCGATGCCCTGCAGGCCGATGGCGTTGATCATGCCGGCGGGGGTTTCGACGATGCGCGGGGGCGGATGTCCCTCGCGCTCGGTCATGAACAGTCCCTTGACGCACACGCCCCCGAGCGCCGACAGGTCCACGATCTCGTCGTACTCGAGGCCGTATCCGAAGCAGCCGCTGGCCGCGATCAGCGGGTTGGGCAGTTCCAGCGATCCGATGCGGACGGAAAGGTCTTTCGCCATCAGTCCCACACGATCTCGGCGCCGTCGAAGACGGGGCCGGAAATGCACGAGCGCACGAAATGCGCGGGCTCGGCGCCGTGCTTCACCTTGATGACGCAGCTGTAGCAGCCGCCCAGGCCACAGCCCATGGTCCGCTCGACCGAGACCTCGCAAGGCTGGCGATGGCGCCCGGCCACCCCGGCCACCGCCGCCAGCATGGGCTCGGGCCCGCACGCATAGATCATCGCGCTGCCCGGCGCACGCGTCTCGAGGGCGCGGTCCAGGGGCTGGGTGACGCGGCCGCGCTCGCCGCGCGATCCGTCCTCGGTGGCGAGGACGAGCGTGACCCCCAGGCGCTCGAAGAAATCGAGGTGGAAGAGCTCCTGCCCCGAGCGCGCGCCGTAGAAGAGCGTGCCGGGCGTGCCGGCGGCGGCCAGCGCCTCGGCGAGGGTGGCGAAGGGCGCCAGCCCCACACCGCCCGCCACCATCAGGGCTTCCGTCGGGGCCGCGACGGGGGTGAAGGGACGGCCCAGCGGCCCCAGGCAGGCGATGCGCTCCCCGGGCTCGGCCTCGTAGAGGCGGTTCGTGGTGCGGCCGGCGCGCTTGTTGAGGATGGTGATGGCGGTGGGGGTGCCGTGAGCGTCGCGGACGACCTCGAAGACCGAGAACGGCCGGCGCAACAGCGTCTCGGTCATGCCGGTGGGCCGCACCATGACGAATTGTCCCGCCCGGGTGCGCGCGCCGACCTCGGCGGCCGAGAGCGTGAGCACGTTGTAGTCGCGCGACAGCCGCCGGTTGGCGATCACGGTCGCGTCGACATCGATGGGCGGCATCCCTCCAGTATAGGTGCGGGCGGGTGCGAACAGGTGCGGGCGGGTGCGAACAGGTGCGGGCGGGTGCGAACGGGTGCGGGCGGGTGCGAACAGGTGCGGGCGGGTGCGAACGGGTGCGGGCAGGTGCGAACA